>CAXMRN010000060.1:0-38045 GCA_964195565.1 uncultured Polyangiaceae bacterium | reverse complement strand
GGTCGACGGCCTCGTGCGTCGGCTGGCCGCCGAGATGGACACCGAGGTCGCGGTCATCGCGACGGGAGGCCTCGCTGCGCTGATCGAGCCGGAGAGCGAAACCATCGATGATATCGATGAGTTTCTCACGCTAGAAGGCCTGCGCCTAATCTACCTCCGCAACACCGAGTGTGCGGATCTTTTTTCTTGTGGGCGGCTTACGTCCTCGTCGCTCCGCTGCGAGGCACTTGAGTGCCTCTCACTCCACGCCTGCGGGCGCGCTCGCCCACAAGAAAAAATCTCTCGCACACCAGTGACGGGATCTTCTGTTGCGCAGTTTACGGGCGACGTACGGAGGGACATGGCGATGATGCTCGTCGCGAGACTCTAGGGGGATGTGAGGAGGGACATGGCGATGATGCTCGCCGTGACCACTAGGGCGGCTAGCGCGTAGACGGCTACTTCACTTCGGCCGAGCTTGACTGGCTCTGCGGGCGGTCCGGTGTCGGGCCTGGATTGGCGGGGCCTCGATGGTCGCGATTCCCTGGGCGGGGGAGGTTCGCTCATCGCCTCGTCGAAGATCGGAAGTAAATCGACACGCTCATCGGGGCCTATCTGGATGGCGTTCAGCTCGTCGACGAGGTTGGGCTCCTCCCCGCCTGAAAGTTGCTCGGCGAGAATCCGGCGCGCGAAGTCGGCGGTGAGTCGCGCCGACATTGTTTGGGCGACAGGGACCCCGAGATCGATGGCGAGCCGATAGCCGCCGAGGTCAACGATGTCGTGGCTGCGCAGCACTTTGGGGCGCCCCACGGCGACACGGATATCGTTGACGCGCGTGCCGTTGGTCGAGCCCTCATCGATGAGGGCGTACCCGGCGTCTTGTTCTCGAATGCTCGCATGCGAGCCGCTCACCGCCGTGTGAGGTAGCTGAACGTCTGCGCTCCGGGAGCGCCCAATCACGATGCGAGACTGTGCGAACTCGTAGATGAACGACGAAGCGTTAGCTTCCGTCCAGAGCGACTGCACCGTGATTCGCACCCCCATCGTGACCGCCAACACTGCGGTCCGGCCGCGTGGTGGTCAAGGAAGCGGGTTGCAGAAAAGTGGACGCGCTGGCGCAGTTTTGGGACCAGTCGTGATGGGGACGATCCACGGGTCGCGCAGGAGAGAATTCGATGAACACATCCGCGGGTTACTATCAAGCGCCTCGACCTCAGCGTGTGCCGCTAGACGAGGTACTGATCAAGCTCCACCCCGAGGGTTTCAACCAGGAGTTCGAAGCCGACGGCATCAATGTGGGTGCTGGGGGGCTCTCGATGAGGGCGTCTGTGTTACCCGAGATCGGGTCGACGTTGCGATGCCAGCTGGACAACCCTAGGGGCGACGAGGCGATCGAGATGATCGGCAGAGTCGTGTGGGCGCACGAGAGCGGTCCACACGTCGGAGAGTTCGGTATCCGTTTCACCCATCTCTCGGACGACGACCAGGCCCACATCGAGGCGTTGATTCAACGCTGGGGCCGCACCACCGCCAAGGCGCCTACCGTTCGCCTGTTGCTCGACGGCGTGGGCTCTTCCATCGTCGCCGAGATTCAGTCGGAGAGCGACACCGAGCTTTCGGTCGAACAGCCCCTCCCGTTTCTGGCGATTGGGAGCACCGTGGTGAACGAAGGCACGAGCCGTCGTGGCCACCTCGAAGCGGTCGAGCTCAAGATGGATGAAGCGACCCCGAAGCTGGTCCTGAGCATCGGCTACGAAGTCGAGGGAGCCTCCGAGGCTTCCGACGGTGACCGCATCGACCGCGACACGCTTCCCGAAGAGGCTCCCCCTGCAGTTCAAGCGAACCGTCGTATCAGTGAAGAGCGCATGCACGACACCCCGCGGATCGTCCGCTACGATCCCGATATCGAGGCGCCCGAAAGCGAGACGGCGTCTGAACGATTGCGCGCGTATGCGAAGTCGGCGAGCGATCAGCTCGGCAGCACCATCGGTAGCGCGCGCGCCGCGGTCACCGACGGCCTGTTGCCGCGGATCACTACGAATGTGAGGGAGCTCTTCGCACTCATTGCCCGGTTCATCGGCGCACTGCGATCGCAGCTCGACGAGAAACCTCGTCGCAAACAGGTCCCGCGGAGTGAAGCCGCCCGCGCCCACCTCAAGAACACTCGGCGCAACGGCCGCCGCTACCTGGCGGTGGCGGCGATGGCGTGTGGGATCGTGGCCGCGGGGTGGGGGATCTACTTGTGGGCGGCGTCGGGGACGGAGACGGCCTCCGCGATGGAGACGGCGTCAGAGGCAGTGACAGAGGCAGGCGCAGCGACAGAGGCCACGGCAGCGGCAGCGGCCGCGACCGAGGTCGAGACTGGGAGCGAGGGCGACGCTGCGATTCCCGAGTACCCAGTGCAGGGTGCGCCTCTGCCCCCCGAGCCGGTTCAGGGGACGGCGTTCGGCGCCGACTCAGTCGCCGGTGGCGAGAAATACGTCCTGCGGATGAGCAACCCGGTGACGGAGATGGATGGAATCGTTGAGGCGGACGGGTTCTCGGTCACGATCCCCGGGAGCCTATCGCTCTCCCAGGCGGGTCCGATCGCCGCTGCGCATCCCGACGTGGAGCACGCCAGCATCCTCAATCGCGGGGACTTCTCGGAGCTGACGCTGCGCTTCGTTGCAGGGCGACACCCCGCGTACCGCGTCGAGGCTCGCGGCCCCGCCCTCGAGATCACGGTCGCGCGATAGGCGCAGGCGTCGCGAGCAGCCCCTACTCAGACCGAGTGATCGGCTGAAAGAAACGCCGTGAGTCACGCTCGATATAGAGCAGCGCCTTGCCGTCCGTGAGCGCCGCGCGAACGTCAGCGACCGAGCGCACGGGCCGCCGATCTGCCTGCAAGATGATATCGCCCGGACGAAGGCCGGCGCGGTCCGCATCGGAACCCGGGGCCACTCCGCGAACGAACACCTGACCGTCGCCCTCGTACCGGAAACGTTCGCGGAGCCTCGGAGTCAGGTCTTCGAGCCCTAGGCCCAGCATGCTGTTGTCTTCGACGCTCTGCTTGTGGGACTGCGCGGCATCCTCATTCGGCCTCTCGCCGGTGACCAGCGTCACCTTCTTGGTCTGAGCCCCGCGGCGTACATCCAGACTAAGGCGCTCACCGACCCCTTGCCGTAGGACCATCCGCAGAAGATCGCGCGCTTCCTGGATCTTCTTGCCGTCTATCGCGGTGATGACGTCCCCGGCTTGCAAGCCCGCCTTCTCAGCAGGACCTCGTGGAACCACGGCGTTGATCAGAGCCCCACCTTCGAAGCTCCCGCCGAAATGCGCAGCCAACTCTGGAGTGATCTCCTGGAAGGAGACGCCGAGCCAGGCGCGTTTGACGGTGCCGTTCTCGATGAGCTGCTGCGCAACCCGCTGGGCGATCTCCGACGGAATCGCAAAGCCGATCCCGGACCCGCGCCCGATGATCATCGTGTTGATGCCAAGCACGCGGCCGTGAAGGTTGACGAGCGGGCCCCCCGAGTTCCCGGGATTGATGCTGGCGTCCGTTTGAAGGTAGTCCTCGATCTCGTTGGCACCGATGCCCCCTCGACCCTTCGCACTGAGAACTCCCGTCGTCACCGTGTAGTCGAGGCCGAACGGCGACCCAATGGCGATGACGAACTGACCGACCCGCGCCTTCTCCGACGACCCGAACGCCGCCTGCGGGAGGTTCCTCGCATCGATCTTGAGCATGGCGAGGTCCGTCGCCGAATCCGCTCCGACGAGCTTGGCGGGGAAGCTCTTGCCGTTCTTCAGCCGTACTTCGATTCGGCTGGCTCCGTGGACAACGTGGTTGTTGGTCAGGATGTACCCGTCTGAACGCAAGATGACGCCAGAGCCTCCTCCACGAACGATGCCCCCTCGACCCTGACCTCCGAAGAAGAACGGCGAGCCCTGGTTCTGGGGTCTCGTCGCTTCGACCTGGATGCTCACGACCGAGGGCGATACCGATTCGGCCACATCCGTCAGCGCGGTTTCGAAAGCGATGGCTCCCGACAACGCGCTTTCGTCGACGGAGTTCTTCTTGGGCGCAGCCGATGCCGTGCCGAGCGTGGCCACGGCCATGGCGGCCCCGAGGGCGATGAGCGCTGGCTGCCGAATCGTGGTGCGGATCATGAACGGACCTCCCTTTGTCACCCTAACCGGCGAGTGGTCGGGTTGATTCCATGCATAGCTTGCCTGGCAAAGCGCGTTACAGAAAACCCGTATGATTGCGAAAGCTTATTCGCCGAGGCAGGGCAGCGTCACCACGACCGTCGTACCGCGGCCCGCCTCGCTGTCGATCTCGATGGACCCACCGTGCCCTTCCACGATGTTCTTGACGATCGAAAGACCAAGCCCGGTCCCGGTGCCCTTGCGCCGTGTCGAGAAAAACGGTTCGAAGACTCGGTCGAGCTCGGCGGCCTGTATCCCCACACCGTTGTCTTCGATCTCGACGATTACGCGATCGTGGCCCTGTAGGCGAGTCGACACGCGCGCGCGCCCGCCTTCTTTGGGCGCGGCGTTGCAGGCGTTGGTGATGAGATTGACGAAGACCTGATGAAGTTGCCCCGGCACGGCGCTCACCTTGGGAAGGTCTTCCGCGTAGGTCAGCTCTACCGAGACACCGGCCTCCCGGATGATGTGCTCACAGAAGCCGACGGCCTCCCGGAGAACTTGGTTGAGAACGAGTGGCTCGGCCTCCTCCTTCGAGGGGCGCGCATAGGTGAGCAGGTTTCGCGTGAAAGACATGATCCGGTCCGAGCTTCGCAGGATTCGCTCCACCCGCTTGACGTCGGCCTGCTCGGCCCCGCCACGCTTCAGTTTGCCGAGCAGGTACTCCCCGTACACGGAGATGCTCGTCAGCGGGTTGTTGATCTCATGGACGATGCCCGCGGCGAGCTGGCCGAGCGTGGCGAGTTTCTCCGCGTGGATGACTTGGCCCTCGAGCTCGCGGACTTCGGTCCGGTCTCGGCCGATCGCGATGACCCCCGCCACTCTCCCTTCGGAATCGAGGATCGGCGCCAGCGTGAACTGCAGGCGCGCCGTGCCACCTCCGGCCTTGGGCAGCCGAAGCTCGAACGGCGCGACCTCCCGGCCACGGAGCGCGCTGACGAACGCAGCCAACACTCGAACTCGCTCGCTCGGACCCGCCAGCCGAAGGACGTCTTTGGCGATGAGCTCCGTTCGGTCGAGCCCCGTAATTCCGACAAACGCGCTGCTAACGACGCGGATACTTCGATCGCGGCCGACCACCAGAACCGGGATGTTGGCGTGCTCCAGCAGTTTCTCGAGATAGTCGCGAACGTGGATCGATTCCCGGCGAAGCCGTCCGTTTTCGATCGCTGCGCTCGCCTGCATCGCGGCCACCAAGACTGCGTTTTCGAGGAGCGCCGGGAGCTCTGATCCCCGGTCGAACTCGGCGGCCAGAACGCCAATCACCTCGCCAGCTCGAGACAGCGGCGCGTCGAAGCCATCCGCGGGGTGTGGCTCCTCGCCCCGGCCGGCGAGCAGAATGGCCTGGTACGTGCGTCGCAGCGTCATGCCATTCGGGTCCGCCCCCGGTTGTACAAAGCCGGCACGCAGGAGCCCTGCTTCAGTAATCGACACTTCGTCCATCGCTTCGGCTCGAATGTGGTGTGTCGTCGCCTGGACGATGGCCGTCCCTTCCGTCGCAGGCGGCGAGAGCCTCATCGCGAAGCGGACTTTTGGATAGAGACGCTCGAGCGCGTGGACGTACGAACGCAGGATCCTCTCATCGGTTGAGAAGCCGACGGTCTCGCGCTGCGCCTGGTTCAGTGAGTGCAAGATCTGGGAAAGCGAGCGGCCGCTGGCCTCGTTGGGTCGCGGCGACACAATCGAGTTCACCGACGAGACGCGCGGGTCTGGGCTTCGGCGACCGGGCGGCTTCCGATGTGCGGAGTCATCCATCGCTTAGCCCTCGGCTCCTGGGTCGCCCGAGGCATCCGCCGCGCGATCGAGATCGAAGATCTTCTGGTGACCTACGTATGAGGTGGTTTCGTATCGGGTGATCTTGCCGATCTTGCGAACGATCTCCGCCATTCGCTCCGACTCCCGGATCAGCACTTGAGCGGCCTTCGCGCCGGGCGAATCTGGCTCCGATTGACGAAGAAGAAGCTCGGCGTAGGCCATCATGCTGGTGAGTGGTTGATTGAGTTCATGTGCAGCGGTGCCAGCCAACTCAGCGAGGACGCCTTGTTTTTCCGTGAAAGCGAGCTTCTTCTGGGCTTCGGCAAGCCGCTCTTCGACCCGGATCCGATCCCGTAGGTCGGCGAAGATCAGGACAATCGCGGACGGCTCACCGTGCTCGTAGATGAGCGAGGCCGACAGTTGCACCGGGATCCGAGACCCGTGCAGGTCGAGAAGGTCGAGCATGGTCGGTTCGAGCCGTCCTTCTCCCCCGTGGCCAGGAGCGAGCAACCGCTGCGTGACGAGCTCGGCGGAGGACCGGCCAAGCAAGTCTTCGAGCTTCACGTTCCCAAGCACGTCCGAGACGTGCCGGCCAGAGACTCGCTCTGCGCTTGGATTGAACAACACCACCCGTTGCTCCATGTCGGTCGCGATGATCGCATCTACACTCGCGTCGATCAACGACTCCAAGAACTCCATGGTCTCGATCAGCTCCCTCTCGGTTTCACGCAAATCGGTGACATCCTCGAAGGAGATGACGGTGTGGTCCTCCGCGCCAATCACCGGAGCAAACGAGGCGCTGCAGATGATCTTGGTTCCATCTCTTCGAACGAGCTCGATGTCCATGCCGCGAGGGTACTGATGTTGGGACAGCGCCTCTCGAACGCGAGGGAGATCCTCGGTCGATAGAACCTCGGCGATGTCGTCCGAGGAGATCGTCTCCTCACGATGACCCACGATCTCATAGGACCGAGGGTTCGCGAACACCATGTTGAGATCGGGGCCCACCACGACGATGCCCGGGGCCATCGATGCAAAGGTCTTTGCATACCGGCGCCGCAGGTCGTCTAGCGGGGTGCGCGCGCGTAGGCGCTCCAGTCTCGCGACGAGTTCTGGCTGCCCGAGTGGCCGGAAGGCGATGTCGTCGCCCCGCTGGTTCAGCTCCGCGGCGCGGTCCTCCTCTGCGAGCAGCAGCAACGGCTTTCCACCCAGGGATCCCCACGCGTCCGCCTTTGGGTGGGCCGCATCCAACACCACGACCTCTTGGCGAACCTCGCCGTCTTCCAACAGCCGCGGTCCGAGCCACTCCACCGACCAAGCCGTCCCTTCGAGCGTCCTGACGAGCTCCTGGTACAGGTTGGAATCTTTCGAGATCAGGGCCAGCGTGGGCATGCGTTCCCAGCCTACCAGAGACGCGTCTGCTGGTGGCTCTTTCGGGACGGGTGTGTAACCTTGGCTCACACGGGGCACGTGGCAAAGCCGATTGGAATTTTCGACTCCGGCTTGGGCGGCCTCACGGTGGCCCGCGCCATTCGCGTGGCGTTTCCGAGCGAGGATCTGGTCTACCTCGGCGATACCGCGAGGGTTCCGTACGGGACGCGCAGTGCGGCGACTGTGGTCAAGTACGCGATCGGGTGCGCGGAGCGCCTGCGGGCCTACGACATCAAGCTTCTGGTCGTTGCATGCAATACCGCGAGCGGCGTTGCGCTCGGCGAGCTCCAAGCCCGCCTGAGCATTCCGGTGGTCGGCGTCATTCAGCCGGGGGCCCGCGCCGGCGTGATGGCCACCCGCAGCGGTCGCATCGGAATCCTCGCGACGGCGGGCACGGTCGCGTCCGGCGCATACGAGCGTGCAATTCACGCCGAAAACGACGCAATGAACGTCTTTGCCCGGCCAGCTCCCCTGTTCGTTCCGCTCGCCGAAGAGGGGTGGGTCACTGGGGAGGTGCCCCGCCTGGCGGCGCGGCGTTACTTGCAGCCGCTCGCCGATGCCGATGTGGACACGATCGTCCTTGGGTGCACCCACTACCCGCTGCTCTCCGAGACCATCCACGAGGTAGCCGCGGAGCTCCTCGGTCACGACGTGGCGATCGTAGACAGCGCTGATGCGACGGCAGAGACGTTGACCGAGGTGCTGGCAGTGAGCCCTGCTGCTTCCGAGTCGCCGGGGTCGCTGCAGATCCTGGTGACCGATTTGCCCGGCCAATTTGGCTCCGCAGCCTCCAGATTCCTGGGCAAGCCCACCGAGGGGCTCGATATCCAGACAATCGACCTCTGACCTTGCCGATTACAGTCACATCAATATAGTATGTAAATACTGATATGCGCGATGTGGGGGGACAGGCCATTGTCGCGAGCGAACCACCGATCGACGGCGAAAGCAGGATTTTCGCCACCGGTGAGCTCCTCGACGGCGTTTACGAAATCATGCAGCTCTTGGGGCGCGGTGGGATGGGCGAGGTCTTCGAGGCTCACGACCATCTCCTCAACCGGCGCGTGGCGATCAAGGCAGCGTGGCCCAATCCGTTGACGCCGCCTCTGCGAAACGAGGCACGAGCACTGGCCGCCTTTCAGCACCCGAGCTTGGTCAGCGTGCACACGCTGGGTGAGCACCGCGGGATCGACTACCTCGTCATGGAGCGCGTCTACGGCGTGTCGTTGACCCAACACGCTGCCACACGTTGGGACAGCAGCGAGCAGTTCAGTCCGGCCGAGGTCGTGCAGATACTGTTGCCGGCCAGCGAAGGGTTGAGTGTCGTCCACCGTGCTGGGCTGGTCCACCGCGACGTGAAGCCGGACAATGTCATGCTGACTCCGGTGCATCGGGTCGTGTTGATGGACTTCGGTCTCGTCCTACCGGAGTTCGACGTCAACGGGAAGCAACGTGTTGCGGGTTCGCCGCCGTACATGGCACCCGAAGCCCTGCTCAACACCGCCGCCACGGGGAGCGGCCATCTCGTCGACATCTTTGGACTCGGGGCCGTGGCGTACGAGTTGCTCACCGGCGAACGGCCGTACGGTGGCTCGACCGTTCGAGAAGTCATCGTATCCCACGAGCGTGGGCAACCAACGCCGCTTGCGGAACTCCGTCCCGATTGTCCGTCGGACCTCTGCCAGGTGGTGCACGAAATGCTGAGCCCGGACCCGAAGGTCCGCATTCAAAGCGCCGAGGCAGTAGCGTGGCAACTACGCGCGATCCGCGACGAGCGGCCGCGTAGCGATAGTCCGGCCGTGACGCGCAAGGAGGGGCCCTCCGTGTTGATCGTCGACGACGACGTCGACCTCGCGAAGATTCTCACCTTTTATGTGCGCCAGATCGTAGGACCGTCGGACATTCGCGTGGCCCACGATGGTGAAGAGGCGCTGGCCGAGGTCCAACAGTCGGAGCCCGATGTGATGTTGCTCGACCTCCACATGCCTCGCATGAACGGCGTCGAGCTGTGCATGCAACTCAAGGGGGAGGGGCTCGCGCAGAGTTGCTCGATCATTTCAGTGAGTGCAGGTGCGCAAGAGCACGATGTCCAGCTACTTCACCAGTTGGGTATCCATCACTTCGTGGAGAAGGGGTCGAACCTTCGCGAGCGACTTCGTACCGTCTTTGTTGAAGTGTGCGGCGACCAAGTCCTAGCGGACGGCTGATCGCTCACCTAGAGTGCGGGTCATGGTCGACCGAGACCGATCGGCATCGACGCTCAGGCGGTGGGCGGAACGACTTGTCACCCTGCTGGACGACCGGTTTCGCATCCCAGGGACCGATTTTCGATTCGGGTTGGACCCGATCATTGGCCTCCTGTTTCCCGGCATCGGCGACGTGGTGACCGGCGCGGGATCGGTCGGCCTCTTGGCACTGGCGCTGCGTCGCGGTGTACCGACCGTCGTCTTGTCTCGAATGATCTTGAACATTTTGGTCGACGTCGTCGCCGGCTCACTTCCTGTCGTGGGCGACATATTCGACGCAGCCTACAAGTCTAACCGTCGCAACCTCGAGCTCATCCGCGAGCACGAGCGCCCCGGATCGACGCCTTCGGCGTGGGACTATGCGATCGCCACTCTCGGCGTGATCCTCGCGATCCTCAGCATCCTCGTGCCGGTGGCTGCGGCTCTCTACTTTGGACTCAATTATGGGCCGGAGCTTCTCGACTACCTTCGGCATCGGTGAGCCGCTCTTCAGTCTCGCGGAGTTCCCGCTCTAGATGGCGAATTCGCCTTTGTAGCGACCGAAGGTCGCGCTGTGTCGCGAGGTTCAACATGCCCGCGACCCGCTGCACGCGCTGCTCGAACCTTCCCGCGACACGACCGCGAAAACGAAACGCCTTCACGGCTAGCTGTTGCACCCTGGGCTCCCGCATCAGCTTCGCGACCCGCGGGTCTTGCAGGATTGTGAAGAGACGTTCTTTGAGGGTGGCCATGGTGGGTGGTGGCTAGCCGATCACGGACTGGAGTTTGGTCGCGAGCAAGGCGTTCCCGGTGACCTTGATCTTGCCCTGCATGAAGAACTGCATCGCCGTCCCGGGCTTTTCGGTCATGGCTTTCCAATCGTCGTTGGAAAGCTCGATGGTGCACTCGGCATTGCCCGCGTCACCTTCGGTGACGCCAGGCGCATCTTTCATGTTCACGGTCCACACTCCGCCATCTTCGCCGTTGACCTTGAACAAGAAAATGGCGTCGACTGCTTTGGCTTTGTCTACGTCGCTCTCGATCGAGCGCGGAATGTGTTCGGTGAATGAGATTTGGGCGTCGGGCACGGACGAAGAGCTAACAACGCCCCCAGAAGGTGTCAAGCCGGCTCCCGTCAGGTGCCGGTTTCCAAGTCCTGCGCGAGGTACGCGAGAATGACTTCATCCAGCGTCTTTCGAGTCAACACGTCGTGACCAAACGGTGCCGCGGGCGCTTGGGAGATTCGTTGGCCGGAGATGCTGCCAGCACGAACCTGTTCGTAGCGTGGCGACCCTTCGACCAAGCGCGCTGCGGCGTGATCGAGCACCTCGGTCGTCACCTCCGCGGGCGGAGCTGCGTCGCCGGTTGCCTCAGTCGGACCATCTTCGTCGTATACGCCGTCTCGCAGCCCGATGAAGACCCGCTTGTGTTGCTCTTGCATGAGCTGCTTGACGATGACTGCGACGTTCTCCGCCTTGACGTGCTCCTCGTACGAGGTTTTCTCCGAAGCGATGATCCGTCCCCCGTCAGCGAAAAGCTGCGTGACGACGTGTGGCCTCTTCAAACCCGAATCTTCGGTTTGAATGTGATACAGGTTTCCCTTATGGCGCACGTTCGTGTTGTACCCCACGAGCGGCGACGGACTCGCTCCCATCCCAAGATCATATCCCAGAAAAAGGGGACAGTCCCCTTTTCCCAAGGGTTAAGGAAACCAGGCTCGTTCATGGCTGGAAACAAAAAGAAAAAGACGAAAGTGCGACCGCTGATCCCTCGGCCAGGAGCGCGTTACACGTGTTTTGGCGACGGCTTGTGCTGCACGGACATCCACGGCATCGGCCCTCTCACCAAGAAGGAAGTTGCTCAGATGTGTCGCATCGACCCCAAATCATCGGGTTGGAACGACGACCATGACGACTACATGCTCAACACGGCGGCCGATGGTGGCTGCGTGTTCTTGATGGCGGATCAGCGTTGCTCCGTGCATGCGCAGCTCGGCGCAGAGGCCAAGCCAGACGGATGTCGCAGGTTTCCGTTGGGCCTGGCGGCGACTCCGAAAGGAGGTCGGATCACGACCGACCATCGGTGCCCGTGCCGCACCATGGGCGACCGCCCGGAGATTCGGCCGGAGGACGTCGAGGGCTCGGTGTCGGATGGCGGCAGCAGGCCCGTCGCTGACCGCCGCATCAAGCGAATCCCCATGAGCCCGGGTGAGGAGCTCGAGTTCTCCGATTGGGAGCCGATCGAGGCCGAGTATCTCGACCGGCTGAGCGGTACCGAAGCACTCCTCGAGATCTTGGACATCGAAGCGTTCCCCCCTCTGCACGGGAGCAGCTGGGATGAGCAAGCGGACGAGTTCATCGAGGCGCGCGACGGCTCGCAGTTCGGCGTCGCCATGGCGTGGTTCGGCGATACCATGAGCGCCCTTCACAACGGCCGGAGTCCGAGAGCGCCGGGGCGTCCCTGGGCCGCAGCGTTCGATCGCGCTGAAGCCCGTTCGCCTAAGGCTCGGACGAGCCGCGAGGTCTTTGGCGATTGGCTCGCCGACGAAGTCTGGTCCCTCAAGTGGGCGGAAGACTACGACTTCGAGCTCGGCCGCCAGGAACTCGCTACCCGCCTCACGGTTGCCGAAGACATCTGCAGACGCCTTCGCGAAGCCGGGGTGCGGGCGGACCGAGCGGCGGCCGAGGCGGTGATGATCATTGAACTCGTCGGCGAGTCCGAGTTCTGGACTGACGTCAAGGACTGCATGCGCCCGTCATGACCCAGGGCGAACGCGACGGTGAAGTGCTCGCCCTCCAGATCGGGCGACCCTTGCGCGCGGCGTCCACGGTTCTTCTCAGGTGTCATTTAGACTTACCGATCGTGGCGGAGGTTCCGCCCATTCTCGATACGGGGGAGCCGTTCCCCACGCGCTACTGGCTCACCTGCCCGTTGGCGCACCGTCGAATCGCTCGGATCGAAGGGGAGGGCGGCGTTCGCGCTGCGCAGGCCAAGGTCGACGCCGACCCGAAGCTCAGGCAAGCGCTCGACGCTACGCACGCCCGCTACGCCCGGGATCGCGACGCGTTGCTTCCACGGAGTACCGAGCTCCACCGTCCGACGGGAGGAGTTGGGGGGTCCTCCGGCGGCGTGAAGTGTCTTCACGCCCACTACGCCGATTTCGCAGTGGGTAACGACAACCCGATCGGTCAAGACGTGGTCTACGCGGTCGGAGAGCTGCGCTGCCACGCGCCTTGCGTCGCAATCATTGACGCCACGCTTCAGCGTAATCCAGACTGGCGTGAACCAGCCGATGACGACGACCTCCGATAGTGCATCCCGAGCGTTGTTCGCACAGCGGGTGTGTTGGTGGGGCATCGTCGCGGGATCCCTCCTGGTGTTGGTTGCTGCGAGCGCGATCGAGCCGGACGCGAGAGGCTACGGCACACACACCCAGCTTGGGCTTCCGCCCTGCGGCTTTTTGCTGCTCACCGGCTCCCCTTGCCCGGGGTGCGGGCTTACGACCGCCTTTGCGCACGCCATTCGTGGCGACTGGCTGCTCGCCGCCGGCGCCAACCCTCTCGGGCTCGCGTTGTTCGTCGCGGTGTGCCTGTCGATCCCGCTCGGCGTGACGGCCGCGTTGCGAGGATGGTCTCTCGATGCGGTCATCCAACGCTTTTCGCTGAATCGTTGGGGGCTCGCGATGGCAACTTGTGCGGTCGCGGTTTGGGTCGCGCGATTCTCGGCGGCGCTCTAGCCCTTGCGCGTGAGCGAGTGCCGCGTCTGCTTCAGGAGATCATCTCCGCTTTTGACGCTCGTTTCCGGCGTGCTCGTGTGCGCGATCTCGACCATGGGCGTCGGCGTGACCTGGCCTCCCCAGAGCTCCCCGCTCTGCACCTGACCGCTTAGGCGGCTCAGCACGTATCCGGCGCCCTCGCCGTCGGTCTCGGGGAGCAGGATGCAGAACTCGTCACGTCGAAGTCGGAACAGATGATCAACCGCACGGATGCAACCCTTGAGCCCGCCGCCGATCTGGCGCATCGCTCGATCCGCCGTGCTGTCGTCGCTGGCCGCCGCGATCTCCGCGGAGTTCGCCAACCTCACGACGATGCAGCTCAGAGGGTGCCCATATCGCTCGGCGCGCGTGTGTTCGTAATCCACACTGATCAGCAATTGTGATGGAGTGCCCGCGCCCGTCACCGGGTCGTGTTGGTCGGCGGGCGGTGTGCTTTCGGGGATGCCGAGTCGGTCGCGTCGGGTCGCCCGCAGCACGTTGCGAACCCGCTGCTGAATTTCGAAGACCCGGTACGGGCGGGTCAGATAGTCCTCCGCCCCGAGCTCGATTCCGCGACGGCGCGCGTCGAGGTCGCCCTCGTCCGTCACGAGCAGGACCGGGATGTTGACCAGGCTCGCGTCGGCTTTGAGGATGCGGAGGATCTCGAATGCGTCGATCTCCGACATCTTGGCGTCGAGCATGAGCAGATCTGGCGGTCGACGCGCGACCATCGCCAGGACCTCGGGTCCATCCGCCGCGGTCACGACGTCGTAGCCTGCCGCCTCGCATGCTTCGTGAAGCAGCCGAAGGTTGAAGGGATCCGGGTCCGCCACGAGAACCAGCGCGCTCATGACGTGGCTCCGCTCCGCCTTCCTCGATTGTTGCAGCTCCCCACGGCCGTCACGGTATCACGCCGTCCGCGGCCGCTCCAATCTCCGTGCCTGCGCGAGGGACGCGAGTAAGCTTGACCTCGTGCCAGCCCCCGCCAGATACATCGCGACCCGCGTGCTCTACAGGGTGGCGCACGACGACGCCTGGGCGACCCCCACGCTCGATGCCGAGCTTCGCCGGAGCTCCGTCAGCCGGGTCGATGCCGCGCTCGCCACGCAGATCGTCTACGGCACCCTCCGGGCGGCGCCCGACCTCGACGCCTCACTCGCGAAGCATGCGCGTCGCCCGATCAAAGTGGACGACTGGACGCATGCCGCGTTGATGGGGGCTGCCTACCAGCTGCTCCACCTCGAACGCGTTCCTTCGCATGCGGTGGTCAACGATGCAGTCGAGCTCGTTCGGATGAAGCGTGGCAAGAGGGTTGCCGGTTTTGCGAATGCCATTCTCCGAAAAGTCGCGGCCGATCGTCCGGACGTGCCCGAGCCGCCGTCAACCGTCGCGGTTCCTTCTTGGTTGGGTGATGCGCTCCGTGCATCGATCGGGCCGGAGCACACCGAGGACCTCCTTCGCATGGGGCATGAGCCTCCGTCGATCGATCTGCGCGTCCGCAACGACGTCGAGCGTGACACGGTCGCCGAAAGGATCCGGGTGGCGCAGCCCGACGCCGTCATTTCACCCACGACGCTCTCCCCCCACGCATTGCGCATCAGTGGTGCCGGGGATCCGCGCGCGCTGCCGGGCTATCGCGAGGGCCTGTTTGCGGTGCAAGAAGAGGGTGCGCAGCTGATCGGTTTGCTGCTGCAGGCGCAGCCCGGCGAGCGCGTGTTGGATGCCTGTGCGGGGCGCGGAGGCAAGACCGCGCAGCTGATCGAAGCGGTAGGCGAGTCGGGTCGCGTTGTCGCGACCGACCTACACGAGCATCGCCTCGAACAGATCGCCGGCGAGCTCGAACGGCTTCGGTTGGACCCGAGTCGGCTCGATACCGCGTGCGTAGATTGGACGGTTGGCAAAGGAAGCATCGGTGGGGAGTTTGACCGGGTGCTCGTCGACGCCCCGTGCACAGGACTCGGCACTTTGCGCCGTAGGCCTGAAATTTTACTGCGCGCCGGGCACGAAGATGCGGCCCGCATGGGTGAGACGCAGCGGCGCGTGCTCGAGAACGCCGGTGCCCTGGTTCGACCGGGTGGGTCCCTCCTCTATGCCGTCTGTTCGCCACTGGTCGAGGAAGGTTTGAAGGTCGTCGAGAAGGCGGATCTACCTGGGTTCGATCTTCAGCTAGGGCGTGCTTCTCACTTGAAATCACTGTGCTTTGGATCCGATGGCAAGTTGGATGTAGGTCCCTGGGTATCTGGTGCCGGGCCATGGGCCGATGGCTACCAAATATACATGTGGGTGAATGTAGGATAGTTCGTTGACAGCTCTCCGCGGTAACGCTAGATTCCGCCGAGCTTGAAATACGGGGCGTAGCGCAGCTTGGTAGCGCGCACGGTTCGGGACCGTGAGGTCGGAGGTTCAAATCCTCTCGCCCCGACTAGAATTGAACACTGCAATCACAATTGCAGCGGAGGCATGATGGCAAAGGCGTTACCACCGGTAAGAGTTCTCGTCGTCGATGACGACCAAGCGATATTGGAGTTCATGGAGACCTTCCTCACGAAGGACGGCTTCGAGGTCACCACTCTGGCCAACCCCAAAGACGCGCCGGCGCAAGTCAAAGAGGGGGGCTATCACCTCGTCGTGCTCGACTTGATGATGCCAGGGTTAGGTGGCGTTGAAGTCCTCGAGCAGATTCGTCGTGTCGACAGCGACGTTGCCGTCGTGATCTTCACTGGCTACCCGTCGCTCGACACTGCCGTTCAGTCGATGAAGCTCGACGCGGTCGACTACCTGAAGAAGCCTTTCAACCCAGACGAATTCCGCGAGGTACTCGATCGCGTGATGCGCAAGAAGGGCCTACTCCGCACCCCGGAAGAGAACCTTCACCGCGTCATCGGGGAGACCATCCGCGGCCTCCGCAAGGATCGCGGACTCACACTGAAGCAGATGGCGCGACGCACTGGGCTCAGCGTTTCGCTGTTGTCTCAAATCGAGCGTGCCGAGTCGAGCGCCTCGATTAGCTCGCTGTACAAGATCGCGACCGCACTCGACGTGCGGATTCAAGACCTGTTCGGCGAGTACTGAGCTCCGCCTCGTCACTTCGCCAGGATCTCGATCAGGTGAGCCAGGAGCACTGGATCGTCGACGACCTGCAACGTCTGGCGGCCCCTTTTCTCGGCGGCCTCCCCTTGATCCTCGGCTCGCAGCAGCTCGATGAGGCGCACCCGCGCATAGAGGTCGTTGGGCGCCAGTGCCGTCCACCGTTCGAGGATCGCAATCGCACTTCCAGGATGTCCGCGTGAGACGAGCTGCTCGGCCGAAGCGCGAGCGCGAAGTTGGGGGGCGTCGTCGGCACTGACCTTCACGTTCGCGTAGTAGGCGGCCGCCTCTTCGAATCGGCCGGCGCGCTCGAATAGCTCGGCGAGCGCTGCACGCTCCACCGGTCGCTTCGCGTCGAACAGGCGTAGGCCGGCGCGCAGATTGCCCTCGTCGAGATAGACCTCCGCCAGCATCGTTCGGACAGCGAGTGAGTCATGCGGCGCCTGGCTCAGCGCTTCTGCCGCCGCGCCCTGTCGGTCTTGCGACATCGAGCATTCGGCGAACGCGATCCGAGACCCCTCGAAGCTCGCGGCGCCGAGCGGCACGTCTGCGAGCACCTCGGCGGCTTGTACATAGTTGCCGCGCGCCAGCAGGGCGCGGCCTCTCAAGTAGTCGACTCGAGGAGATCGCTTCTCGCCATCCAACAGCCGAAGCGCCGTGTCCACTTCTCCTACGTGGAGTAGGAGCTCGACATGGTGCAAAACGCCTCCCAGCCGCTCGCTATCGACAGTTGTCAAAAACGTAGCCGCCTGCTCCTGGTCACCGCTCTGTGCGAGGGCCCGCAACCATAACGCGACGTTCTCCGTTGTATCCAACGCGGGTGCCAGCAACCTCGCCGCCAAGGCAGGTTGGCCCATCTCGAGCGCCAGTACACCGGCCGCGTGGCTACGCTCGGCTTGCGTCGAGCCCGGGTCGAGCTCGAGCGCACGCGCCAAGGTTTCCGCGTCTCCGAGTCGCCGGGCGAGGTCGATCAGGACGCTGTGTGCATGTTCGGACTCCGCGCCCGACGTGCTCTCGATGTACTCGAGGAGGATTGCCTTCGCTCGGTGTGCGTGCCCGGTGGCCGCGAGGGTTTCCGCAGTCGCGATCACCGGGGCGTCCCACGCGGGGTCCAGTTCTCTCGCGCGAGCATACGACGAGAGGGCCGCGTCAATCATGCCTCGGTGTCTTTGGATGCGTCCTTGTGCGAGCGCGACTCGAGCCGAGTGCGGATAGGCACGTCGCGCCGACGCGAGCGCACGGTCGGCGCGACGGGAGGCGCCACTGAGCTCGAACTCTTCGGCCAACCGCGTCATCAGCACGACATCGTCGGCTGGCGCCGCGGTCGCAGCCTCGAACGCCATGGCGGCTTGAGCATGCCGGCCCTTGGTCGCGGCCACTTCGCCTTCGATGAAGCGCTCGTAGGCATACGGTGACACGAACGGGCCATGCTCGACCTGACCGTCGACGACGCGGGGCACGGTGCGCAGCGTGGGGGACGCGCACGCAGTGATCCCCAGCAAGAATATCGACCCCAAACGGTTCACCCCAGAATCATAACGGAAGGCGCCCTCGGAGGCCCTATCGCATGGCGCAAGCCGGTTGACTTCGTTGCCCCAGACCCCTAAAACTTCGCGCAGCGCGACGCTGCATTCGCACTGATACCGCGCTTGAAGTCAGGGAGAAGACGATGGGTCCGATTTGGATGACGTTGCTGTTGGTGAGCACGCTCGGATTTTTCTCTTGGTCCGCGTTTCGGCGGCTGAGGCAGGTGAAGGTCGGTGTGCCCGACCCGCGGTTTGCCTGGACCGGCGAGCAGATCGCCGATCGATCGAAGGCGCTGCTGGTCTACGTCTTTGGGCAGAAGAGGATGCCCAACTACACGTTGGCCGGCTTCGCACACATGGGCATCTTCGTCGCCTTCATGGTGCTCCTCTTCAACAGTATCATGCTCTGGGGGCGTGGGTTCGATGCCGGGTTCGACTTCTGGGGCGTGCTCAGCACCGACCATCTGGTCGGCAAGCTCTACTCCCTGGTCAAAGAGCTCGCCGCGTTCGCCGCGATCGCGGGCTCGTTCGTGTTCCTGTACTTCCGATGGGTCAAGCGCGGGAAGGACAGTGGCGATCCGAAGGCGGTCGTAGACAAGCCTCGGATGACGCTCGGCCATCACGCCAACCGATACATCTTCACGGAGCCGATTCTGATCCTCTTCATCATCATCACGATGATGGCTGCAGACTTCCTCTACGTTGGCTCGTCGCTGGTCCTCGATTCCCGTGCATACGGCGAGCCGATCCACGCTGGTTGGTGGGAGCCGTTCGGCGGAATTTTCGCGCAGATGCTCTCCAACGTAGACAACACGCGTCTCGTCGCCGGCTTTCAGCACGCAGGCTTCTGGTGGCACTCGGCGTTCGTCCTGATCTTCCTCAACATTCTCCCCTACTCGAAGCACTTCCACGTACTGACGGTCATTCCGAACGTCTTCGCCTACGATCGCCGGCCGAATGCGTTGCCGAAGGTCGACGATCTCGAGGGGAAGGTCGAGCGTGAAGAGTCTCTCGGGATCAATCGGCTCGGGGACCTCACGTACAAGCACATCATGGACCTGTACACCTGCACGGAGTGCGGGCGTTGCAGCGACAACTGCCCGGCGTACATCACGGGCAAGAAGCTTTCGCCCAAGCACCTCACGCTGGCGATCCGAGACCATCTGTACGCTACCGAGAAGGCGATGTTCGGCAAGGATTCGTTGGTCGCGGAGCCGAGCGATGCGCCCGCGGCCGCGCCCAAGCCAAGCGATGGCGAAGAGCCCATTCATACATTTCCGGCCGCTCCCGAGGGTGGATACTTCGTGGGCGAAACCGTCGTCGACCTCGTCCCGAACATCCTTCACCCCGATGTGATTTGGGGCTGCACCTCCTGCCGTGCGTGCGAGGAGCAGTGTCCGGTCATGATCTCCTACGTCGACAAGATCATCGGCATGCGCCGCGAGGAAGTCATGATAAAGAACGAGTTCCCCGGGGAGCTCCAAGGCGCGTTCAACGGCATCGAGACCAACGGCAACCCGTGGAACATCTCCGCGATGGATCGCGCCGATTGGGCCGACGGGCTCGAGATCCCACTGCTCAGCGACAAGCCCGACGCCGAGGTGCTGTACTGGGTCGGCTGCGCGGCAAGCTACGACGATCGCGCCAAGAAGGTCGCCCGCGCCGTCTCCAAACTGTTGAAGAAGGCCCGCGTCGACTTCGCCATCCTCGGCACGGAAGAGACGTGCACCGGCGATCCTGCTCGCCGCGCGGGCAACGAATACCTCTTCCAAATGCTCGCCGAGCAGAACATCGAGACTCTGAACGGGTACGACGCTGCCAAGAAGACGATCATTACCGCATGCCCGCATTGCTTCAACACCCTCGGCAACGAGTACGGCGACTTCGGTGGCACGTACGACGTCGTCCACCACAGTGATTTCCTCAACGGGTTGCTCGTAGCAGGCAAGTTGGTGCCCTCGAAGGCGGTGAAAGGCAAGGTCGTGTACCACGACAGCTGCTATCTCGGCCGCTACAACCAGGTCTACGATTCACCCCGGCAGATCCTCGAGGCCATCGAAGGGCTCGAGCTCACCGAGGTCCCGTACTGGAACAAGAACAAGGGGCTGTGCTGCGGAGCAGGCGGCGCCCAGATGTTCATGGAAGAGCACGGCGAGCGCGTGAACAACAAGCGCACGCTCCAACTGCTCGATACCGGCGCGACGACCATCGCGAGCGGCTGCCCCTTCTGCATGACCATGCTGACCGATGGTCTCAAGGACGAGGAGAAGGAAGCGGAGATCGCCCAGCGGGACATCGCCGAAATCCTCGCCGACGCGATCGAGCTCGATGAGGTCGAGACGACGCCGGTCGCGGCCGAGTAGGCGGACGGGAGACTGACGGCCGGTTGACAGTGGGGCGCCATCCATCGATGCTCGCCGCGCATGTCCGCCCGCGACTTCCTGCATGGTGCGTTCCACGACCCGCGCACTGACGCGTACCGGGTGGTCGAGTCGATCGTCTGGACCCTCATCATCCTGTCGATCGGGGTGCTGGTGGCCGAACCTTTCTTTCCGGACGGGTCGCGAGGCGACCAGGCCTTACGGCACATCGACACGGTGCTGTTGTGGCTTTTTGCCGTCGAAGTGAGCACCCGGATCCTCACCTTTCGCCCGCCGGAGCTCCTGGTCTTCAAGAAGCCCCCGCTTGGGAGGCTTCGTGCCGAGATCACCGGCCGGATTCGATTCGCACTCACCCCGATGATGCTGATCGACATCCTGACGGTCCTTGCTTTGGTGCCCGCCCTCCGTGGTTTGCGCGCGTTGCGCCTCTTGCGGCTGCTGCGAACGAAGAAGCTCTTCCGTTACGCGAACCCGTTCCGTGGGCTGATGGGCGCGTTCGAGGAAGATCGCCTTCTGTTCGCCTTCGCGTTCTCGGTCCTTGGCGTGGAGACGAGCCTAGGTGGGATCAGTCTGTTTCTGGTCGAGCGTTCGGCGAACCCCGGCATCAACTCTGTCGGCGACGGGCTGTGGTGGGCGTTGGTGACGATCACCACGGTCGGCTTTGGAGACATCACCCCGGTGACCACCGTGGGGCGCTTTATCGGCGGCACGATGATGGTCGGTGGCCTGTTCACTTTGGCCCTTTTTGCGGGCGTCGTCGGCCACAGCCTGTTACACGCGGTCCTGAGCATCCGAGAGGAGCAGTTTCGAATGAGCGGTTACGTCAATCATATCGTCGTCTGCGGGTACGAGATGGGCAGCGGCATGTTGCTCGACGTGCTCGGGTCGGAAATCGATCTCGAGGAGCAGCGAGTCGTCTTGTTCGGCCCTTATGAAAGGCCACGCGAGTTGGCACCGGAGTTCATGTGGGTCCAGGGCGATCCAACCAAGGAGAGTGAGCTCGACAAGGCGCGCATCGCCTACGCGTCGACCGTGATCGTGACTGGCTCGCGGCGCGTGAAGCCGCAGCAAGCCGATGCGACCAGCATTCTCACCGTGTTTACCATTCGGTCCGCGCTCGCCAAGAGCTCCGATGCCAAGAATCGGAAGAAGCCTGTGCGGATCATTGCCGAGGTTCTCGACTCGGAGAACGTGCAGCACGCCCGGGCCGCGGGTAGCGACGAGGTCATCGAGACGCGCCGGGTCGGGTACTCGTTGTTGGCGCACACGGTCGTCTATCCCGGTGTCGCAGATGCCACGAGCCGAATGGTCTTCGGCGGACACCAGAACCTCTACGTCGGCCTGCTCCCCGAGGGCATCGACGCGCCGGCGACCTTCGATCAGTTGAGTCGCGACGTTCGCGCTTCCACCGGTTGCTTGGTGATCGGCTTTCGCGACCCCGAGACCGGAGAGGAGCAGGTCAATCCTGCAAGTGACGAGCTGGTGGCCCCCGGAGTGGAGCTCCTCTATCTCGGCCCCGAGCCCCGTTTGGCGCACCCATGACGGTGCTTGCGAAACGGGAGCCGTTGTTGGTGCGAACCGGCGCGCGATTCGACTGCGTGGGTGACGGCCTGTGTTGCAGCGACATCCACGCCGTGGGAGCGCTCTCGGACGAAGACTGCGAGATGCTCGCCGTCATCACGGACGACGCGATCGATCGCCACGAAGGGGAAGACGCGGCTGTCCTGATGATGCGGAGCGACACCGGTCGATGCGTGTTTTGGAGCGAACAGGGTTGTGCGATTCACTCGCAGCTCGGGCCCGAGATGAAGCCCAGCCCATGCATTCAGTTTCCCTACGCCTTGACGGCGACCCCGGCCGGCGGCCGGATTTCGACGCAGCACCGGTGCACCTGCAGGACCCTCGGGCAGCTTCCTCTCATCACCGTGGAGGAGGCGCGCCCCAACCTGCTCGACTCCAATGGCGAACTCAAGCCAGAGCACGCCATCGTCGACGATATCGCCTGGTCAGCGACCGAATCTCTCCCGTTCACGGAGTACGCCGCGCGCGAGGCGGCGCTCATCGGTGCCTTGATCGAAGGCAAAGGACTGACGACGGTCCTCGAAGCCCAGCCTTTCCCCGAGCTCGACGGCATCACATGGACCGAGGTCGCCGCAGAACTCTTGGAGTTCCAAGGGCCGTCCCGTGCCGCGGCCGCAGCACGTTGGTTCGGCTCGGCGATCGGCTTTCTGGTCGACCGCCGCGAACCGACCGGCCTCGACCGCCCCTGGGCCGACTCCTTCGAGCAAGCCGGTCAGCGTGTAGTCGACCCAGTTTCCCCGAACCGCGTTTTCGGTGATTGGTTGGCCGACGAGGTCTGGTCGATGCGCTGGTCCCGGTTCGGAAGCCTGGCCCGCGCCCGCACCGAGCTAGCCACGCGCCTCGCCATCGCCCGGCGCATCGCCGGCTGGCTAGACATCAGCACCCCCAAGCAAGACAACATCTCTGCTGCCGAAGCCGTCATGATAGTCGACGTCATGGGCACGACCGACACCTGGGAAAAAGCCCAAGCAGCAATCACGGGGCACGCTCCCGCTTAGGGGCAGCCGGGGCCGGGGATCCCGCGGCAGTCTTCGTACTCTTCGATGCAGCCGGCTCGACTCAGGCAGTCGAGACACAGGGTGCTGCAGCCGTTGAACAGGCAGGGGGACACGCAGGAAGGAACCGCTAGCGGGCCGCACCGTTCGAGGGCGCCTTCGCAGGACGCGCACTCGACCGAAAGGCCGGGGATCGAATCCTCGACGCACTCACCCACGCATTCTTCGTAGAGTTGGCTGACGGAGATGAGCCCGCACACCGAGAACGGATTGTCGGGCGCGCGGCAGATTCGTGCGACTTCGCGTACGTTGCCCCCGACGCCATCGAGCGCTTCGAGATCCGATTCGTTGTCACACGCGCCTTGGGGCTCCCCGCCGTCTGGCCCGCCGTCTGGCCCGCCGTCCACCGCAGCGTCTGTGCCCGCGTCCATGGGGGAGGAGCGCTCAATGGTTGTCCGATCCCCGTCAGATCCCGGGCCCGTAGAAACTTGGGGCGGCGACTGCTCCGCACACCCAACGACCCAAACCAACACAACCAAGCCCCATCGCATACCCAAACCCTGCCGGTATCCCCTTTTCGGGTCAAATGAACGCGATTACAATCCCATGATCTTGGCGATGGTGTACCGCATGACCTCGGTGGCTCCGCCACCGATGCGGAAGAGGCGGGCGTCTCGCCACGCGCGCGACACCCAGAGCTCTTCGAGGTAGCCCATGCCGCCATGGAACTGCAGGCACTGATCCATGACCTCCGCGGTCACGTCGCCGACGTAGGCCTTGGACATCGAAACGAGTCGCGTCGTCTCCATGGAGATCGCACCCTGGTTCACGAACTTCTCTTCGTTGTACGCAGCGCAGGCGTTGTAGGTGAGTGCCTTGGCGGCCTCGTACTTCGTGTACAGGTCGACGAACTTCTGTTGCCAGTATTCGCGTTTGATCAGCGGCTTTCCGAAGGCCGAGCGCTCCCGCCCGAACTGGACGGATCGATCGAGGGCCAGCTTCGAGCCAGCCAGCCCGCTCACGCAGCCGACCAGACGCTCGGACTGGAAGTTCTGCATGAGATAGACGAACCCCATCCCTTCCTGGCCGAGGAGATATCGCTTCGGCACTCGGACATCTTCGTAGAACAGCTCGGCGGTGTCGCTCGACCAGTTCCCAGCCTTCTCGAGCTTCTTCGAAACGCTGAAGCCCTTGACGTCGGTCGGGCACACGATGATCGAGATGCCGTTGTGGCCCGCGTCGGGATCGGTCTTGACCATGAGCGTGACGAAGTCGGCCCGTGTCCCATTCGTGATGTACGTCTTAGAGCCGTTGATCACGTACTCGTCTCCGACCGCACGGGCCGTAGTCCGAAGCCCGGCCACGTCCGAGCCTGCGCCTGGCTCCGTGACGCCCAGTGCCGCAATTTTCTCGCCGCGAAGCGCTGGCGCCAAGAACTCATCCTTCACTTCGCGCGAACCGAGGTCGTTGATCACGGGGGTCGCCATGTCGGCTTGCACCAACAGCCCCATCGTCACGCCGGCGGCGCCGCAGCGGGTGAGCTCCTCGGACTTGACGACGCTCATCCAAAAATCGCCCCCGCCGCCGCCCACATCTTCGGGGTAGTGCGCGCCCAGGATTCCCAACTCGCCGGCGCGCTGGAACACCGAGTTCGGGAAGATCTTTTCCTGCTCCCACTGGTCGACCTTGGGCGCGAGCTCGTTCTCGGCGAAGGCGCGAACTTGCTGGCGGAAGATTTGATGTTCTTCCTTAAAAGGCTGAAATGTAGACGACATAGCTCTCTCGCTCCGATAATGAATGAACGTTCATTTAGTAACCGGAGCGCAGCGAATTGGCAAGCCCCTGCCGGATCGCGAGAGGCGAGGCCGGCTTCTACGGGCTAGCAGGCTCGGCGGGTGCGCCTACAGGCTCGAGGACGATCGCGTCCATTCGCTCCGCGAAGATCTCGGGCTTCAGCTCCTCACGCAGGCTGACCATCAGCTCGGCGAGCGCCGCCTCCCGTTCTTCACGCCACAGGGTGCGCTGGATTCCAGGCCCGGCCTGCTCGAGCGTCTGGACTCGCTCCGGACGAATCCCCGTGAGCTCCACCACGCTCCACTGCCCATCTCCGAGGTCAACCGGCTCGCTCAGGTCGCCGGTGCTGGTGAGCGCAAATGCCGTCTTCGCGAGGGCGGCGTCGATCGCGGCGCCGTCCGCCTTGCCGACGAGCTTCGCGTCCGCCGTGAAGTAGAGGAGGTCTCCGCCGCGAAGCTTGGTTTCGGTGTCGAGGCTGCGCTCCTTGGCCAACGCTCGGAATGTCCCGTTCTCGGACCTGAGTTGCGCGAGGATGTCCTCGGCCTCCGCCTTGCTGGCGAGAAGAATGTGCCTCGCTCGGCGCATCTCCGGCCTGCGGAACTCCTCGGGGTTGTCTTTGTAGAACTTCGCGACATTTTCTTTGGGCACGTCTTCCGGCGTCACGGCTTCTTCGAACTCCTTGCGAAGGAACAGCTGAACCAGCGTCTGGTTGTAGAACTTCGCGACCGCCGGGTCGTCGGCGTAGCCGAGCTTCTCCGCGCCCTGGTAGTACAGCTCGTTCTTGACTTGATTGTCCGCGAAATCCTTGAGCACCTGTGGTTCGGCGAATCGCTTTCGGGCGTACGGCGAGCGCGCGTTAATCCCGTCCTCGAGATCGCCGACTGTGATCTTCGCGTCCCCTACCGTCGCGAACACCTCGGCGCGCCGCTCTTCGTCGGCACTTGGGGGAGCGTCCTCCGCGAGCACCTGCGCTGCAAACATGCCAGCCAGGACCACCAATATCCACGAAATCCGTCGCATGGGCCGGCAGCGTTTCACGACCCCCCCAGCCGGTCAAGGCCCGTGGCTGGCGAAGAACCGGATCAGCTCGGCCGACAGCGACTGCGGTTCAAACCAGTGAATCATGTGGCCCACATCGGGGAGCTCGACGAAGCGGTGGTGCTGGATCTTCCCCATTCGCTCCTGCTCGTCTTGCAGTCGGAGACCCCGCTCGCCGGCGACTATCAAGGTCGGCGTGGAGATCGCTTCGAGAAGCTTGCCGAACATCTCGGCTTGGAATGGCCTAGGCGACCACGTCTTGTGCAAGGGGTCGAACGTCCATTGGACGCCGCCATCGACGGCCTTCGTGCTCTTGCTGGCGAGAAACAAACCGAACTCGTCGGGGAGCTCTGGGTTCTGAACGCGCATCCGCCGCAACGCGGCTCGGTCGTCCTCCATGGGTCGTCGAGTCTTGCCCCGGACTTTGGCCACCCCGTCGAGCCAAGCGCGCAACCGCGTGGCAGGGTCCCGCGGCTCCATCTCGGGAGGGCCAAGGCCTTCGATGAGAGTCAGGGAGCGCAGCCGTTCCGGACGTGCCGCCGCGTACATCACGCACACCGATCCTCCCATCGAGTGCCCGATCAGATGCACCGGCTGGTCGCTCAGCTGCGGGAGCAGCTCGTCGAGGTCGAGAACGTAGTCCGGGAAGTGATAGTACCCGCCGGCGCCGGCCCATTCGGTCTGGCCGTGCCCACGCCAATCGAACGAGGCGACGCCGTGTCCCGCTGCAACCAGCTGGCGCGCGACTGCGTCGAAGCTCCACCCGATGTCGAGGAAGCCGTGGCAGAACACGACATCGACCGGACGTTCGCCCCAACGGACGACGTGATGCGAAAGCCCGTTCGCTGTGAGCCTCTGCTCGGACACCTGGGTCACCGTGCGTGTTCCTCGAAGCGGTGAGGGGAGAGCGCCTGGGCCTCTCGGGAGGAGGGCTTGCCCGCGACCGCGTCGGCGATCAGCTCCGCGGTGAGCGGCGCCAGCAGGATCCCATTGCGGTAGTGTCCGCTCGCGAGAAACAGGCCTTTGACACCAGTTTCACCGACCAGCGGCAATCCGTCGGGCGTACCTGGGCGGAAGTTCGACCAGTGCTCTTCGATGCTGGCCGACCGCAGCGCCGGGGCGATTTGGGTCGCCTTGCCGATGACGTCGGCCATCCCGCCGAACGTGATTCCCCGTTCGAACCCGACACGCTCCATCGTCGAGCCGCAAAGCACGCGGCCGTCCGGACGGGTGACAACGTAGCCCCCCGCGCCGAAGACGATGCGCCTGAAGATCGGTGGACGGGTGTGGGTCGCGATCATCTGACCACGTACCGGGTAAATCGTCTCGGAATCAAACGGCAGGCCGGGAATTAGCGTTGTCCAACTGCCCGCGGCGACCACTACGCGGTCGGCGTCGATCGCCTCGTCGCTGAGCTGCACTCCGACAACGCGTTCGCCTTCGACACGCACCGCACGAACGGTCGACCCGCTGCGAAACGTAGCGCCTTCCCGCTCGGCGCCGAGCGCCACGGCCGACAGAAGCTTCTTGGGCTCGACTTGGGCGTCCTCCGCGATGCTCAACGCTCCGAGGGCTTCGGGGTTGATCGCCGGCTCCTCGCGCCGGAGGTCCTCCGCACTCCAGCGATCGCACCGAACTCCGTGAACCTCGAGGCGCGACGCTTGCTGTTCGAGTTCGGTCAGCTCCAGCGCCGTGAACGCGACCTTGACGACGCCACAGCGTCGGAACCCCACGTCGACACCAAAGCGCTCATCGAGCTCGTCTGCGAGTTCGGCATGAAGCTCTCGGCTTCGCCGCCCAAGCTGAAGCGCCATCGCGTCTTCATGCGACTCGACGGTGGGCCCGAGGATCCCCGCGGCCGCGGAGGATGCCTCCGCTCCGGGGATGCTCCGTTCGAGGACCTCGACGCGGGCACCATCCTTGGCAAGCCGATAGGCGACGCTGCAACCCATCAAGCCGCCACCCACTACAATCACATCGGGGTGCATGGCCGGAAACTACTCGGTCACGCGCCGGCGGCAAGCGGCTAGCCGAAGATGTCGCGATACGTAACGAGGATCATGACCCCGAGCAAAAAGACAATCCCGAACGCGTGGACCGCCATCTCGAATCGTTCGTTCGCGCGGTGGCGTGTGACCGCCTCGTAGCCAAGGAAGATCAGTCGACCGCCGTCGAGTGCGGGCATCGGTAAGAGGTTGAACATCCCGAGCGCCACCGAAATGAACATCAAAATCCAAAGGAATGCAGGTGCCCCAGCTTGCGCGGCCTCGGCGACCATCTTGCCCATCATGACGGGGCCGCCGATACCTTCGGTGCTGCGTCGTCTGACCATGTCGGCCAGCCCATTGAGCTGTGCCATGGTCAGCTGATAGGGCAGCACGATCGAGAGCTTCGCGGAATCCCAGGCGCCCAGGTTTTCGTAGAGTCGAATCAGTTTGGCGCCCACGCCGATCTGGCCTCGGCCTCCGTGATCTGCGGGAGTCATCGTAACAGGGGGCAGAGCCTGACCGTCACGTTCGATCACGTAGACCGTCGGCTCGCCGGCACGCGGCGTGGTTTCCTCGATGAGCTCCGTGACGTTCGTGATCTTTCGCCCGTTCGCCATCGCGATGACGTCGCCCTCTTGAAGGCCCGCCTCGGCCGCCGGGGAGTCCGGCACCACGTGGCCTACTTGCATCGGCTCGGCGGGCTGCATGGGAGGCAGGTTGTTGGTGACACCGAGGCCAAAGACGATCGCGGACGCGGTCAGGTAGTTCGCGATCGGCCCTGCGGCAATGGTCGTCACGCGCGCGAAGAGGCTCTTGTTGGGGTAGAGTTCAGGGTCGTCCGGGTCGACTTCCTCGTTCGGATTCATCCCCGCGATCTGCACGTAGGCGAGGAAGGGAATTGCCCCGACTTGGAAGACAGTTGGACTTCCTTTGGGCTGGTACCGGAACAGCGTCGGACCAAATCCGATGCTGTACTTGAGGACCCGCATCCCGAATGCCCGCGCGGCTAGGTAGTGGCCCCCCTCATGGATGATGATCAGCACCGAGAGTGCGACGACGGTGATAAGAACCTTAAAAAAAACGCTATCCACGCTCCCAGCATAACTCCCGGATCCCGTCCGTCGAGCTACCTACCGGGGCCCCATCGCCGTGCCCAACGGCCGCACGGGTGTCTAGTCAGGCTGTATCCCTACAATCGCCGACAAATGCCGCCCTAGAAAAAATGACTGATTATGCGAATGACTATCGCAGTCCGGGGAGGTTTTGCGTACTATCCCGGCCACCTGGCAAACAGGGGTAGGTTGTGGCTGAACATCATCGATACCTAAATACTGTACTTCAACGCGTCGCGCTGCTCCTCGCGTGTGCGCTGGCTTTCAACCTCATGGCCCCTCCGAGGCAAGCGAGCGCCCAGGACGCGTTCAGCTGCATCGAAGAGCTCAGCGATGACGAGGTGCGGTACCGCATTCGCTACATCCACGACAAGATGAAGGACGGTAAGGCGCAGGCCGCGCGGTGGCGGTACGTGTGGATGAGCCTCTGGCTCGGCGCGGGTGGCGGCATGACATACGCCGCGGTTCAGGCGTCAAGGGACGCCAATGCGGCGGACAAGTTCGGTTGGGCGTACCTCGCAGGCGGCGCCTATTTCCTCGGGCTGACCCACGCGATCATCCCCGCGCCGGACGTGTGGGGCGCGAAGCGCATTGGCCGCCACGACGACAGCACGGAAGAGGCACGTCGTGCCAAGCTTCTCTACGCCACCCAGACCCTGAAAAAGTCAGCCGCGGTGGAAGACCTCATGGGCGGTCCTTTGAGTGTGGTGGGCACGCTCGTGTACGGCGTTGCCGGTGGTACCGTCAAGGCCACCCAATGGACCGGGCAGAGCCGTGGCCTCACCGCCGCCCTCTACGTGGCCCCACCCCTCCTGGCCGGACTCCAGACCGCAACCGCACCGCGCGGATCGCTCCAAGCCTACGAGGCGTATCGGGGCATCGCCTGCTCTAGCAAGTACTACGAGCGGACCGAAGAGGGTGCGGACTTCGACTTCAGCGTCAGCCCAGGCGGCGCCAACTTCAAAGTCTCTTTTTAGAGTCCGCCTTCGGGTTAGAGTCCGCCTTCGGGTTAGAGTCCGCCTTCGGGTTAGAGTCTGCCTTCGGGCTACGACTTCTTCTTCCGTCGAAGGCGCGCTCGTAGGCGAACCGCGTAGCCTTCCTTGTTTTCTTGTCTCGGCCGAGACACCGCAAGGGCGCCCTCGGGCACGTCACGCGTGACGGTCGTCCCGCTCGCCACGTAGGCGCCTTTTTTGATGGTGACCGGCGCGATGAGCTGACTGTCGCTGCCGATGAAGACGCCGTCTTCGAGCACGGTGGTGTGCTTCTGCTCGCCATCGTAGTTACAGAAGATCGTTCCGGCGCCGATGTTCACCCCTTCGCCGATGACGCCGTTCCCGACATAGGACAGGTGGTTCACCTTCGAGCCTTCGCCTACCGTCGTGTTCTTCGCTTCCGAGAAATTCCCCATTTTGCTGCGCGGGCCGAGATGAGTTTCTGGGCGCAGGTGGCTGAATGGGCCGACCTGCGCCCCCTCGCCGATCGTCGAGTCGGCAGCGACCGTGTAGGGCAGCACCTTCGCACCCTTGTCGACAACGACGTTGGTGAGTACGCAGCCCACATCGATGTGGGCGCCCGCCCGAACGATGCATGTGCCTCTCAGATGCACGTTCGCACCGAGGATGGCGCCGGGTTCCACTTCGCATTCCGCGTCGACGTAGAGCGTGTCGAGATCTGCCACGCCGACTCCGCGTTGAGCCAGCTCCTCCGCCATGCGTCGCCGGCGCGTGGATGCCGCAACCGCAAGGTCCCTTTGATCGTTGACGCCTGTCAGCTCAGTCATGTCGCCTCTCAGGTCTACCACTTTGCCCCTCTCGGCGGCCAGCTCGACCACGTCCGTCAGGTAGAGTTGGCCCTGGGCATTGTCGGGGGTCAGCTGCGCGATCGCTTCCCGCAAGAAGCCTGCCCGCACCGCGTAGAGCCCTGGGTTGACCTCCTGGAGCGTCCGTTCTGCCGCGGAGCAGTCCCGGTCCTCGACGATTCGCTGCACGTGGCCTGCCTCGTTGCGAACGATTCGGCCGTACCCCTTCGGCTCGGCCAACGTCGCCGTGACGAGCCCCAGATCTGCGTCCGCCTGCTCGGCGCGGCCGACCAGATCGTGAAGGAGCGCTGCGGGGATGAGCGGGCAATCCCCGTAGAGAACCACTAGGCGGCCGTCTAGATCGGCGTCGGCCTCGATCGCGCATCGGACAGCATCGCCGGTGCCTCGGCGGTCAGGTTGCAGGACCATCTCGACGCGCTCTCCAAACCGCGTGACGAGCTCCTGCGCGACGTCGTCTCGACCGTGGCCCACCACCACCACGCAGCGAACTGCGCCTGCATCGAGCGCGGTCTGTACCACCCAAGACACTAGCGCGCGGCCCGCGATCTCGTGAAGGACCTTCGGCCGGCTGCTCTTCATCCGAGTGCCTTCGCCGGCCGCGAGGACGATGGCGCTCCAAGTCGCTTGTGGGTGGGTCGGCATGGTGTCGGTTCAGGCGGCCCGGGTCAGGTACGAAGCAACCCTTGCGAGGGCAGCCAAGTCGTGGACATCTTGATCGAACGCGGGAACTTCCACAACACGTGCGTCGTCCCCCACCTGCTCGCGCAATCGCTCGACCTGCACCCGGTCTGCCAGAGCCCAGCCTCGCTCGGCCTGCAGGGCCTCGCTGAGCCGCGGCTGGATGTCGGCCGCGTCGATCGAGTCTGGCAACACCTCGCCAAGGGCGATCACCTGCGCCTCGGCGGACACCGACGGTGCCTCGATGAGCGAATGCACTTGATTGACGATGATCCCCTCGCGGTGCATTCCGGCGTCCGCGAGCTTGTCGCTGAAAAATCTCGCTTCGCCAATCGCGAGTGGGTCCGGGCTGGTCACAAGCACGAACGCGACCTCGGGGCTGCGCAGCGCATCGGAGACCTGTTCCGCTCGCTCTTTGAAACCGCCGAAGAGATCATTGATGCCACCGACGAACTCCGCCACCTGCTCGAGGAACTCGAGACCCGTGATCTTGCCGATGCCCTTGAGCAGGACCGTGGCGCCCCGGCCGACCAAGCCGAACGCTTCCTTGCCCGCGCCCTCGAAGACCTGAAGGAACCACCGCATCGCCGGTGAATCGATCGCGTCGATGAGCCGCTCGGGCGCCGTCAGGAAGTCGAGTGCGCTCGCCGTAGGGGGCGTGTCGAGCACCACGAGGTCCCACTTCGGATCTTTGCGCACCTCGTGGAGCTTCTCCATGGCCATGTACTCTTGCGTACCGGCCAACGAGCTCGCGACGTACTGGTAAATTTGGTTGTCCAAGATGCGATCGCGGGACTCCTCGTCGGACGCGTACTTCTCGACGAGCCCATCAAAGGTGTGCTTGGTGTCGAGCATCATCGCCGAGAGGGCGCCTTTGCATTGCAGGCCATTGCTCTCGAAGAGAGAGCGCGGGACGTCCTGCTCGCTGGTCCTCATTTCATCGAGCCCGAGGCTGTTGGCCAGGCGCCGAGCGGGGTCGATCGTGAGGCAGAGGACCTTGCGGCCTTCCATCGCCGCATGTACCGCTATTGCTGCCGCTGTCGTGGTTTTTCCGACTCCGCCGCTGCCGACGGTTACCACCACGCGGTGACTGTCGAGCACGTCCGCGAGACTCATTGGAGCGACTCTAGCAGCCCTGTCCAAGGTGTCGATCCCTTGGAAATCACTGGTTTCTGTAGAATCTTTGCCCCTCCACCCGTAGGATAATAGGCTACATTCACCTACATCTGTTTAGGAGCCCTCATGAACGAACGCCGCATACGTCGAAGCCAGGATCCGTACCGGGCACTGTGTCTCCAGCTCGAGCACTCTCGCATGCAGGGCCAGCTGGACGCGGTCGTCGTGGCCATCGACAACGGACTGCTAGTCGCCGGCGCCGGTGAGCGTTCGGTCTGCGAAGCGCTCGGTGCAGTCGCCCCGCTGATGAGCTCGCCGTCGTTCGGTGGGCGCTTGCCTGGCGCGCTCGAGGGGCAGAGCGTCGACGTGCGCGAAGTGTCGCTCGACGGCGACACCGTCTACGTGGCGAGCGTCGGCCGTGGTGGCGGAGATGCGTGGCTCAAGCAGTCGATTCAGGGCGTGCGCCGGATCCTCGGCTACGCGCCCCTGTCCGACGCTCAGTTGCTGATCAACTGATTCTGCACCGCCGCTAGCTCCGCCTGGCGGATCAGATGGCGGGCGCCTTGGGAGAGCAGATGCTCGGCCACCTCTTCGCCTAGCTGGTGGGCTTGCGTCCTCGCGTCGGCTGAGGCGAGGTCGAGGTACGTGTCCGATGTGGCGGACAGCATTCGGTCCCCATCGTACGAGGCGACCATGGCCTCGAGCTTGAGCCTCCCTTCGGCGGCGCTCGCATGGCCCGCGATGGACGAATGGCAGTTGCCTTCCAACTTTTGGAGCATCGCGCGCTCGGCCGTGATCTGGATTCGGGTGGTCGGGTCTTCGATTGTCTCGAGCTGTTCGCGGAGCCTGTCGTTGCTCAACGCGCCCTCGATGGCCAGCGCGCCCTGACCGACCGCAGGCAAACAAATGTCGGGGGGAAGAACCCAGTGGGGGATTTCGGCCAGCACGCCTGTGCGAGCGAGACCGGCCGCGGCTAGAACGATCGCGTCGCACTGGCCTTCGCGAAGCTTGCGGATGCGGGTCTCGATATTTCCGCGCAGCGGTACGAAATCGAGGTCAGGGCGCTGGCGCTGAAGTTGCACCACGCGACGACGTGACGTCGTGCCGACCTTCGCGCCGCGCTTGAGTGACGCCAAATCGATGCCGTCGGCGGTGAGCAGCGCGTCTCGTGGGTCTTCGCGAACTGGAACGCTGAGGATCCCCATGCCCTCCGCGAGCGGAACGTCGCCGGGCACGTCCTTCAGTGAATGAACGGCGAAGTCCGCTTCACCGCGAACCACCACCGCTTCGACCTCGCTCACGAACAGCCCCTTGCCGCCGACTTCGGCGAGCGGACGATCTTGGATGCGGTCGCCCTTGGTCTGAACGTGGATTTCTTCGATGACGAGCCCCGGGAAGTGGCTGCGCAGTTGCTCGCCGACCCAACGGGTTTGCACGAGAGCAAGATTGCTCCGGCGTGTTGCGATGCGTAGTTTCACTTTGATTCGCTCGTTGGGCCCGTGCCGGCGGCGGCCAACTGAGTGACCCTGGTTTCCGTGTCGCCTTCTGTGGAGGGTTCCTTCTCCGCAGGCGCAACTTCGGTTATCGCGAAAAGACGCCGGACCGCGTCGATCAAGAGCGCGCCGTCCGGCCCGCCGGCGCCCGCCTTGAGCTGGGTCATCGGTTGGTGAAGGAGCTTGTTGACCATCGAGCGTCCCATGGCTTCGATGACGGCGTGGTCGGACTCGCTCAGCCCTTCGAGCCGGGGCAGGGCGCGCTGCAATTCTTCATCTGCGATTTCGCCAAAACGCTTGCGGAGCGCGACGATGGTGGGGGCCAGTTCGAGCGAGCGGCGCCAGTTCAAGAACGCGTCGAGCTCTTCCTCGACGATGCGCTCAGCCTGCGCCGCTTCGCGCGCCCGCACGGCGAGGTTCTCCTCGGCCACTTGCTGCAGGTCGTCCACGTCGTACACGAAAACGTTGTCCATATTTCCGACGCGCGGGTCGACGTCGCGAGGCACGGCAATGTCGATGATGAACAGGGGCCGATGTCGTCTCGTTCGAACGACCGACTTCATCAACTCTGGCGTCAGAATGAACTTCGGGCTCGCCGTGGATGCGATGACTACGTCGGCGTCGGCGATCTCCATGGTGAGCCGTTCGTAGGGGACGGCCCGGCCGCCACACGACTCTGCGAGCGCGCGGGCTCGGTCTTCGCTGCGGTTGATGACATGGAGGTTGGTTCCCGTTTGGCGTAGGCTCCGCGCCGCGGACTCGCCCATCTCCCCCGCGCCGAGCAAGAGCGTTCGCCGGCCCTCTAGGTTGCCAAAGATCTTCTTCGCCAGTTCGCACGCGATCGAGCTCACGCTCACCGTGCCCTCCGCGATTCCGGTTTCGCTTCGAACACGCTTTGCAGTAGCGAAAGCCTGCGTGAAACAACGGCCAAGAAGGGTGCCCATCGTCCCCGCCCCCTTCGCTGCGTCGAAGGCTTCCTTCACCTGACCCAAGATCTGCGGCTCACCAACGACGAGCGAGTCCAGGCTCGAAGCAACCCGAAAGACGTGGCGCACCACGTCGACGCCACGCTCCTGGTAGAGAACGTCCTCGCTGGCCGTCTCGGGTAGGCGCCTCGCCAGAGCGTCCTTGGCGACCTGAGCGGCGGCGATGGGGTTGGCGCTCGTGGCGTAGAGTTCCACTCGATTGCAGGTCGATATCAACAGGGCTTCGTCGAGTCGTCCGTTGCCGGCAATCTCGCGAAGCTCCTGCTCGAGGCGATCTGGCGCGACTGCGAGCCGTTCGCGGACCTCGACGGGCGCGGTTCGATGGGACAGGCCGACGACGACGAAGTCCCGCATTCAGGCACCCCCACCAGCAGCGCGCACGGCGTAGCCCGCTAGGACCAGAAGCGTGAACAAGAAACCCATCATCGTGCCGAGCGCGGCTTTGCGGCCTTGCCACCCAGCGGCCACCCGGAGGACGATCACGGCTGCGAAAATCGCCCAAGCGACAAGGCCGAGCGCCTGGCTCACGTAGAACTCAGACCCTCCCGATCGAAGCAGCCAGAACGTACCCGTGACCATGCCGAAGGTCAGAAGTGGAAAGCCAACGAGGACGGCTCGCAGCCCCATGGTGTCGAGGACGTCCAGTGACGGCAATCGCTGAAACGCACCGCTCAGTTGACGGCGTCGAAGCAGACTCTCCTGCAGCATGTACGCGACGCCTGCGGCAAACGCGAGGGCGAATGCGATCAAGCCGAGGATGTTGGCGCCGATGTGGAGCGTGAGCATCGCAGACTGCACCGTGGGGGGGACCGGTGCGTAGCTGCTGCCGAGGCCCGATGCGAGGAAGAGCATCAGGGAGAGCGGCGCGACGAACGCGCCGAGGATGGTGACGTCGAAGCGATAGGAAGCCAGCAGGAACGCGATGCCAAGGCCGAAGGACGAGACGCTCAAGATCTGCGAGATGTCGGCAAGTGGGAGTTCGCCGGGGTTGGGCGTCTCGAGCAACAAGAACGCGAGGTGGGCCCCTAGTGCGGCGACGAAGACGGTCCCCGGCATGCGCTGGGTCTTCTGCGAGCCCCGGGTCAGGAGGAAGAGATACAGGATGCAGGCGATCGCGTAGAGGGCCGCAGTGGCGATGAACAGGCCGGCTTTCATGGTTTTATCGAGGCCTCCATGAGTGTGGGGCAGGCCACGAAAAAGCCTACCATACTGGGGTTTTACGCGGTAGCCGGGAAGGGCGGCACGTTGACAATGGGACCCGCCGTCCTTAATTAGTCCGTCTCACACAACCCCAAGAGGAGCTCAGATGGCTGGCGCAAACGTACATGCAGTAAACGACCTGAACTTTGACACCGAGGTGCTCCAGGCGGACGCACCCGTGCTCGTCGACTTTTCGGCGGTTTGGTGTGGGCCGTGTAAGCAGATTGCGCCGCTCATCGATCAGCTTGCCGACGAGTATGTCGACAAGATGAAGGTGACTCACCTCGACATCGATGAGAGCCCCGGCATCGCCTCCAAGTACGGCATTCGAGGCGTCCCGACGCTCATGGTCTTCAAGGGCGGAGAGCTGGTAGCGCAGCACGTTGGCGCCGCTCCCAAGACCACCATCGCCCAGTTGATGGATCGGGCGCTCTAGACCCCAGTGCTACCAAAGCCGCCGTCGCCGCGTTCGGTCCCGCCGAGCGCGGCTTCGTCGTTAACGGTGTCGACTTCGACATGCGTGACGGGCGCCACGATGAGTTGGGCGATTCGGTCGCCTGACTTGATCGTGAATGCCTCGCTGCCGTGGTTGATGAGGAGCACCTGGACTTCGCCTCGGTAGTCCTCGTCGATTGTGCCTGGTGCGTTGAGCACCGTGACCCCGTGGCGCGCGGCCAAACCCGAACGTGGGCGTACCTGGCCCTCATGTCCCCTGGGTAGTGCGATCCGCAGACCCGTGGGGACTCGGGCGGTCCCACCCGAAGCGATCACTAGCGGAGCGTCGAGGCACGCGGCGAGGTCTAGCCCCGCCGCGCCGCTCGTTTTGTAACGCGGTACAACCGCGTCGGCGCGCATCCTACTGACGCGCAGGGTTTTCATTAGTCTTTCTTTTCGCCGCCGCGATCGCTGCCGCCTTCGCTGCCGCGATCGCTGCCGCCTTCGCGGCCACCTTCGCGGCCACGGTCGCGGTCTCCATCACGTCCACCAGCTCTCGGGCCACGGCCACCTTCGCGTCCGCCAGGGCCACCTTCGCGTCCGCCAGGGCCGCCGTCGCGTCCGCCGCGGCCACCGTCGCGTCCGCCACGTCCGCCGTCGCGTCCGCCACGTCCGCCAGGGCCACCTTCGCGTCCGCCACGTCCGCCATCGCGTCCGCCACGTCCTCCATCGCGTCCGCCGTCGCGTCCGCGAGGGCCGCTGTCACGTCGCTCCCTGCGCTCGGGTTCCACGAAGCCCTCGGGCTTCTCGAGCAGCTGCTTGCGAGAAAGCTTGATGCGGCCTTCTCTGTCGATGTCGCTGATCAGAACCTCGACCTCGTCCCCCAGGTCCATGATGTCGGTGACCTTTTCGACGAAGCCCCACTCCATGTCGGTGACGTGCAGCAGTCCGTCCTTACCGGGTGCGATCTCGAGGAACGCGCCGTAGTTCTCGACGCGCCGTACGATGCCCTTGTACTTGGTGCCGATTTCCGGCTCGAGGGTGAGGCTCTCGATGATCTCGATCGCCTTCTTGAGCGCTTCGCCGTCGGGCGAAGCGATGCTCACCGTGCCGTCGTCGCTGATGTCGATCTTGGCGCCGGTTTGCTCGGAGATCGCCTTGATCATCTTTCCGCCTGGTCCGATGATCACTCGAATCTGGTCAGGCTTGACCTTGAGCGTCTCGATGCGAGGCGCGTACTTCGAAAGCTCAGGACGATTCGTTGCCATGACCTCGTTCATCTTCTCGAGGATGTGCAGCCGTCCTTCACGCGCCTGCTCCAAGGCTTCGTGCATGATCTCCGACTTCAGGCCGGCGACCTTGATGTCCATCTGGATGGCGGTGATGCCCTTGTCGGTTCCGCAGACCTTGAAGTCCATGTCGCCGAGATGATCCTCGTCGCCGAGGATGTCGGTCAGGACGGCGTACTTCTCGCCCTCCATGAT
>CAXMRN010000059.1:0-7233 GCA_964195565.1 uncultured Polyangiaceae bacterium | reverse complement strand
AATAGGCGGCCCAGCCTAGCGGCCTGCCAACTGCTGCTGAAGGGCGACTGCCACGCGCCTGCCGTCGAGCGCCGCGCTCACGATTCCGCCAGCGTAGCCGGCGCCCTCGCCCGATGGGTAGAGACCTTGGACATCGGGTGATTCGAGCGTGTCGTCCTTGCGAGGGATCCGTACTGGCGAGCTCGTCCGTGATTCGACACCTAGCAGAACCGCGTCGTCGCTCAGAAACCCGGGCATGCGGCGGGCGAAGGCCTCGAGTCCACCACGGATGTGCGCCGAGACGCGTAGTCCGGTGCAATCGAGCACTTCATCGATGCTCGTGGCCGTGAGGCCCGGCCTGTAGCTGCTCTTGGGAGCTACGCTGGAACCTCGTCGCGCGAGGAAATCCTTCATCATCGTGGCCGGAGCACGAAGGTCGCCGCCTCCCGCCACGTAGGCAGCACGTTCGATCTGTTGCTGGAAGTGGATGCCACCAAGCGGCCCCTCAAACCCCTGAGCTTGCCAGTCCGCTGGTTCGATCCCTACGACGATTCCTGAGTTTGCGAATGGCGAATCGCGCTTCGACAGGCTCATACCGTTGACCACCTGGGCCCGAGCTTCGGTGGTTGCCGGAACGATCCAGCCGCCCGGACACATGCAGAAGCTGAACACACCGCGCTCTTCGACGGTCGCGGCAAGTCGATAGTAGGCGCTCGGGAGGGCTGCATGCCCGACGTCGCGCCCGTACTGGATCTTGTTGATCAGCGCCTGGGGATGTTCGACCCGTACACCGATGGCGAACGGCTTCGGCTCTAGGACGACGCTCATCTCGTGAAGCATTTCGTACACGTCACGCGCGGAATGCCCCGTGGCGAGGACCACGGCATCGGCTTCGAACGAACGTCCGTCCGCGAGCTCGACCGCGCTCACCTTCCGGTCGGCGCCCTGGCCAGCGACGACGATGCGCTCGAGCTTGGCCTCGAAATGGAACTCCACACCCACTTGCTCGAGCCGTTCGCGCAGCATGGTGACGACCTTGGGCAATCGATTGCTTCCAATGTGCGGCCGCGCGTCCTCCAGAATGTCGGCGGGCGCACCATGGAGCGCCAGGATCTCCAGCACGTCGCGAACCGAGCCCCGCTTGTGCGCCCTCGTGTACAGCTTGCCGTCGCTGTACGTCCCTGCACCGCCTTCTCCGAAGCAGTAGTTGCTGTCAGCGTCGACTTTCCCCTCCCGATTGAGGAGAGCGATGTCACGACGTCGCGGCTGCACCGGTTTGCCGCGATCGATGATTCGGCTCGCGATGCCGTGCCGGGCGAGCTCGTACGCACAGAAGAGGCCGGCCGGCCCGGAACCCACGATCACTACTCTTGCGGGAAGACGGACATCTCGTGGGTGAGGAAGGGCCCATTGGTCGGCAGGCATCGCCGGCCCGATGCCGAGCAGGACTTGGACGCGCGCTCCCCTTCCGCGCGCGTCGATCGCGCGCCGCAAGACATGAAGCTCGGGCAGGTCCTCGACCGGCACGGCGAGCTTCTTGGCCGCGAGCCTGCGCATCACCTCGGGGTCCTGCGACTCGTCGAGGGTGATGCGCAACTCGATGTGGCGCTCGGTGGGTGCGTTGCTCATGCGTCAGCTTCGAAGAGTCTACTCCTCTAAGCCGATGTTTCGAGCAGCGCGCTTGGATCGTGTCGCCGCGATGACTCGCGTCGACGGTTCTTAAAGTGGGCGGACGTTCTCCGCGCGGGGCCCCTTGGGGCCTTGGCCCTCATCGAATGAGACCCTCTGTCCTTCGCGCAACTCTTCGAAGCGCACGCCTTCCACGTTCGACATGTGGAAAAAGATGTCGTTGCCGGGAGAGGTTTCGATGAACCCGAAGCCCCGATCCGTGAGACGCTTGATTGTACCTTCAGCCATTTTGTATTCGTTCCTGCTCGAGATTGTCAGTAGCCCCGGTAGCTCGCCGCCGAAGTGGCGTTGAGGGTGCAAATCACCCCGGGACTGGCTTCGTAGCCCAAATCGGGTCCGTTGTCTCTAGGGTCGGGTTCGATTTCCTCATGGGTCGTCCTATGGTGGGGCTAGTATGCTCCCGGGCATGACTTCGGGCTCCCTGAACGCGCCTCTCCGCCATGCCGCCAAGCTCGCGGAGGGCCAGAAAATCGCGCTGGACCCGTTTCACGTGCGCGCTCTGCGCCAGCGGGAAATCAAGGAGAAAGAGGCCTTTACCATCGTGGACCGAGAGGGCCATTTCTTTCGCGCATCGCTGAAAGTGATGAAAAAGAGCGGTGGCGAGGCCCTCGTCTACGAACGAATGGCCGGCTCTACCGAGTCGCCAGCGGAGATCACCTTGATCTGCGCCGTCCTCGCACGGCAGCGAATGCTCGTCGTGGTCCAGAAGGCCACCGAGCTAGGCGTCGCGCGCATCATCCCCGTGCTCTCGGAGCGCTCGGTGCAGCGTGATGGTCTCGAGCATGAAAAGGCCCACGCATGGCCGAAGCAGGCCTTGCGGGCCGCGCGCCAGTGCCGCCGTGCGAGCTTGCCCGAGGTGCGCGAGGCCATCGAGCTCACGTCCATCCTGGAGGATGACTGCTTCACCGAAGCCGACCTCTGCGTCTACCTCGACGATAGGGCACAGAGTCGCTCCGCCCTCGCCGATGCCGCTCCGCGTGCAGACCGCACAGGACTTCGCATCGTCTTCGCCGTCGGCCCTGAGGGAGGCTGGAGCGACGCAGAGCGCGCTATGCTCGAGAGGCGTGGCGCTCTCCCGCTTCGGCTCGGCGGACGCGTTCTACGCGCGGAGACCGCTGTGTTCGCGGGGCTTACGCTCCTACAGCACGCGTACGGCGATATGTAGGTGCTTGCGGCGGGGTCGGCCCCCTCTGGTGGGCGTCGCTGAGCCTGAGCTTTTCGCTGTACTAGCCATGAAAGGCAATTGCCACCAGCGTGGCCGCGTAGACGAGCAACAGCACGATGGCGTCGGGCTCCAGCTTCCTCATGCGTGTTTCGGACTCACCCACGATGGCGGCGACGGCGATCGCCATTAGCAAGATGGCGCCAAGCGCGGACACGGCTTGCGTCGGTGCGACGGCTGAGAGGATCGGGCCTTCTGTGTAGGCAAGGTCGGCGAACAGAAGCACGCTCATATTGGCGATGTTGCTGCCGAAGAGATTGCCGACTGCCATGTCGTACGCGCCAATTCGAATGGATGCTATCGAAGCGATGAGTTCTGGTAGCGAGGTGGTGACGGCCAAGATCGCCGCACCCAGGAATGTCTGAGCGATGCCAGTCGCGTCGGCGACGGCCTTCACGCTGAGGGTGACGAAGGGCGCGGTGATCAAGATAACGAGTGCGGAGCCAGCGAAGCGTGCCCAGAGGCCCGTCAACGATCGGCTGGCGGCCTTTTCACTCCATCCAATGGGCCTCTGGATCGGAATTACGGGCGTTTCAAGGCCGGGTCGCGCCAAGCTCGGCGTGCGACGGAACCATGCAATCGACACGACGTAGAGTGCGGCGATCAGAATCGGTGTGACGCCAACCCATCCGACCGCGAGAGTGGATTCGGTCAAGATGCCCAGCGCAGCCAGCGAGGTAAGCGCGATGGCGACCGCCGCCACCCGAGCGTGGCCTAACTCGACCGAGGGCCAAACCCTTCCCCGGTAGAGCAGATCGATGATCGCGAGGATGGCCATGTTTGCCATCGACGAGCCGAAGAGATCGCCGAGTGCGAGATCGGGGGCTCCCGCTCTGGCCGCGGTGATGTCGGTGACGAGTTCGGGCAGTGAGGTTGCGAACGCAAGCATGATCGTGCCGACGAAGAGTCGGCTCATCTTCATGCGTTCGGCGATCTGATCCGCGTAGCCTGCCAACGTAGAGCCGGCCCAGACCAGGACCGAGGCGCTCACCAAGAACATCACGCAGGCTTGCCACAAGCTCATCTGGCCTCTCTCATAACAGTTTTCCGAACCAACCGCGCCGTTCGCACCACTTGGCGAGCTCCAGGACGGGCGAAATGGTCAGCGCTACGCCGATGGTGATCAACCAGTCGTTCTGTGACAACGCGTAAGTCCCGAACGGCTCACGCAATGGCGGGAAGGTCACGATGACTATCAACAGCGCCAGCTCCCAAAGGATCGCCAGATTCAACCACTTGTTCGCGAACGGCCGATGAAAGATGGACCGGCGGTCGGAACGGAAGTTGTAGGCTTTGAAGAACTGGATCAGCACGAGGGACACGAAGGTCATCGTCATGGCCTCAGCCACGCCGCGGCCTGACCGTAAGGCCCACGTGAAGAGGCCGAGGTTCGCTGCCGTGGACCACAGCCCGCCGATAACCATCAACATCACGACGGGGCGCGTGAACACTCCGGTGCGCGCGTTGCGCGGTGGTCGCTGCATCAGGTCGTCTTCGGGGGGGTCGACCGCCAGTGCCAGCGCAGGCAAGCCATCGGTGGCTAGGTTGACGTAGAGGATTTGCACGGCGGTCAGGGGCAGTGGCAAACCGGCGATCGTGGCGCCAGCCATGAGACCGATCTCGCCGATGTTCGAGGAGAGCAGGTACATCAGGTACTTCTTGATGTTCTCGAAGATCCCACGCCCTTCTTCCACCGCCGCGACAATCGATGCGAAGTTGTCATCGGTGAGCGTCATCGACGCTGCCTCTTTGCTAACGTCGGTGCCTGTGATCCCCATGGCGATGCCGATGTCTGCCTTCTTGAGGGCCGGTGCGTCGTTTACACCGTCGCCCGTCATAGCTGCGACGTGACCGCGCTCTTGCAGAGCGGTCACCACCCGAAGTTTGTGGGCGGGGGAGACGCGGGAATAGACCTCGATGGTTTCGACGTCGCGCAGGAGATCCTCATCGCTCATGTCCTCGAGCTCTGGGCCAGTCACTGCGCGCCCCGCCTTGAACAAACCAAGCTCGCGGGCCACGGCCTGAGCGGTGAGTGGGTGGTCGCCTGTGATTACTACGACTCTGATACCGGCTTGCTCGCATTGTTCGATAGCGGCTTTGGCCTCGGGGCGCGGCGGATCGATCATGCCGATTAAGCCGAGGAAGGTCATGTCGCGCTCCGCGTCTCCGAGGGACGCGTCTGCTTTGGTGGCCACGGCGAGCACGCGAAGGGCCTTGGCAGCCATCCGTCGGACCGTTTCCAGAATCGCGTTTCGGTCAGCATCCCCCAGTGAGACTTCGCCTTGCCCTGTCCAATGCCGAGCACACGAATCGAGGATGGTCTCCGGAGCGCCTTTGGCGTAGGCGACCTGGCCGTTCTCGACGGAATGCAAGGTTGTCATCCGCTTGGTTTCAGAGGTGAAGGGGATCTCGCCAACGCGGGGGAACCGGAGGTCGAGGTCGTCCTTTCGGAGCCCGGCTTTCGCCGCCGCGACGATCATGGCGCCTTCGGTGGGGTCTCCCTTGATGTGCCAACCCCCATGCTCGTCGTCGCGGACCAGATGTGCATCGGAAACTAGGGCCGCGGCCAACAGCAACTCCATTTCCTGTGGAGAGGGCTCGACAGCCGAGCCGTCCAACGAGAACTCGCCTTCGGGCTGGTAGCCGCTGCCGGAGATCGCTACCGTTCTTTCAGCGGTGTGCAGCTCGCGGGCGGTCATCTCGTCCTTGGTGAGCGTGCCGGTCTTGTCCGAGCAGATCACCGATGTGCTGCCCAAAGTCTCGACGGCTGGCAACCTGCGCACGAGCGCGTTTCGCTTCGACATACGTTGTACGCCAATCGCCAGCGAAATGGTCACGACCGCCGGAAGCGCTTCCGGTACTACGGCGACCGCCAGGGCGATCCCGAAGATGAACATCTCTAGCAACGGTTGGCCGCGGAGCGCGCCCGCTGCGACAATCGCAGCCACGACGACAAACGCTGCAAGGGCCAGGACACGACCCACCTTGTCGAGATTCTGCTGCAGAGGGGTCTTACCGGATTCGACGGACTGCAACATCTTGGCGATCCGACCGAATTGAGTATCCATGCCCGTACCGACGACGACGGCACGGCCTCGGCCATAGGTGACGACGGTTCCACCAAAAACCATGTTGCTGCGGTCGCCTAACGCGAGGTCCTCGCCACCAAGCGGCTCGGTGTCCTTCTCCACGGCCACTGATTCGCCAGTGAGTGCCGCTTCGTCCACCTGCAGATTGATCGACTCGATTAGTCGCGCGTCGGCCGCCACCTTATCGCCCGCATGCAACAGAATGAGGTCGCCTGGCACGAGCTGGCGCGCGGGGATCTCGATCTCCTGACCGCCGCGGATCACCGCTACGGTGGGTGCGGCCATTCGCCTCAGCGCTTCGATCGCGCGTTCTGCTCGGTACTCTTGCACGAAGCCAAGCACTACGGCGAACAGCACGATCACCGCGATGGCAATGGCCTCGATGCCATGTCCAAGAAAGGCGGAGATCGCCGTCGCGATCAGCAGGATGATGATCAGGACATCTTTGAATTGTCCCGCCAGAACGGCCCAAGGCGAGACACGATGGGGGGCCTCGAGCTCGTTCGGGCCGTAGAGAGTTAGTCGACGCTCAGCTTCGAGGTCCGCCAGGCCGTGAGGGGACGAAGACAAATGCGACAAGACGATGTCAACGGGCAGCGTATGCCATGCGTACGCAACCTTGTTTGGTAGGGCCTCGGTCACTGCCTCAACTCACGAGTCTGCCGCTTAGACACAGTATCATCCTTTTGACGTGATCCACGCGACTACGGGCGGGCTGAGGGAACGCTGCTTGCGTTGGCCCGCACGATGAGGCTACACCAGGATCCGCTATGGCCCAAACCGCTCAACTCCGCACGATTGAATTCGCCGAGAACGAAGCGCAGCGCATCTACAAGCTGCAGCGCGACGCTTACCTGCGTGACCCGTATCCGAGCCTGCAGGTGCGGAAGGAACGCCTGCGCGCTCTCGAGCGGATCCTGCTCGACAACACCGACGCGATCACCGACGCGATTCGGCAAGACTTCGGACATCGCTGCGCCGAGGAGTCCAAGATCCTCGAAATCTTCCCCTGCGTGGACGGAATTCGCCACTCGCTGAAGCAACTCTCGAAGTGGATGCGGCCGGAGCGGCGCTCCGTGTCGGTGCTGTTTGCGACTGGGTCCAATCGACTCGTGCCCCAGCCGAAGGGCGTCGTCGGTATCGTGTCGCCTTGGAACTATCCCCTGTTCCTCACGTTGAGCCCACTCATCAGCGTCTTGGCGGCCGGTAACCGCGCGATGATCAAGATGGCGAGCAACTCGCAGACGCTCTGCA
>CAXMRN010000058.1:0-4663 GCA_964195565.1 uncultured Polyangiaceae bacterium | reverse complement strand
GGAGGCTGGGATTGGCGGCGGCGCTGTCGAATACTTCCTCGAACGGCTCGTGTTCGCGCGCGACCGATTCGGCGACCACAGCCTGGCTGACAAGTTCTCGGCGTTGGAGCGCGCCATCGAACCGATCGAGCCCGGCAGCGGCGGGCTACTCTTTCTTCCCTGGTTGACCGGCTCGATCACACCCGCTGAAGACGGCAAGGTGCGAGGGGGCTTCTTGAACATTTCGTTGCAGACCACAAGAGAGCATCTGGCCAAGGCGGTCCTCGAAGGTGTTGCCCTCAATCAACGCTGGGTCCAAGAGCGTGTCGCGCGGTTTGCCAAGCGGGACATTACGCGAATCAAGTTCTATGGCGGCGGCGCGCTCTCGTCGGCATGGTCTCAGATATTTGCCGACGTGCTCAAGTGTCCGGTGGACCAATTGCGCGATCCGGAATTCACGGTGAGTCGCGGGGTCGCGCTGCTTGCTTTTCACCGACTTGGCGAGCTCGCGCTCGATGAATTCGAGGCGGCGGCTCCTGTGGCTGCCGTGTATGAGCCGTCAGCAGACGCGGCCGACCGCTACGACGAGCTGTTCACCCAGTTCGTCCGGGTCTTCAAGAGGAATCGCGATATATTTCGCGCGCTGAATGCTGGGAGCTAGCTATGAGCAACGCGATCGAAGATCTGATGAGAGGCCTCTACCCATACGCCGAGAGTCATGGCGTGATTCGGGGCTTTCCTGCCGAAGGCCGAGCCACGGATGCGATTGTCGACGAACTTCGCACGATTGCCGGCAAAGAGGATGAAGCCTGGGAGACCGGCCGCTGCTCGGGGACCATGTACAGCGGAGACCACGAGCACTATGATTTCCTGAACTCGGTCTGCGCGCTGTTCTCGCATGTCAATTCACTGCAGCGAGACATCTGTCCGAGCATGACCCGCTTCGAATCGGACATCATCGCGATGGCCCTCGACATGTTGCATGGGGGCGAGGTCAAGAAGCACCAGCCCTCGCACACCGCATGCGGCGCGGTTGGGTTTGGCGGTACCGAAAGCATCATCAATCCTCTGTTGGTCTACCGGGACAAAGCGCGCGATGAACGCGGCGTCGATCGTCCCAAGATGATCGTGCCCGACACGGCGCACCCCGCTTTCCGCAAGGGCGCACACTTGCTCGGCATCGAAGTGGTCGAGGCGCCTACCGATCCGATGAGCACTCTGGTCGACCTCGACTTCGTGCGGGATTCCATCGACGAGCGTACCGTGGCGCTCGTCGGTTCAGCGGGGAACTACCCCTACGGCACAATCGACCCAATTGACGCGCTGTCGGACCTGGCCGTCCAGCACGGCATCGGGCTTCACGTGGACGGCTGCTTAGGCGGCTTCATCCTCCCCTGGGGCGAAGCGCTCGGGTACGACGTGCCGGTCTTTGATTTTCGATTGCCGGGCGTGACGTCGATCTCCGCCGACACGCACAAGTTCGGCTACGGGCTCAAGGGCACGTCAGTGGTGCTCTACCGAGACGCCTCGTACCGGAAGTACCAGTACTACGTCGAGCCCACCTGGAAGGGGGGGATTTACGCGTCCAACGGGCTTGCCGGAAGTCGCTCCGGTGGTCTCATCGCCGCGACCTGGGCGGCCATGGTGCGGTACGGGCGCGAAGGATACATGCGCCACGCGAAACAGATCTTCGAGACTGCGTTTGAGATGCAGGCGGTCGTGAAAAGCCTGCCCGAGCTCGCGCTCATGGGCTCGCCGACTTTCTGTTTCGCCTTTCGATCGAACGAATTCGACGTCTATCATGTCAACGACTTCATGAAGGGCCGGGCTTGGCGCTTCAACGGGCAGCAGAACCCTGCGGCGATTCACATGTGCGTCACGCGTCCCCAGACGGCACCGGAGGTTCGGGCGGCATTCGCACGAGATCTACCTGAGGCGGTGACCTATGCGCTCGAGAATCGTGATGCCCAGCCCCAGAGTTCCGCAATCTACGGCGGCGGTGCGGCCGGCATTCCGACTGACTCGCCCGAGGCCGTCCAGATGCTCATGACGATGGCGTTGGATACCCTGCAGGCGTATCCGTTCTAAGACGGTGCCGTCTGAGCACGCGCGCGGCTGAAGCTACGTAGGATCGGCGGCAAGGTTCGCCCCAGGTACCGTAGCGATTGCGGCAAGCCGAGGATTCGGAACGCCGTGATAAGCCCCGCCCCCTGCACGATCGGCTGACCGCAGGTCACTGTGTCCTGTCCCGTGAGCCAGAGACCTTCGATGGGCGTGCGGGCGTCGAGCCGTTCGACGAGGTTCCAGTCAGTGAAGCGCTCAGGCCCGTGATCGAGGCCCACCGCGCCGCCTTCGTTCGCTCCGAGGTAGTGCGCGATCGAAAGCGGGGTGGAGACATCCAGCAACTCGATCTTCCCTTCGAGCTGAGGGTAGAAGCGCAGCATCAGGGCGACCAAGCGCTCTCCCCATTCGCGTTTGACCGCTTTGTACTCGTTGCCACGACGGCGCGTGGGTAGCAGCGCGTACTTCGCGAACCAGGCCAGCTCGGCCGTGCACAGGATCTGGCAGGTCGTCTTCCCGCCGTAGGTCTCCTCACCCTTCCGGTCCTTGATCGATGGAAAGGTCACCATGATCATCGGATCGCATTCCGGGTCCGTGGGATCGGCCATGAAATCGTTGATGGCGCCGAACATGTCGCCATCCTTGCGGGTAGGGTGATACCAGAGGTTGGCGCAGGTCAGCCCGAGCTCTTCGGCGGTCCCACGCAGGCCGATGTTGGCCATGACGAAGCCGCAGGAGCTGCCAATGGGAAGGCGACGGGGAATTTCGAGGCGTTCGGTCACCTGTTCCGGGACCAACTTTCCGAACGTGTTGTGGTAGCCGACGCTCGAGACCACGCGCTTGCACGCGACCACTGTTCCGTCGGTCAAACGAACGCCGGTCGTTCGCTCGCTCGCCGCATCCACGAGAATCTCCTCGACTGCAGCCCGAACGAGGACGCGTCCACCGGCCCCGGTAACCACGGGCACGAGACACTTTGCGAGTTCCTGCGAGCCGCCTACCGGATACGCTCCCCCCTCGATCGACAGTCCACGCGCGATGCAGGCGCCCATCAGGAAGCTCACTCGGTCGGGTGGGGCGCCGGCGTCCATCCAGGGTCCGGCCAGAAGCCCCGCCAGCAAGGGTTCATCCGTAACCTCTTCGAGCACCTCTTGGAGGCTACGACCGGCATAGCGCTTCCACACGTTGCCCAGAACGAAACGATGCCAGGGCTTCTGGAGCCAAGTTGGGAAGGCCTTCGACATCACGAAGAGCGGAAAGCGCTTCAGCACCTGCTCGGAGACGCGAAGGTATTCATCGATGTCCTCGCCTCGGTCGGGAAAGCGAGCGTACAGGTCGGGCAGGTGCGCCTCGTCGTGCTTGATGGCGAATGGCGGTTCGTCTCCGAGCGCAATGCGGTCGAAGGTTCCATCGGGTTCCCCCATGCGTTCGAAGCGCAAGGGCATCTCGTCCCCACCAGTGGCGAGCCACATCAGAAGTCCGGAGTAGGGCACCAGGTAGTGCAGCCCCGAATCAAAGCGCAGCCCGCCCTTGAGTTGGAACATGTGCGACCCACCGCCGGCGACGTAATGCTGCTCGAGCACGAGCACCCGCTGACCCATCCGGGAGAGAACTGCAGCGCAGCTGAGCCCGCTCATGCCGCTGCCGATCACGACGGTATCGACGGAGTCGGGAACCTTATCCGGCCGGTAGCGGTCGGATAAGATTCCACGAAGCATCTTCTCACTCATGGCGCTCAGACTACTTCTCGAGCAGGACAAGCCAATAGGAAGAGTCGTCCTTGGTCCCCGAGCCGGGCGTCACCATCTTGGATGACCAACCGTCTTTGAGAAGCTGCGGCAAGGCATGCTGGTCATCTTTGCCGGAGGTGAACTTGCCGTCGTCGGGATCGCCGCCGAGCACCCAAGACTCACCATTGTCTGAAACCACTACGAAGCGCTGTGCCATGCCGGCTGCATATGCGACCGCCTCCGCGCCCGCAAGTGGGTGCTCGGTGGTGAGGACGCCTTGTGCAGTTGGCAGGCGAGTTCATGCACTCGGTCCCTCTGTCGCGGACAGTGACCACTGCCGTCGCCTGACCTGCGCCCGCACCGGCGCGGCCAACTAGAGGCGGCCGGTGATTCAGAATGTGACGCGGAACTCCCAGTTTTTAGCCGTAGCCTCCGCGGACCAGATCTGCCCTGGACCGAGCGCTCGCACGACCTCGACGTTCGCAAGCCCAGTGACGCTGAACGCCGCGGCGTCGACCTCCTCGTGAACGAAGAGGGACAGCACCTGACCTTCGGTCGCAGCCGAACCTTCGGCCGAGAACACGCCGGCTTCGTAGTCCCACTTCACGCTGCCGATGGGCCCCGGCGCGGCGCGCAACAGCGGTCGCCGAAGAACCGAGGCGAAGTCCTCGCGGAACCCGAGAGTTTGGTTGGAAGGGCACTCCAAGTCGTAGAAGCCCCACACGCTCGGATCGTCGCTGGCGTCGCCAACTGGAGGGTCGTGCGCATAGTGTGGATCGCCGCACGCCGAACTCCATTGCCACAAGGCCGCGCCATATCGGTACTCGTCTTGGAGCGCCTCGTGTCGTTCGAAGTAGTCGTCGGCAGGGTCGATCGCTCGCGCAGGGCTCGTT
>CAXMRN010000057.1:0-21931 GCA_964195565.1 uncultured Polyangiaceae bacterium | reverse complement strand
CGAGGCCGAAGCCGAAGAGATCACGAGTGACCAGATCGTGCGCCGCATCTTCGAAACCGTAGAAGTTCCCTAGCCGAGGCCTGTCGTGATCTCTCGCGAGCTCGTCAAGAAACTCAAGAAGATCGAGATCTTCACGTCGAGGCTCGCGAACGACCAGTTGGCGGGGAGCTACCACTCCGTGTTTAAGGGGCGCGGGATGGCGTTCAGCGAAGTGCGCCAGTACCAGCCAGGCGATGATGTCCGCTTCATCGACTGGAACGTCAGCGCACGCATGAACGACACCTACGTGAAGGTGTTCACCGAAGAGCGGGAGATGACCGTCATGCTGATGGTCGACCTTTCGGCAAGTGAGCGATTTGGATCGGTCGACAAGCCGAAGATCGAGACCGTGGCTGAAGTGGCCGCACTGCTCGCGTTCAGCGCCATCAAGAACAACGACCGCGTCGGGTTGATTCTGTTCACGGATCGCGTCGAGCGCTACGTCCCACCAAAGAAGGGTCGCTCACACGTCATGCGTGTCGTGACGGAGATCCTGAACGCCGACCCCGAGGGTGAGGGCACCGACCTGGGGGTCGCATTGGACCTGCTCGGCGGCATCGGAAAACGCCGGACGGTGGCCTTTCTGATCAGCGACTTCATCGCCGACCAGTACGAGAAGCCGCTCAAGGTGGTGTCCGCAAAGCACGACGTGATCCCCATTCAGATCGTCGACCCCCGGGAAGACGAGCTTCCGGACGTTGGGCTTGCTCTCGTCGAGGATTTGGAGACGGGCGAGCTCGTCGAGGTCGACACCTCGAACTTGGATGTTCGTGCCGACTACGCGCGGGAGGCACAGCGCCAACGCGCGGCGCGTGAGCACCTGTTCCGCCGACTTCAACTCGATCACGTCACGGTCAGCACTGACCGCGACTTCGTCAAGCCGCTGACAGAGCTGTTTCGACTCCGCCAACGGCGACTCACGGGCTATCGGTGAGGCGTTCGATTGCCATCGTCGTGTTGTCATCGCTCGCCCCCGCGCTCGGGTTGGCGCAGGAGCCCAGCGTCGCGCTCGACGCGCCACCGGAGACTACGCTCGGCGACTCCATCGACGTCATCCTCACCGTCACTGCCGGCGCGTCCGACGAAGCGGCGGTTCCCGAGCAGCCTTTCGCTCCGTTCGAGATCCTCGGCAAGAAGCTCTCCGTCGAGCCCTCCCCCGATGGCAAGCTCAAGACGTTCACCTTCGAGCTTCAGCTCCTATGCTTCGAGGTCGGCGTCCACGATCTCGGGCCGCTTCGCGTACGGATCACCACCGCCGCGGGCGAACTCATCGAACTCGAATCGAACACGAGCACCATCGAGGTTCGCTCCCTGCTCGCCAACGAGCCCGACCCGCAGCTCAAGCCACCGACGGAACCGGTCGTCGTCGAGCAGGACGACCACCGCCTGCTGATCGCCCTCGGTATTCTGCTGGCGATCGCGCTTGGGGCATTGCTCGCCTGGCTGCTCATGCGCTGGTGGAACAAGCGCGACCGTCCGGAGCCCGCGCCTCCTCCTCCTCCTCCCCCTTGGGAGACGGCTCTGACCGAGCTTCACGAACTCGAACAGGGCCGTGCGGACGCGGTGTCTGAAGGCCGGACGGAGCAATGGGTGGACGCGGTCAGCGACTCGATCCGCGCTTACCTGGGTCGACGCTTTGGTTTCCATGGCCTGGAAAGCACCACCGACGAAATCGCGGACCGTCTCCTACGAACCAAATCGCTGACGATCGAACCGCAGCATGCCGTCGCGTTTCTCGGGCGGTGCGACCTGGTGAAGTTCGCCAAAGCCTCGCTGGCCGATGAAGCGTCACGCACGCTGATCGAAGAGGCGCTGGCACTGGTCGACCAGACTCGCCCTGCCGCGCTCCCGCAAGACGGGGGGCCGTCGTGACTCCTGTCCAGCGCCGCACCTGGGCGGCCGGCTGGCTAGCAGCCGCCGCGTTCCTCGGCCTCGTGATCAGCCTGCGCTGGCTCGAGTCGCGCTATCAGTTGTTGATCACCGACGAACATCTGCGTTTCGAGCGCCCGTGGGCTGCGCTCCTTTTCTTCGCCGTGCCCCTGGCCTGGCTGAGCCGCGTCTGGGTGCAACGGCTTTCGAGGCCACGACTCCAGTTCAGCCGAGCGGCGGCGCTGCACAACCCCAAGGGCAGCTGGCGGAGCCGGCTCGCGAACCTGCCGAGCGCGCTCCGCACCGTGGCATTGGCCCTCCTGGTCGTGGGGCTAGCGGGACCTCAGAGTATCCACGCGCGAGACACCGCCGAAGTGAGCGGCATCGAGATTATCCTGACGCTCGACATGTCGGGCTCGATGGCCGCAGCGGATATCCGCCCGACACGTTTCAAGGCAACGAAAGCTGTCGTGCGCGACTTCATCAACCGCCGCTCGAACGATCGAATCGGCGCCGTGGTGTTCGGCCGGGACGCATACACCCTACTCCCCCTCACGACCGATCGAGAGGCGTTGCGAACGGCACTTCGGGGCCTGCAGCTCGATCAGATCGACGGGCGCGGAACGGCGATCGGGAACGCCGTCGGCGTGAGCCTCAACCGCCTCAAGCGGTCGCGTGCCAAGAGCAAGGTCATGATTCTCCTGACTGACGGAGAGTCGAACGCCGGCAATGTGTCCCCCTCTCAAGCGGCAGACCTCGCGAGCGCCATGGAGGTGAAGATCTATCCCATCTTGATGGGCGTCTCCGATTCCGCGCCCGTTCAGCAGGGAACCGGCCTCTTCGGACGCGCGATCTTCGGAACGGCCAACTACCCCGTCAACCCGGAGCTGCTCGAGGAGATGGCAGACAAAACCGGCGGCGAGTTCTTCCTGGTGAGCGACCGAGCCGCCCTCGAGCAGAGCTTCCACCAAATTCTCGACGCGCTCGAGAAGACCGATATCGAAGACGCCGGCCGAATGTACACAGAGCTGTTTCCCGCGTTCGTCGGGCCGGCGTTGATCTTCCTGGTGATCGAACTCTTCGTCCTGCTGTGGCTGAGGAGGTGGCCGTGAGTTGGGCTGACCCGCAGGCGCTTTGGCTCCTCGGATTGGTCCCCGTGGCCGTCGCGGCGCTGTGGTGGAACGCCGCGAGGCGGCAGCGCGCGACCGAGCGATTTGGCGCCAGCGTGACGGTCGATCCGTTGATCGCAGGCCACGCGAAATGGTGGCGCGTCACCAGAGCGACGTTGATGGTCGCCGGCGCCGCGCTCGTGATCGTCGCGTTCGCAGGCCCGCAGTACGGGAGCCGCACCCGCGTGCTCCGCAAGCGCGGCATCGACATCGTGATCGCGCTCGACTTCTCGAAGAGCATGCTGGCCCGCGACGTGCACCCAAGCCGTATCAAACGCGCCAAAGGCGAGCTCGAACGGCTCCTGAGTGACCTCGACGGGGACCGCGTCGGCCTCGTCGCGTTCGCGGGGGATGCCATGGCCTTCCCGATGACCGTCGACTATTCAGCGGTGCGTCTCTTCCTGCGTGACCTCGGCCCCATGGACATGCCGGTCGGTGGTACGGCCATCGGCAAGGCGCTGATCGCATCCAAGCGACTCATCGAAAGCTCGAACGAAAGCCGCGGCGATGAGGATGGAGTCGATCGCCGCTCCAAGGTGGTGCTCCTGCTAACCGACGGCGAAGACCACGAGGGAGATCCGGTCGCGGCGGCGCAGGAGCTGAAAGCAGCGGGAATCAAGGTCTATGCCGTGGGCATCGGCTCCGGAAGCGGGGAGCCAATTCCAAGCTACACTGCCGACGGCACTCTCATCGGCCACGTCAAAGATGCGGACGGCCGCCTGGTCATGACCTCGCTCAGCGCCGAGAACGAAGACACCCTCGAAGAGATCGCGTCGATCACGGGGGGAGAGTACGTGCGGGCCGAAGAAGGCACGGTCGGTGTGACCGAGATTCGATCGGAGCTCGCCAAGCTCCAGGCGTCCGAGCGCAAAGCCCGACGCGTCACCGTCCACGAAAACCGATTCGCCTTGGCATTGCTGCCTGGGTTCCTGTTGATCGTCCTCGAGGCGCTTCTTCCGGAGGCTTGGATCGTGCGCCGGCGAAGGAGGGAAGCGTGAGACCCCTCGTATGGTGCCTATACTTCCTGGCCTGCCTCACAGTGCCGGCGGGCGCGTCCGCCTGGAGCCCTCTGCGTGGGGAAAACTCCAACGCCAAGAAGGGCAACACGCTGATGGCCCAAGAACAATACGGCCCCGCGCTGGAGGCGTACGACGAGGCGGCGCGAGAGCTCCCTGAAGCACGGGCCGTGCAACTCAACCGCGGCCTCGCTCTGCTCGCGCAGGACCTTGGCGAGCAAGCGAAGGAAGCGTTTCTCGCCGCGGCCGATCCCAAGGCAGCCCCGACCACACGGGCGGACGCCTACTACGACCTCGGCATCGCCCACGCACGAGAAGGAGACGCGATCTCGCAGCAGGAGGAGTACGAGCAAGCGTCCGCACACTTCCGAGAGGCCGCCGACGCGTTCAAGCGATCTCTGCGCCAGAGGCCCGGCGACCGAAACGCCGCCTGGAACCTCGAATACGCCATGAAGCGAATCCGAGAGGAAGAGGAGAAGCAGGAACAGCAGGAACAGCAGGAGCAGGAACAGCAGGATCAAGAGCAGGAACAGGACTCCGAGAACGAGTCCCAGGACCAAGAGCAGGAACAGGATTCCGAGAACGAGTCCCAGGACCAAGAGCAGGAACAGGAACAGGATTCCGAGAACGAGTCCCAGGACCAAGAGCAGGAACAGGATTCCGAGAACGAGTCCCAGGACCAAGAGCAGGAGCAGGAGCAGGAGCAACAACCTCAGCCCGTCCCGCAGGACGAAGTACAGCGCTTCCTCGACGCTCTCGAACAGAACGAAGAAAACCTCCCACTGCAACGCGCGCGCCGTCGGAACGCCGGTCGACCGCCACCGGAGAAAGACTGGTGATCCGGCTCCTCATACTGGCGCTTCTGGCGACGGTCGCCCTGCCCTCGGCGGCGACCGCCCAGCCGGAGGTATCGGTGACCCTCGCCGTGTCCCCCGCCGAGATCAACGTCGGCGACACCGCGCGGCTCGAAGTGCGCGTGCGAGCGCGCGGAGGGAGCATCGAGAACCTCGAGCTCAGCGACCTCAAGAAGTACCCGGAGCTCGAGATCATCTCGCACCAAACCGTCCGTCCGATTCAGTTCAGTTTCGGGTTCGGGTCAGGGGTCCAGAAGGAATCGAGCCTCGCCAACATCTTCGTGCTGCACCCCACCGCAGCCGGCACCTACGAGTTCGCGCCGGCGGTAGCCAAGGTCGACGGAAAGGCCTACCGAAGCGCACCCCTCACTCTGGTCGTTCGACCGGGAACACAGGCGGAAGCCGACCCGACTCGCCCCTCCGACGTCGCGGTGCAAGGCGATTTGTCGGGCGCTCGCTACGACGAGCGCGCATTCCTGCGAACGGTCGTCGAGTCCGACGAGATCTACATCGGACAACAAGTGAACGTGACCGTCTACCTGTACACACGGCTCCGACTCGCACCCCAATCGGTGATCCCGGGCAAGCCTCCAATGGATGGCTTCTGGGTGCATGATGATCCGATCACCAACCTCCAGCCCCAGACCGTCACGGTGATGGGCACGCCCTTCCGCGCCTACGTGCTGCAGCGTTCGGCTGCGTTCCCGCAACGCTCCGGCGAGCTCAGCGTTGGGGCCCCGAAGGTCACGTTCAACGCCGGCGGCGGGAGCCTCTTCGATGCACCAGAACGCGTGAACCGTGTCGGCGCGCCGGTCGCTATCAACGTCAAACCCCTCCCGCAGCCCGGTCCCTCCGACGCGGTCGTCGGCCACTACACCATCAAGGCGTGGCTCGACCGGACGACTGCACAGACAGGCGACGCGGTGACACTGCGTGCCGACGTGACAGGCCGTGGCAACGTGCAGGATCTTCGCATCGCCCTGCCCCCCGTCGTCGGGGTGCGGACCCTGCAACCCGCCATCCGGGACCAACAACACTTTCAAGCCGGCAGGCTCTCGGGTACCCGGTCATGGGAGTGGATCTTGATCGCCGAAGCACCGGGCGAACACTCGGTGCCCCCGATCGAGTTGCATTTCTTCGATCCGGACGCTGAAGAGTACGGCGCCGCACGCACAGCTGCGCTCACCTTCACCGCAAGCGGCGCGTCCAAACCTCCGCAAGCCACGATCGAACCCCGCAACGCCGCACCCGCACCCGCTGCGGCAACATTTGGGCCCCTTCGAATGTATAGCGCCCTCGATCGGGGCGAAACGCCGGTGCGCGAGCGGGCTTGGTTCGCGGTGTTGCTGGGGTTGCCGCCGGTACTCTTCATCCTCGTCGTGCTAGGCGCGAGCGCTGTGCGACGTCGCGAAGAACGGAGCGCCACAGCGGGCGCCGTTCAACGCAAACTGGCTCGCAGCGCAGATGACGCGCTCCAGGCCAACGACCCAAGGTCGTTCTACGACCGGATCGTCGCGTCGATCACACACGCCCTCGATGCCCGTCTCGGCGAGTCGGTCGGCGGGCTTCCCCACTCCGCTCTGCGCACCCGACTCGTTGCCGACGGCTTCGACGACGATTTGGTTCAGCGTGTGATCAACGAACTCGACGGGGCCGACTTCGCGCGATTCGCCGCATCGGGTGTAAGCAAGAACGAAATGGAGCGATGCCGCCAGCGGAGCGCCGCCATCATCGAACGGATCCAGCGCCCGACGAGGACGACGTGACGCGTACGTGGTGCATCGCGCTGGCTCTCCTCGCCGCCCCGGTTGGTGCCACCGCGCAGCAGGCGGAACAAGTGACGGGTGGTTCGTCCCTGGCGGGAATCTTCGAGGCCGCCAACGTCGCCGGTTCGCGGGGCGACCACGCCGGTGCGATCTCGAACTACGGCAGGCTTACCGAAGCGGGCATCCACGACCCCGACGTCTACTTCAATCTGGCAACTTCGTTGGCGCAGTCCGGCGACTACGCGCGCGCGATCCTCAACTATGAGAGGGCTCTCACGCTGCGCCCGAACGACGCGAAGGCCTCCGAGAACCTGAGAGACGCAGAGAAGGCGTTGGAGGAGCAGCGAGCGGAGAAAGAAGGCGAGGCGACGATCCAGCGGAGCAGCTCGATCAGCGACGCCGTCTACGGAGGTCTCGCGGAGAACGCGCTGGCGTTCGCACTACTCGTAGCCAACCTGCTGTTCTTCCTTGCGCTCGGGTGGGCCTCGACTGGTCGCCGGCGCAACGGCTGGCCCTACGCATTGCTCACCTCGTCCGCCGTCTTGCTTCTGTTCTGCGCGCTCGGACTCAGCGCCAAGGCCGGCCTACTGCGGGACGGACCTCGCGCGGTGGCGCTTGACGACCACGTGGTCCTCCGCGAAGGCCCAGATCCGCGGGCTCAGGTACGGGGAGAGGCGCGAGCGGGGGACCGGGGAGAGATCGTCGACCGCGATCGTGATTTCGTGAAATTGCGTGTGGTTAGCGGTGTCGAGGGCTGGACGAACCGCACCGCGGTCGGGCTGATCGACCTCCACTACGGTGTCCATTGACAACGCAACTCAACAGAACGAGGATGCGGCCCGAGCTCGTGAATCCCGGAGCAAGGAAACGATGACGACCGACTCCGCAACGAAAATCCTGGTCGCCGACGATGACTTGGAGATATTGGCCCTGGTTGCGCGCCACCTGAGCTCGCTACCGGCCGAGATTGTCGAAGCTTCGGACGGCGAAGAAGCACTTCGCCTGGCTCGGCGGGAGAAGCCCGCCTTGGTCGTGCTCGATGTCATGATGCCCGGCATGAGCGGCTGGGAAGTGTGCCGCGCGATACGCGAGGACGACTCGCTCGGGGGTACGGGCGTCATCATGTTGACGGGCATCGGCGAGCGTCTCAACGAGATGACATCCCCGCTCTACGGGGCCGATGGCTTCCTCGACAAGCCCTTCGAACTCGACGACCTGACCGACAAGGTGAGAGAAGTCCTCGCGGGCCGAGAGTCAGCCTGATCTTTGGCCTCGTTGCCGCCCATACGGTATATGCTACCGGGCTGATGATGTCCTGGAAAAGCGCCGTCGTCATCGTGCTCGCGGTCGCCGCCGCCGGCTGCTCCGAGAAGGCCGAGCAAACGCCTGCCGTCGAAGACGAGTGGCCGAAGAACGGGCTCACGGAGGCACAAGCCGACGAGGTGCTCGCAACAGTGGGAGACCGGACGATCACCGTTGGCGAACTCGCCGACCGCCTCGCGTCCCAGTCGCCATATCTACGCGCACGCTTCGAAAGCCCGGAGCGACGCAAGGAGTTCCTCGACAATCTCATTCGCTACGAGCTGCTCATCTATGAAGCGAAGCGGCGCGGCTATGCGGACAAGCCCGAGATCGCGCGAGCGAGGCGCAACGCCATGATCCAGCAGCTGGTCAAGAAGGAGGTCGACGAACCGCTCGAGGGCGCGGAGATCACCGACGAGGAGATCAAAGCAATTTACGACGCGAACCCTCTCGAGTTTAGTCGCCCCAAGGAAGTTCGCGCGAGCGACATCTTCATCAAAGACCGCGCGGGGGCAAAGGCGCTGCTGGTCAACGCAAAGAAGGCCGACCGCAGTGGCTTCCGCAAGTTGGCGCGCGAGCGTTCCGAAGACGAAGAGACCAAACAGAGCGGTGGCGACCTGCACTTCTTCGACGCTATCGGTGAGACCGACCCGCCGGAGGCGATCCGTGGAGCCGCGTTCACACTCTCCAGAGTGGGGGACGTCTACCCTGAACTCGTCGAAGAGGGCGGCGGCTACCACATCATCATGCTGACCGGAAATCGCCCCGCGGTGACCCGCACATACGAGCAGGCCAAGCGCGCGATTCGCCACAAGCTCGTGCGCGAAAAGAAGGAAGCCGCCATGGCAGCGCTCACAGAGCGGCTTCGAAAAGAGGTCGACGTGGAAGTGGACTACGAAGCGTTGAAACATGTCGAAGTCGACATGCCGGAGTTCCCGCGGGCGAAATGATGGCACGCCTGGCCGTCACCGCGTTCGTCGTCGCGCTCGCCGCCACTTCTGCCGGCGCGGACGTAGTCGAGCGGGTGGTGGCCACCGTGAACAACGAGGCTATTTTTCTGAGCGATCTCCGAACGCGCGCGGTCCCCTTTCTCCCTCAGGTTGCCGAAGCCTCGACGGAGACCGAGCGTATGTCTCGCCTCAAAGAACTCTACGAAGAATTGCTCACGCACCTGGTGGACGAGCAACTGATTCGCCAATTGGCCAACGATAGCGGCATCCGGGTCACGGATGCGGATCTCGACAGTGCGATCGAGAACCTGAGGCTCCAGAACAACATGACCGAGGAGCAGTTCCAAGAGGCGTTGGAGGGACAGGGCTTCACGAAAGCGCAGTACCGTCGGGACCTCAAAAGGCAGCTGCTCCGTCTCAAGGTCATGAATGAGCGGGTGCGTTCACGAGTCAACGTCACCGAAGAAGAGGTCCGGGCGCGCTACGAGCAACGTGCTCGCGAGCAAGGCAGTGAGCTCCGATTTCAGGTTTCCCACGTGGTGTTGCCGGTTACAGAGGGCGCGTCCGCCATTCAAGTGGCCGCCAAGCGCCAAGAGGCAGTGACACTCCGCGCATCCCTCACACCAGAAAACTTCAACGCACGCGCTGCGAAGCTAGGCGGCGGTGATCTCGGTTGGCTGTCCCAGGGCGATCTCCCGGAGGAGCTGGAGCGAGAGCTCATGCGGCTCAACGCCGGTGAGATCAGCGCGCCGGTGAGAGGTAGCTCCGGCTTCCACATCTTCTTCTTGCAGGATCGCCAAGTTGGCGCCGGCTTCCCGTCCTACGACGAGATGAAGCAAGAACTCTACCGAGAGATGCTCGACTCGGCGATGACCCGACAGGAAAAAATATTCCTCGACGAGATGCGGCGGAAGGCTGTCGTCAACCAGATGCTCTAGTTGCTGCTAGGCTGCCTCCCATGAGCGGCGTAGTCAGAATCGAGCGAGACGGGCGAATCGCGAGCTTGGTGTTCGATCACGAGGAGCGTCGCAACGCCATCACGGTCGACATGTGGGAGGCGATTCCCGAAACGGTCCGGACGCTCCAACACGACCCGAGCATTCGCGTTGTCGTCATGCGCGGCGCGGGCTCCGAAGCGTTCGTCTCTGGCGCGGACATCTCGGAGTTCGAGAAGACACGAACAGGAAACGCGGGACGTGAGTACGACGCGATGACCGCGCGCGCATTTGCGGCCTTGCAAGGACTCGAGAAGCCCCTCCTCGCGTCCATCCACGGCTTCTGCATCGGCGGCGGCGCGGCCATCGCCCTGACTGCAGATCTTCGCTACGCCGCAGACGACGCCCGCTTTTCCGTCCCTCCCGCTCGCCTCGGGCTCGGCTACCACACCGCCGGCATCCGGGCACTCATACGCACGGTCGGTTTCTCCGAAACGGCCGACCTGCTGTTCACCGCCCGCCGGGTGCCCGCCGACGAGGCGCGCCACATCGGTTTGGTAAACGAGGTGTTCGCAAAAGGCGTCTTGGACGAAAACGTCGATCAACTCGCCCACACCATCGCCGACAACGCCCCCCTCACGATCCGCAGCGCAAAGGTGAGTCTACAAGAGCTCGCAAAGCTCGAAGAAGAGCGAGACACCACCCGCATCAAGAAGTCGATCGAACAGTGCTACCAAAGCGAGGACTTCGAGGAAGGCGTGAGAGCGTTCATGGAAAAGAGGAAACCCCAGTTCAACGGGCGGTGACCGGGGCGCGGGGGAACGCGACGCGCGGTTTCAACGGACGGGGCGCCTTGCAAAGGTGGCCGGAAAAACTGGGGGCCTGAGGCCACGCAAGGCGCCCCTCGGACCTCGCGCCAATCGTGGGTGGTTGCTGTCTTGACGATTGGCACTCGGTACGCCGCTGAAACCGCGCATCGCGTTCCCCCGCACCCCTACATACGCCAACATCTATGCGAGGGGTCGGCTGCACCTCTTCATACGGGAACATCTACGGCGACGTGTGGGACCGTATGTAGACTTCTACGGAGGAGGTCGGGTCGGGATGGGCAGCACAGCGATTGGGCGGGAGGCTAGTCGTGTGACGTCTTAAGGAGACGGCCGAGCGGGCCCCGATCGCGAGCACGCCCGTCGCGACCCGTCCTCCGGTTGCGTAGTTACCACCTTTGCAAGCCGCCCCGTCCGCTGAAACCCCGCGTTGCGTTGCGCACTGCCCCGGGACGGGCGCTGGCGCTTCCGCTGCCACTGACCTACAAAAGCTCCCGAGGATCAATCCCATGCTCAACAAGCAATCGACCGGCCTTCTAGCCTTCTGGCGCGACTACGACCGCAAGACCTATGTCAAAGCCGCGGTCCTGGCCGACCGCCTTGGATACGACTCGTTTTGGCTACCCGAAGTCTGGGGATACGAAGTCTTCTCGCTCCTCACGGAGATCGCCCTCAAGACTAAGCGCATCAAGATCGGGACCGGCATCATCAATGTCTTCAGTCGCTCACCCGCGCTGATCGCGATGCAGGCCGCGACGCTCGACGAGATCAGTGGCGGGCGATTTATCCTGGGCCTGGGCACCAGCGGCAAGAACGTAATCGAGGGGCTTCATGGCCGCGACTTCGAGAAGCCGCTCACGCAGACCCGAGACGTGATCCGCGTGGTGCGCACGATGCTCAATCGCCGTCCGCTCAGCGAAGCCGACACCAAGCTTCGCAAGTACCGGCCCTTCACCCTCGACTTCGAGCCAACCCGCCCGCGCATCCCGATCTACGTCGCCGCGCTGAAACAAAAATCGATCACCAGCATCGGCGAGATGGCGGATGGCTGGATGCCAATCTTCTGGCCTTACGACCGTCTCGAGGATGGTCGTGCGTGGATCGCGGAGGGCGCTGCCAAAGCGGGACGTAACCCGAACGATATCGCAACCTCGCCGTTCATCACGGTGATTCCGATCCCGGGCAAAGGCGCCTCGTCCAAAGCGCGCGAGATAATCTCGTTCTACATCGGCGGCATGGGGGACTACTACAAAGACCTCCTGAGTGGGTTTGGCTACGAAGACGAGTGCAACGAGATCGAACGGCTGTACCGCGACAAAGCGACGCGCAAGATGGCGCCCGACGCGGTGAGCGATGACATGATCGAAGTGCTCACGATTTCAGGCGATCCGCTTCACTGTCGACGTGAGATCGCGTGACGACGCGAGCTCGGCATGGAGCAACCCATCATCAACTTGCCGCCGGGAATGCCCTGGCCCGGGATGGCGGCGTTCATTACGGCGCTCGCCCGAGCGTAACGTCGCGCCTGAACACACGACCCGTCCTCTCCGCCCTGGACGGAAAACGGTGAACAATTGCGTATGGAACGAGAACAATTACGTATAGATCATCGTGCGAAGACGACGTATTAAACAATCACAGGGGTTCAGCAGACAGAGATCCAAATCGTGCGCTAAGCCACTTGCTCGACCTTCGGGGTGAGCATCGACGTGGTCGGTCGGATAACGGGCTGGCCGACCACGTCGCTTTTTTAATTTAGCCGGAGCCCTAAGAAGCGACGCGCAGCGACAGCGATGCCCGCTGCTCACTCTTCGGCGTCGTCGGTCATGATCGCAATCAGCTCGGCCTGCGAATTGACCTCGGCTTTTTGGAAAATTGAGCCGAGCTGCGTTGTCACGGTACGCAAAGAAGCGCCGCGTTGCTCCGCGATTTCTTTGACTGTGAGACCCTGCAACACCGCATCGACAATCTCTTGTTCTGCCGGGGTGGTCCCTTCTGGATAACGCAGCTGCGGCAGCGGAACGCTCAGCACGAGGATCTCCTCGCCGCCTACCCGCATCCGGCTCACGCGCGGCCCGGTATCCGATTCGAGATCTGACGTAGGGTCGCCACTCTCGTCCGGATCCCCACCATCCTTGGGATCAGACTCAGTAGTCACCGTCCAGAGGTAACCATTCGAGCATGACTTGGTCAAGTGAGGAGGCTGGCCTCAGAAGGGGCGAATACCGTGGCAACGTCGCTGGCCCTAAAGGCCCATCTGTTTCGCGATGATCACCTTCATGATCTCGTTGGTCCCGGCGTAGATGCGCTGAACGCGGGCGTCCATGTATGCGCGGCTGATGGGATACTCCAGCATGTAGCCATAGCCCCCGTAGAGTTGGAGACATGCATCTACGACCCGGCCCTGCATTTCGGTCTGCCAGAGCTTGGCCATCGAGCACTCTTTGACGAGGTACTTTCCCGCAACGTGCTGCGCGACGAGCCTGTCGAGGAATGCGCGGCCCACCTCGATCTCGGTGGCGCATTGCGCGAGAGTGAACTGTGTGTTCTGGAACTTGGAGATCGAGCGCCCAAACGCTTGCCGCTCCTGCGTGTACGCGATCGCGTCCTCGAGGACCTTCTCCGCGCTCGCCTGCGACATGACCGCCACGCACAACCGCTCCTGCTGGAGGTTCTGCATCAGCATCATGAACCCGCTGCCCTCCTGCCCCAGCAGGTTCTCAGCAGGCACTCGGCAATCATCAAAGGCGAGCTCGGCCGTGTCTTGGCTCTCCATTCCCATTTTCTCGAGCTTGCGGCTCCGGATGAAGCCTGGCCGGTCTCCCTCCACGACGAACAGGGACACGCTGCGGTGCGGGTCGTCGGAGTTTTCCGTCCGTGCGGCGACCACCACCAGGTCACAAGACATCCCGTTGGAGATGAAGGTCTTGGCGCCGTTGATCACGTAGTCATCGCCGTCGCGCTTCGCGGTGGTCGCGATTGCCGCCAGGTCGGACCCGGTCCCCGGTTCGGTCATCGCAAGCGCGGAGATCGCTTCGCCGCTCGCGCACCCAGGCAACCACCTGGCCTTTTGCTCGGGGCTCCCGAACTTGTGGATGTAGGGAACGATGATGTCGGAGTGCAGGCTCGCGGCCCAGCCCGATTCGTAGGCCCTGCAGAGCTCCTCCATGACGACCACCGAATGCAGGAAGTCGCCGCCTGCGCCGCCGTACTCCTCTTCCATCCACGGGCAGAGGAAGCCCGACTCCCCCGCCTCGAGCCAGATCTCCCGGTCGACCACCCCCTGCTCGCGCCACTTCGACTGCTGAGGGACGACGCGGCTCTCGGTGAACTGGCGGAAGTTGCGACGAAAGATGTCGTGTTCTTCTGAAAATAGGCTGCGTTCCATGGCGTTCCCCTGACTGAATGACCATTCATTTACCCGAGGCCCCCAGCTCTGGCAAGACCGATTGTGGGCGCGCGCTTGCCCTACCCTCCTTGCGTATCTATGGTCCCGCGCGATGCGCCGCAGACCGGCACGCTTTTCGATGCTGCTGGCTTTGTTCGCGGCGATTCCCGCCACCGCCCTCGCAAGCGGCAACGGGCACGGACTGAGCTACGACATCTGGCTAATTCTCGCCGGCATGCTCCTCGCCGCCAAGCTCGGCGGAGAGATCGCCGTGCGTCTGAATCAGCCAGCGGTCCTCGGCGAGCTGTGCGCCGGCATCGTCCTTGGCAACCTTTCCATGCTCGGCATTTCGACCTTCGACGGGGCGGCACAGCTCGTGCCTGTCGAATTCCTCGCGGAGCTCGGGGTGGTCCTGCTCCTCTTCGAGGTTGGACTCGAATCGACGCTCACGGAGATGCGGGCGGTTGCGCCGACCTCGGGGCTTGTCGCAATCATCGGCGTGGTGGTGCCGATGCTGCTCGGATACGTCGCCAGCCTCTGGCTTCTTCCGGACGCGCCATTTTCGCTTCACTTGTTCATCGGCGCCACGCTGTGCGCGACGAGCGTAGGCATCACCGCACGGGTCTTGAAAGACCTCGACGCCATGGCCCGCCCCGAGACTCGCGTGATTCTCGGCGCCGCGGTCATCGACGACGTACTGGGCTTGATCGTGCTCGCCGTGGTTGCGAGCATCGCCGAGTTCGGGGCCGTCCCTGGCCCGGTGGATCTGGCTGTCATCATCGGCCTCGCCGGCGGCTTCCTCGTGGGCGCGCTCTTGCTGGGCGCCTACGTCATGCCTGGGGTGTTTCGCTTGGCCTCGAAGCTCCGCACACCCGATGTACTGGCCGCTGTGGCAATCGGCCTGTGCCTCCTCCTGGCTGGGGTATCGGGCGCTGCAGGACTCGCACCCATCGTCGGCGCGTTTGCGGCGGGGCTCATCTTGGATGAAGTCCACGTCCGGCCATTCGGCCGCAAGTCGGCCCACGACCTCACGGAAATCATCGGCCCGATCGTCGCTGTCATGGCGCCGATCTTCTTCGTCCGCACGGGCATGATGGTCCAGCTCGGAGGGATTGGGACCGAACCACTCGTGCTCGCCCTCGCGCTAACGGTCGTGGCAGTCGTAGGGAAGCTCGTCTCGGGTCTGGGCGTCCGCGGCGGTACCGCAGACCGTCTCACGGTCGGCATCGGCATGGTACCGCGCGGCGAGGTCGGCTTGATCTTCGCCAACGTGGGCGCCGGCATTCAGTTCGAGGGCGAGCCCCTCATCGAGGCAGGCGTGTACACCGCGATCGTCCTCATGGTGATGGCCAGCACAGTGGTCACGCCGCCGTGGCTGGCCTATCGCATCCGGCAAGTGTCGCGCAAACACGCCGATGTCTCTTGAGGCAGCCCTCGAGAACGCGAACGCGTCGATTCGGGGCCTGGTCGAGTCGCTCGGCTCGGACGAGCGCGTCGACGTCGCATCGCTTCCCGTAGGCGCGCTCGACTGGGCGATCGCAGAGGCTGCCGCGGCCGATCCCAAGCAGAGAGTCGTTCTCGTCACGGCGAACCTCGACGAGGCCTACCGCCACGAGTCGAATCTCCGCTTCCTCCTCGGAGACGCGAACGGCGCGGTGTTGCTCTTCACCGCCGCCGACACCAGCCCGTTGTTGGACGTCGTCCCGGACCGGCGAGCCGAGATGCAGCGCATGGCGGTGCTCGCGCAGCTCGCCGAAGAGCAGCCGTGGCGAGTTCTCATCGTCCCCGCTTCCGCCTTCCTGCGCCGTGTTCCCCCGGTGAAGCACGTTCTGTCCGGGCTGCTGTCGATCGACATCGCCTCGCAGATCGAGCGCGACGAACTGGTGCAACGGCTGTTGGAGCTCGGCTATCTGCGGGTCCCGCTGGTCGAAGATCGTGGGACGTTCTCCGCGCGCGGGGCACTGATCGACGTCTACGGTCCCGATGCGCCGCTGCCCGTGCGAATCGAGCTCGACGACGACTTGGTGGCGCGGATCCGGCGCTTCAATCCGGACGATCAGAAGACCTCCGGCGAAATCGACGCGATTCAACTCGGACCGGCGCGGGAAGTTCCTGACACGCCGGCCGCGATCGCCCGAGCAAAGACTGCCGTGCGCGATCTCTGCGACGAGATGAGCATGCCGACCCTGCGATCGCGAGAGCTCGTCAGCGAGCTCGACCGAGGCTCCGGCGCGTTGATCTCGAATGCCTTGCTGCCTGGCTACTTCGATGGGCTCGACACCCTCTTCGACTACATACCGCAAGACGCTCGGATGGTGTTGGCGGACCCGGTGGCTATCGCGGCGTCGGTTGGCGACGAGCAACATCACGCATCCGATGAGCACTCGGCCCGCAGAGACCGCCCAACCTTCGAGTTGTCGGCGTACTATATGAACGAGGACGAGCTGGCGGAGCGCCTGCAAACGCACCGCCTCATGGTGGCGCATCGCTTGGCGGTCCATGGCGCCGCCGGAGAAGACGAGGGGCCGATAGTGGCTGCATTCGCCCCGCCCTCTGAGGGATTGCTTCGCGTCGACGCATCGGACCAGCAAGCGCTCATCACGGAGCTGCGTACGCACAAGGCGCACGGAGATCGAGGTCTACAGCCGCTCGCCGATCAGCTCCAAGAGTGGACCGAGCAGGGGTTGCGGGTGTCCTTGGTCGGGCGGACCCAACACCAAGCCGACCGCCTGATCGACCTACTCCGCAGCTACGGAGTCGCGGCGACCGTCTTGGACGACACACGCTTGGGTGAGCTGAGGGACGGCTTCGTGCTGTGGAGTGAAGGCGTCGCATACGTGACCGAAGAGGAAATCTTCGGGTCGCGCGTGCGGCAGCGTCGCGGCAAACGACAGACGCGACGCCAGCAACAACGCTTCCTCGAAGACCTGAGGGAGCTGAGCCCCGGCGATTTCGTCGTCCACGCCGACCACGGCGTCGGCAAGTACCTGGGCCTGAAGCACAAGGCTCTGAGCTTAACCGCCATGGACCGGCTTCACGGCCGAAGCGCACAAACCGTCGAGGTGATGGTCGTCGAGTATGCAGGAGGGGACAAGCTGTTCCTCCCGGTAACGCGTCTCGGGGTCATCCAGAAGTTCAAGGGCGGCGAGGGACATCAGCCGAAGCTAGACCGCCTGGGGGGGACGACGTTCTCGACCAAAAAGGGGCGCGTGCGCAAGGCGGTTCAGCAAATGGCGGAGGAGCTCCTCAAGCTCTACGCAGAGCGGACTGCCGCGCGCCGCGAGCCCATTGAACCCGCAGGAACGGCCTACGCGGAGTTCGAGGCGACCTTCCCGTTCGAGGAAACGCGAGATCAGGAGAAGGCGATCGAGGACGTGATGGCGGACCTCGAGGAACCGCAGCCGACGGACCGTCTCGTCTGTGGAGACGTGGGGTTCGGCAAAACAGAGGTCGCCCTTCGCGCCGCGTTTCGTGTTGCCATGAGCGGCAGGCAGGTCGGACTCTTGTGTCCCACTACGGTGCTGGCGCAGCAACACTTCCGCACCTTCACCTCACGCTTGGACGGATACCCCCTCCGCGTCGAGGTCCTTTCGCGATTCGTGTCCCGCGCCAAGCAGATCGAGGTGCTCAAGGGACTGAAGGACGGCACTGTGGACGTCGTCATCGGCACGCACCGGCTGCTCTCGAAGGATGTCCATTTCGCGAACCTCGGACTCCTGGTGGTCGACGAGGAGCAGCGGTTCGGCGTGACCCACAAGGAGCGCATCAAAAAGCTGCGAACCAACGTGGACGTGGTCACGCTCAGCGCCACCCCGATTCCGCGGACCCTCCAGCTCGCGGTGGGCGGCATGCGGAACCTCTCGCTCATCACCACGGCTCCCCAAGACCGGCGCGCCGTGCGGACGTTCGTGTGCCGTTGGGACGAACACCTAATCAAAGAAGCCATCGAACGGGAGCTGAGTCGCGGCGGGCAGGTGTTCTTCGTGTACAACCGCATCGACGGCCTGTATGAGCGCGCCCAGCGTCTTCAAGACCTTCTTCCGAACGCGCGGATTGCGGTCGCGCACGGACAAATGAAACCGGCGCTGCTCGATCGGGCGATGACCGACTTCGTCGAAGGGGCCTACGATATCCTTTGCTCGACGGCGATCGTGGAGAGCGGTCTAGACATCCCGCGAGCGAACACCATTCTCGTCGATCGGGCCGATGCGCTTGGGCTCGCGCAGCTCTACCAGTTGCGAGGACGCGTCGGACGCTCCGACCAACGCGCATACTGCTATCTCATCACGCCTCCGCCCAACCAGATGTCCGAGGAATCGCGGATTCGCATGGAGGCGCTCGAACGTTTTTCGGGCCTCGGCGCGGGCTTCCGCGTCGCCACCCTCGACATGGAGCTTCGGGGCGCCGGCAACCTTCTCGGGTCGGAGCAAAGCGGGAACGCGTCCCTCGTCGGCTTCGACATGTTCGTACAAATGCTCAACGATGCGGTTTCTGAGCTCAAGGGCGACCACGTGCAGCGGGAAGTCGACCCCGAGCTGTCGATCGAGCTCGAGCACTACCTCCCGGAAGAGTATATCGACGACATCGGGCTGCGCCTTTCCTTGTATCGACGCTTCGCCACCGCTGTCGACGAACAAGCGGTCGATGACCTCGCAGCCGAGATGGAGGAGCGCTTCGGGGCGCCACCTCCTGCAGCCCGCGACTTCGTCCGGGTCATGTCTCTCAAGCCCCTGCTCCGCGACCTTCGCGCGCTTGGTTGCGAGGCGGAGCTCAGGCGGGTGACGCTGCACCTCCGGGAGGACACCCCGCTGGACCCGGCCCGACTGATGCCGCTCGTCGCCACGCCCGGCGCCGGCTGGGGGCTTTCCCCTGACATGAAGCTGACGCGGCGCTATCGAGACGATGAATCTGGCGATGCGGTGGATCGTGTACGATCCTTGCTTCGCGAGCTCGAGCCCATGTGCTCAAAAGGGGAGCAACCCCCAAAGGACGGTTCGAACGATGTCACTCCCTGATGAGCTTCAACGCATATTCGACGCGGACCGCGCATTGCACGATGCGGAGTCGGTGCTCCTTCGTAAGAAGGGCTCGGAGGAGCTGGTTGCTCTGCTCGAGCGCGAGACCGACAGCGCTCTACGGATCCAAGACCGCAAGGAAGGGTCGATGCGTCTCGAGCGGCTGGCTGACCTCTGTGCACAGGTTCCCGGACCTCGCATGACGGACACCCTGATCGCTATCTTGAGCGACCCAGAGCCGCGGGTTCGTGTGGCAGCTGGCGAGGCCCTGCGGGACTTGGGGTACGAGCGCTACGCCGAAGTCGCACGCGGCATCGAGCGCGCACTCGACCGTAACGCAGAGGGTCTCGCGATGTCCGAGCTCCCCTGGGTGCTCGCCGAGATCGCAGAGCCGAGCGCGCTGTCCCTGATTCGTCGCTTTCTCGATCACCCGAGCGCCGACGTGGTGGCCGCCGCCGTCGAAGCTCTCGCGCAGCTGGCCGATCCGGAGGCCGCGCCTGACCTCGAGCGCCTTGTGGGGGATGCGCGAGTCGTCGTCATCGAGGACTTCGAAGACGAGACGAAGACCACCCTCGGCGAGCTGGCGGAGGACGCTCTCGAAATGTTGGGCGTGCGTCCGGACGCAAAGGGCTAGGGGCTATCGCGGGTCCACTTAGCCCGTCGTTTACCCGCTTGGGCCCGAGCCCGGTCTTTCGCGAAGAGGGCGAGATAGTCCTCCCTCACCGCGTCGACCTCCACCTCGTCTGGAAGCTCGGCGCGAGCCGCCTCCATCGCGCCCACGAGGGCGCGGAGCGGGTTCGACGCCTGTCCGAACGTCGTGGGTTCAATCGTCTCGGAGACCCGTAAAATTCGCTCCACGACACCCTTGCTCAGATAGCCTCGCCTACGAAGATCATCGAAGCTGGCCACCAGCACCTCGGGATTGAACGTGTGAGCAACGACCAAGTCAGCGCCGACCCGCAGCACGGCCTGCGCATCGAGCGCGCCGTCCTCCAGGAGGACCAGCGCGGGCTGGAAGTAGTTGTAGAACGGACAGACTCGGCGCCCAAAATCGCCGAACCCGGAGGTCGAGGAGCCCCGCTCGAGGTGGATGAAAATTCGACGCACGGTATCGCACCGCGGGACTCGCGCCGCGATGCGGACGATCTCCGGGATATCCTCTGGATAAACGTCCGCCGCCTCGGCGACCTTCATCAAGAGTTCCTGGCTCACCCGCCCTGCCGCGATATCGGCGTAGAGCGAGTAGATGAACGCGTCACCTTCGGCGTCGTCCCCGAACAGGATTTCATCGGTCTCCGGCGAAACGTTGGTGCGCGATCGAAGCAGCGCGGTCAATTTATAGCTGAGCTGATCACGGAGGAATCGAAACTTCCCGCGCACTAGATTTCGAAGGCTGGGCTTGAGAGTGAAGCCGTCCCAACGAATCCCGTCGAGCCTGAGTTTTGCTTCGAGAACGCTACGCATCTGCTCGGGGCTTCCGGACAAGATGAAGATCGCCGCAGGGTCCGTGGCGCGAATCTCTCGGAGCAGCGTGCCCGCGCCAGGATACGTCCGTTTCCGCGAGGCCGGCTCGAACGCAGTGCGCACAAGGTCACGCAGTGTGTCGAACTCCGTTCGGAGATAGGTCTTGTCGAGGTCCCACCGGTAGACGACCTGCTCTCTGCGCTCGCTCAAGTCCGGTGCCACCGGCAGACCATAGCAGTCATCGGGCGACAGATGCAGACCCAGACGAAACTGATATGGTCGCGCCATGCCCCTCAACGCGGTGGTCATCGACGAGCGCACGGTGGAGCGCGGATCGGAAGCTCAGCACGTCGAATGGGACGCGAACATTCGCGAGCTTCTGTCCAAAGCCGAAAGCTGCGTCGAAGGCGCCGAGACGCTCCACGTCTGCGCGACGGAGCAGCGATTCGTCTTGGATTTCCGCAACGAGGACGACGAGGAGCATCTCTTCGTGACCATCCCGCACGAGCTCATGTCCGAGCACATCACTGAATACATCGACATCGTCCGCCAAATCGCGGACGCCGACGGGGTCAATCAGATCGAGGCGCTGGACATGGCGAAGAAGGTCACGCACGACCGCGCTGGCCGAGTGCTCAAGAGAGAGCTGCGCGACATCGGCTTCGATCTGGAGACCTCGCGTCGCTTGTTCACACTGCTTCTCTCGCTACGGGTCGATACCACGCGACTCGTCGGCATCCATGGTCATCGCAGGATCCGCTAGTCGCCAGCCCCGATGGCAGCGAGCTGTGGGGCCACAAATCCCAGCGAACAACTGTGCGGTTTGGCACTACTGGATTTTTTTCGGCATTTGTTGAACACTGAAATTGCAAGGGGGTCATGACAGCGTCGCTGAAAGAGTCGGTCGAGCCGCCGGCCGAGGATCTACATCCTCGGGAAGAGAGCGCACCCTACTCGAAGCGCGATGAGGATTTCGTACGAATCCTCAACGCTGCGGGGCTGGCGTGCGAGCTCGATACGGCACAACTCTCGGCGATCGCCTCGAACCTCGAAGAATCCAGAGTCGACTCTCGCCGGATGGACATCCTAGGGCTGTACTATCGTGGCAACGACGATGCATCGGTCGCGGCCCGCCGCCGAAGCAGCGACCGCTTCTTCATGCACAACGATTACTTCTCCGTGAATGCACACCAGTTGGTTTCCTCTCTTGCCAACCTCAATCCGGAGATCGCGTCGATGAAGCTCCAACGGATCGGCACGGACGAGGGGCCGCTGGTCCTGCGCGCGGGCGAACACTTCAGCGCAGTCACCGACGAAGACGACGAGGATGCTGAGCA
>CAXMRN010000056.1:0-34434 GCA_964195565.1 uncultured Polyangiaceae bacterium | reverse complement strand
CGGTCCCGCAACCAGTCGCCCGTCAGATTGAAGCCGAGTACGGTCACTGCGATCGCGCCGCCCGAGAAAAGAGCGACGTGTGGGAACCGCAGCAGAACGCTGGTCCCTTGATCGAGGAGCGCGCCCCAGGACACGGCTTTTCCAGGCCCGAGGCCGAGGAACGACAGTGTCGCTTCCGCCAAGATCACCACGCCCAACCCCGTCGTCGCCTGTATGACGAGCGGCCCGAGCAGGTTGGGGATCACGTGGCGGCGCAGGACCTCGTGTGTCGGCACGCCGAGCGCGCGGGCCGCTTCGACGAACTCACGCTCTTTCAACGTGAGCGTTTCGGCGCGCGCCAAACGCGCGTACAAGACCCATCCGTTGACGGCGAGCGCCACGATCAAGTGCATCAGGCCAGGGCGAGCGACCAACGCGAGGACCGCGATGTTCAAGACGATCGCGGGAAACGCTTGTACCAAGTCGGCGATTCCCGTGATTACGTGGTCGGTGAGCCGCCCGGCGTAGCCCGCCCAGGTGCCAAGCAGGGTGCCAAGCAGGACCGACACGCCAACCACGACGACCCCGACGATTGCGGCGAGGCGCGCACCGTGGAGCAACGCGCTCAGGATATCGATCCCGTTGTCCCCGGTCCCGAGGAGGTGCGTCCATGACGGCGGCTCGTACTCGTGCAGAAGGTCGATCATGAGTGGGTCGTAGGGTGCGATCCATGGACCCACGAGCCCCAACACGAAAAAGCAAAGTACGATCGCCACTCCGATCGGGGTCTTGCCGAGGCGAGCGCGCACCCGTTTCATGAGAGCCTCACCCTCGGGTCGACCATCCCGTATGCCAGGTCGACCACCAGGTTCACGACGACGTAGATCACCGCGATGACGAGAACGCAGCCCTGCACGACCGGGATGTCGCGGGCGAAAAATGCGTCGAGAAACAGAGTGCCGAGGCCTTGTCGCTCGAAGATCTTCTCGGTGACGACTGTGCCGGAGAGGAGCGCACCGAGCTGCGCGGCGCCAATCGTCATCACCGGGAGGAGGGCATTTCGAAGCGCGTGCCGTAACAGCAATGGCACCGAGGCAACCCCTCGAGCCCGCGCCGCCGTGATGTACTGTTGGGAGAGCACTTCGATCATCGCCGCGCGGGTTTGCCGCGTCAGCACGGCGGCGAGTGCCGTTCCGATGGTGATCGCTGGGAGGATCAACGCCTCGGGGCCGGCGAGATCATCGCCCGGCAGGGGCAGCCAGCCCAGCTTGACCCCAAACGCGAGGATCAGCAGAGGCCCAAGCCAGATGTTTGGGATCGCCAAGCCCGCGACGGCAACCGTCGACGCGAGCTTGTCCCAGCCCCTTCCCGCGTTTGCCGCCGCTACGGCGCCGAGTGGTATCGCCACGGACCACGCGACGAGCAATGCGGCCAGTGCCAGGACGATCGTGTACGGCAGCACGTCGCGCATCATCGACCACACCGAACGATCGGGTCGTCGGAAGGATGTGCCCATGGTCCCGTCGGCCATGTCGCCGAGAAACGAGAGGTATTGCTCTCCCACGGGCCGGTCGAGATTGAGCGCGCGACGAAGCTCGGCCTTCTCTTCAGGGCCGGCCTGGTCGCCCAAGATCGCCTCGACCGGGTCGCCCGGTATTAGCCGCACGAGCAAGAAGACGATCGTCACCAAACCGACGACCGTCAGCAATGCCCGCAGGAGGCGGCCCGCTAGATACCGCAAGAGGCCCGGGGACATCACCGAGACCATACTACGCGCGATCGGCCCTGGCGTCGGCTTCCCTGCCGGACCGAACTACAGACCGCCGTCGAGGCCGGGCTGCGTCAGCGCGTCCGGCCGGTCGCTTCCTGGTGTCAACGCCACACAGATCTTGGATGCCGCTCTGGTGGAGTCGAGGTCGATGACGCGCGCGACCCGGTCGTCCGCCGGCAAGTTGGGGTCGTAGCCCCCGGTCATCGTGATATCGCTCGGAAGGACGCAGGAGTACTCGAACCGGCAGTCTCCGTTGGCGCCGCAGGTCTTCATGCACCAGGTTTCGGCGGTGCGGCTCGGAATGAAGCGCCACTCGATGCACGCGCCCTCGGGACAGGTATCCGGGTCACAGGAGAAAACAGTGCAATAGCCGCCTGGTTGGGCCAGATCGCACTGCCGCTCGCCAGTTACCGAACAGTCCGTGGAGTTGGCGCAACTGTCTCCGATGTGCTCTTTGCACCCCGCCACCGCAAGGCCGGCAAGCAATAAGATAGTCGCGCGTCCCATCGTCAGCGGCGGAGCATACGGGACGCTTCCTTTGATCGCCAATCGCTCTGCGCTCGCGCCAATGAGTGTTAGATTCCCTCTGTATTGCGACGATTTTGGCTTGGGGCGGGGTTCGCATTGCTCGTCGGCGCTGGGGCGCTGGCCGAGGAGGGTCTCGCTCGCGTCGCGACCCTGGTCCGGACGGGCGACGAGCTCGGGGCCTTGAAACAGATCGCGCTCCTCCGAGAGGAGGTCCGCGACGAAGATGCGTTGCGCTACCTCGAAGGACGCCTGCTGTTGGAGGTGGGACGACCGTGCGATTCGATGGACCAGCTCGCACGAACCCCAGCCACCCTTCCGGAGTCGATGCGCACGGACTCGACCCGCCGATGGGCCACCGCCGCCGCACAGTGCGGCCATTGTGCCGATGCGCGACCGGTTCTTCTCGGCGCTTCGACCAGCGACATCACAGTCACCCTCCGGGACCGCGCGATCGCGGCAGACTGCGCGTTTCGACTCGGCGAACTGGAAGTTGCTGCCGAGGAGCTCGCCAGGCTGACGCGTCGGAAGCGCGGAGTCGCCAACCGCGTCGCGCTCCTTGCGGTTCTTTCGGATGTGTACTTGGAGCTGGGCCGGGCTGACGACGCGAGAGACGCCGCGCTCGAAGCCTGGAAGTCCGCGGTCGAACCCGGGCAACAAGGCGCCGCGCGGAAGCTCGAAGATCGTGCATCACCCGATGTCGCGGATCGGATCTCGCGCGCCGAAGGCCTGATCGACGCTCGACGCTTTGGCAAGGCGGTCGAAGAGCTCGAGGCGCTCGACCTCGGCGATGATGCTGCGCTCGAACCGAGGTGGCTCCATGTGTACGGCATGGGGCTCTTCCGAATGCGCACGCGGTACCTCGACGCGGCGCGCGTTCTGCATCAGTCGGCGCTCCTGCGTGGCGAGCACGAGACAGAGGACGCGTTTCACTCTGCGCGCGCTTTGTCTCGGGCCGACCAGGACGGACGAGCGATTCGTTCGTATCGACGATTCGCCCAGCGCTATCCGCGAAACAAGCGCGCTCCCGAGGCTAGATTTCTCGCGGCATGGCTGGAGATCCGGCTTCGCCGAAGCAATGGCGAAAAGCAGATGGAGCGGCTCTTGAGCGGGAAGGCCCAAGTTCGGGGGCGGTGGCGCCGGTCGGCGGTTTGGGAGCTTGGCTTTCGGGCTTTTGAAACGCGCCGCTACGCACGTGCATCCCGTTTCCTTGCCCAATATACGAAGCTGGTCAGCGACTCGATGGAGACCGCACGGGGCTATTACTGGCTTGGTCGATCGTACCGCCGCGGGCCCAAAGCCGTGAACGCGTATCTCGAGGCGATCGCCGTCGAGCCGCTTCATTGGTATGCGGTCTTGGCGGCCGGTCGCTTGAAAAGCCTCAAAGTGAAACCGCCCACACCGTTCGAGAACGCGGCATCGCCGAGCTCGGTCGAGGTGCCGGAAGGTGATCTACCGGTGCCGGAGGTCTTCGAGGCGTATCAACGCTTGGGGCTCGACCTCGACGGGATCGCGTGGCTCAACACACACGAGAACGCGCTCGTCGTGGAGTATCCCAAGGCGCAACGCATTGCCGTGTTGACGCAGTTGTATCGTGATGCGGGCGCCTACCGCGACGCGCTCGTCGTCGCACGTCGTCGCATGTCCTATCTGCACAGTGACCCAGCAGAACATCGGTGGTGGTGGGACGCGGCGTACCCCATGCCGTGGCGCGCGATCGTCGATGAGCACCGGGCGGATCTCCCTCGCGCTCTGATCTACGCGACGATGCGTCAGGAGAGTGGGTTCCGTCCCGAGGTCGTCAGCAGAGCGGGGGCGGTCGGCCTCATGCAGTTGATGCCGGAGATCGCGACGAAGCTCGCGGGCAGGCCGGTGAATCGGTACATGCTGCGCACCCCCGAAACCAACATCGCCCTCGGGCTCCGAGAGATGGCTGCGCTCGCGGCCGAGTTCGACGCCGTCTACCCGCTGAGCATTGCCGCATACAACGCCGGAAAGAGTCGAGTGAGGCGCTGGTTGAAAGAGAGCAAGAGAATGGAACTCGACCGCTTTGTGGAGCGAATCCCGTTCAACGAGACCCGCAACTACGTGCGGCGTGTGACCACGCACTACGCGCGATACTCATATTTGGACGCTCCGGACTCGGGTTGGCCCACGCTGCCTCGCTTCGTTAACCCCTGATTTGCTCCTCTGCGTTGGTTCGATAGACTGTTTCCGACGATTTGGGTTGCTCGGGACGGGGTCGAAGGCCAATTGGTGGTCGGATCGACCGCGATCAATTGGAGATCTTCCGCGGAGCGCGTGAACACGAATGAACTTCATTGCTGCAGGGCTCACCGACGTTGGACTTCAACGCGAGCACAACGAAGATAGCTACTGCATCCTTTCCGAGCATCGCTTGTTCGTGGTCGCCGACGGGATGGGGGGCCACCGCGGAGGTGACGTCGCGAGCCACATGGCCACGACGGAGATGACCGCTTTTTTCGACGCGACGAGCGTCGATGGTGCTGGGGTCGAATGGCCGTCGGAGGAAGACTCGCGGCTGACGCCCGATCAGAACCGGCTGGTGTCGGCTGTGAAGCTCGCGAACCAGCGCATCTTCCAAGCATCGGTCGGGGATCGTTCAGTTCAAGGAATGGGTACCACGGTAGTTGGTGCTCTCTACGCGCGCGAAGACAGCAAGATCCACGTTGCCCACGTCGGCGACAGTCGAGCCTATCGAGTCCGTGCCGGCGACATCACACAACTCACCCGCGACCACTCCTTACTGAACGACTACCTACTTGTGATGCCGAATCTGACCGATGCTCAGCGGGAGCGACTTCCGAGCAACGTGATCACCCGTGCGCTCGGAATGCAGGACGCCGTCGCCGTCGACCTCTACTTCGAGGACGTCGAGGCGGGCGACGTGTACGTTCTGTGCTCGGATGGTCTCAACGGCATGGTCGGCGACGATCGCATTCTCGACATCGTTCACAACGCAGGCTCGGACGTGGAAACGGCCGCGAAATCACTGGTCGCGCAGGCCAATCAGAACGGTGGCGAGGACAACACCACCGTCGTCATCGTCAGGATCACCGAGTAGTTATGCCTAAGAGTCTTGCGATCCGGCAGTTATTGGACTGCTCCGAAAAAGAATTCTGGCAGCGAATCTTCTGCTGCGAGAAATTCAACGCCTACCTGTACGAGGGTCTCGGCTTCAAGTACGAACTCCAGGAGTGGAACCCGGACACCGGTTACCGGCGCGCCAAGCTCTGGCCCATGCAGCAAATGCCGAAGGCCGTTGCGCGTGTGCTCGGCGAGCGGTTCAGTTACGTCGAAGAGGGGACGTTCGATGCCGAGGCCAAGCGCTACGATTTTCGCGTCATCACCTCGTCGGTCGCCGACCGCATTCGGGTCAAAGGCACGGTGGTGGTCGACGCAGTGTCGCCGCAGCAATGCGAACGCCGTGTGACACTCGAAATCGGCGCGGACGTGTTGGGCCTCGGGCGTCTCATCGAGGCGTACTTCGTCACCACCACCCGTGAAGAGTATGCGAAGAATGCGGCGCTCGTGAACGAGTACCTCGCCAGCACTGGCTAGTGCGGGGATCCTTTTCTCTCGCACACCAGCTCTTTTGTCACGCTACTAGCGCCCCGTTAGTGACCGGCTGGGGCTCCGCCCTTGCGGGGGTCGCTCGCGGCATGAAGGCGCCACTCCGGGGAGCGCTCGATTTGAATCGCTTGGGTGTTGGCCACATTGTGAATCGGATCGATCCGGTGACCTCGCTCGCGGAGAGCGTCTACAAGGGCCGGGTCCAGGGGCGCGACCGTCTCGACGCGGAGGGCGTCCGGCACGCCTTGGTGATGAATGCGTGGGGCCGCGACGGCGTCCCCGGCGTTCATGCCGTGCAACAGGACGTTCATTGCGACCTGTTGTGTGGCGGTGACGATTCGGCTGCCGCCTGAAGCGCCGACGCACAGTGCCGGCTTGCCGTTCTCGAGGACGATGGTCGGTGACATGGTCGACACGGGACGTTTCCAGGGGCCAGGTAGATTTCGGGCACCCCCCACCAGTCCAAACGCATTCGCCTTGCCGACGCCGCTCGCGAAGTCATCCATCTCGTCGTTCAGGACGATGCCGCCGCCCGTGAAACGCGCGCCGAACGGAAGGTTGACGGTCGTGGTGACCGAGGCGACGTTGCCTTCCGCGTCGACGACGCAAAAGTGCGAAGTCCCCGCATTGTCGGGTGCCGTGACCCGGCTCTCAGTCCATTCGACGGGAAGGGCGTAGTCGGTGCTCGGGTGTGCCTTTGCGTCGGCTACGAGCTTAGCCCGCTTGTCGATTCGCGTTGGGGCCATCATCTGGTCGAGCGGCAAAATCACCTGGTCGGGGTCGCCAAAGTAGCTCTGCCGATCGAGGAAGGGCCCCTTCCAGGATTCGGCCATCTGGTGCAGGAGCGGCGCGCCGTAAGCTGGTTTCGGGCCCGCCACTTGCGCGAGGATCGACAAGCTCTGAATCATGGTGAAGCCGCCCGCGCTCGGCGGAGGCGCGGTCACCCAGCGATAACCAAACGCGGTCGTTTCGAGCGGCTCGCGCGTTCGTACACGATAGGCATAGAGGTCTTGCAACGTCATGATGCCGCCGTGCTCCTGTACGGACGCCACCAACTCTTGGCCGATGATGCCCCCATAGATGGCCGCAGCGCCCTTCTCCGCAAACTCGCGCAACACCCGCGCCAGCTTCGGACGGCGCAACGTTGCGCCAGGTTCGAGGACCCACTCAGCCATGACCGGGTCTTTGCGAAGCTGAACCTCGAACGCGCTTCCCATCGCGCCGAGTGCGTCACTCACCGCGAAGCCCTCTTCCGCGAGGCGAAGGGCGGGCGCGACCACCTGCTGCAAGGAGAGGTTCCCAAAGCGCTTCACCAGTGCCTCGATGCCTGCGGGCTCGCCCGGAACACCGACCGCGAGCCCGCCGAGCTGCGAGGGGGAGTTCGCGGGACCCTCTGGCCGTTCGCCTTCGCCTTCGAACATCGTGCGAGTGGCTGCGCGGGGCGCACGCTCACGGAAGTCGAGAAACGTCAGGGAGCCATCCTTGGCGCAGTAGTAGAGGGCAAAACCCCCGCCGCCCAAACCGCTGCTCGCGGGATTCACCACGCCGAGGGCAAGCATGGTGGCCGCCGCAGCGTCGGCCGCGTTGCCTCCTGAGGCCAGTACCTCGGCGCCAGCTTTGGACGCTTCGACGTGGTCTGCGGCGACCGCATCGCGCGCGAATACCGCCGCGTGCTCAGCCTGGCCGCTCGGGCTCTGTCCCACGAGCCCGGCCATCAGGAACGCCGAAACGCACCACCACCCGATCGAAACCCAGCGCTTCATTGCTCGCACCTTGCCCCCAAAGCCGCTCGGATGCTACCGCAGAGACCATGCGTTTCGTGTTCGTGATGGATCACATCTCGACGGTCATCGTCGACGAAGACACCAGCTTCGCTCTGATGCTGGAGGCGCAGGCTCGCGGCCATCATGTCGACCACTGCTTGCCGAGCGATGTCGGGCTTCGCGGCCGACGTGTGGTTGCGCGAGTTCGCCAGGCGTCGATGAAAATCGACGCCGAGGAACCGATTGCCTTGGGCGAACCTGAGGACATTGATTTAGTGGACGTCGATGCGGTGTTCATCCGCAAGGACCCGCCCTTCGCCGACGCGTACCTGTGGTTGACCCTCGTCTTGGATCACGTGGAAGGCAGCACATTGGTGGTGAACAGCCCGCGCGGCTTGCGCGAGGCGAACGAGAAGCTCTACGCCCATCACTTCACGGAGATCGTCCCGCCGACGATCATGACGAGCCATAAAGACGAGATACATCGCTTCTTGAGCGACGTCGGTGGCAAGGCGGTCATCAAACCCATCGACGGTCACGGCGGTGAAAGCGTGTTCTTGCTCTCCAATGGAGACACCAACCTCAACGCATTGATCGAGGCCGTTACGCACCTGGGCTCGCGAAACGCGATCGTTCAGGCGCTGGTCCCCGAGGTGTACGACGAGGGAGACAAACGCATTCTCCTGGTGGACGGCGAGCTACTCGGGGTCGTCGGGCGCATCCCGAGCAAGGGTGACCTTCGGAGCAACGTGCATGTCGGAGGCTCCGCGGCCCCAGCAACGCTGGCCGATGCCGACCGGAAGATCATCGAAACGATCGGGCCGCGGCTAGTCGCCGATGGACTATTCTTCGTCGGGCTCGACGTCATCGGGGGCAAGCTCATCGAAGTCAACGTCACGAGCCCGACGTTGCTCCAGCAAATGTCGCGGCTTTGTGGAGAGAACCTCTCGGCCACCGTGATTGACCGGCTCGAAGCAAAGGCCCGCGCCTATCCCGCACACTAGCGTTTGATCCCGAAACCGAGTGTGCGAGAGATTTTCGTTTGTGGTCCAGCGCCCCCGCAGGGAACGACTGAGAGGTACATCAGTACCTCGCAGGGAGTGAGCGAGGAGGTAAGCGGACCACAAGCGAAAAGATCCGCACACTGGTGCGACTCAGCTCGAGCCGATCCGTACGGCCGCGGAAGCTCCTGCGCCGGCGATCGCGCCGACCGCGAGTGCTACGAGTAGGGAGACCGTCGCGCTCATGAGGTCGAGCCCGTCGAGCACGAGCCCAGTCATGCCGAAGAACGACACGAAGAACGTCCAGAACCGACGGGAGCGGATGGTGCGCACGAAGAAGTCACCGCCGGCGACGCCGTCGAGCTGACCGAGCTGGCTCGGCCTGGTGGTGTCGTCGTGGGCACGGGTTTGGTCGTCGGCGTCGGCGCGCTTCTCGTTCAAGAAGAGCGACGCGCCCAGGAGCACGGCCCCGAGCATGAGAGACAGGATGTACACATTGATCAGCATTCGGAGCGTCCTCCCGTCAAAAGGCCTGCACGCCCGTTGCACCCCACGACACATCGATAGGATGAAGCCCATCGGCTTTGCAAGCCAGTTCGAAGCATTTTGCGGCGTCCGGGTCCAAAAAGAAAGCGATTGCGACGTCGCCGCCACCGGCCCCGCAGGGCTTGGCGCTCCCTGAAAACTGGGTCGCCAGCGCCCCCGCGCGTCGGAGCCGCTCGTCGACGATGGGGGCTCCTGCGGCCACGCCGAGCAGGTCCATCGCGTTCGCGTAGGAGCCGGCCGCGGCGATGACCTCCGTCCCGTCCCCGTCCTCAAAGGCACGCGCGAACCGGCGCGACAGGTCCGAAAGCCGGTTCATGCAGGCGTGGTGCTCCGCCGGTTCCGCTCGTCGAAGCGCCTGCACCTTGCCCACCAACTCGCTGGTTCGTGCAGCGTGGCCGGTCCAGACCAGGCGAATCAAAAGGTCCGACGGCTGCTTCAAGGAGCGGGTGTCAACGCCCTCTGCGGTCCGCACGCACAGCAAGAACCCGCCGAACGTGGATGCGGCCACGTCGACGCCGCTGCCTTGCGGCGCGACCGATGCGTGGCCCCTCAGCGCGATGGAGAAGACGCGCCGCAGAGTCTCGGGGTCGGCGAGCTGGCGCCCATGGGTTGCAAAGCAAGCGCCCGCGGTCGCCACGGCGGCGGCGGCAGACGACCCGAGTCCGAGCTTGACGCGGTCGCGTTGAAGGTTGCTCACGTCGACCGTGAGTGATCGTGGCAATGCCCCTACCTCGTCTTGGGCGAAGCGTAGGGTGGCGGCCACCTCGGGCGGCATTTGCGCAGAGCGTTCGGACCAACTGACCGAAAGTCTTCGATCAACGGCCGCCACGATGGCCGGGGCGCCGTCGAGCACGGCATACTCCCCGCACAGAAGAGCCTTTCCCGGGGCGGTGGCGCCCACGGCCCTCACGGCTGCACTCCGACACCGGGTCCAGCCTTCGCGACCCAGGTCCGCGTGACGCCCGAGGTTCGATCGAGCGCTTGGCGGACTCGTGTGGCTTCACCGACTCCGCACAGCGCCTTCACGTGCGGCCCGGCGTCCATGGTCGCCCACACCGAGACCCCGCGATCTCGGAGTCCGCGAACGGTCGCGAGCGCGGCCAAGGTGGCAGGCGCCCAGTAGAGGATCGGCGGGTCGGATGTGATCGCGCAACAGTGAAACGCGAGCGTGCTCTGTTCCATGGCGGGGCCCAGCGTATCGAGGTCGCGCTCCTTGATCGCGCGCTTGATCTTCCGACACCACTTGGGCGCCTGGCTCAACCACGCCTCGTAGTAGGGGGACGTCCGGCGCGAGCGCTCCATCCCTTCGGTCGATCCTACCTTCTTCGGCCCGGGTTCGGTCACCGCGACGATCAGGCGAAGATTCCAATGCTCGGCCGGCGCAATCGGTCTCGCCGCCAAATCGGCGTCGCCGCGACCGCCCGCCGGAAGCTCGACGAACCCACCATAGATCGAGCGAGCCGCCGATGCGCTCGACGCGCGCGCCAGGGCGCTCAGTCGGCGAGCGTTGAACCGGATTCCGGCGGCGGCCGAAGCCGAGGCAGCCAGCGCCGCGAAACCGGATGCGCTCGATGCGAGCCCCGCCGCGGTGGGAAAGTGGTTGTGACTCGTGACCTGCGCCTTGAGACGCAAGCGGGCCTCTCTCCGAATGCGGTCGAGCATGGCGACCACGCGCTCGGCTTCGGCCGCGGTGGCCCGTCGGCCGTCGAGTCGAACCACGTCTGTTTCGAGGGACGGGTCGAACCGAACTCGGGTTTCGGTCACCAGCTGATCCAGCGTGAGAGAGATGCTCGGGACAGCGGGGATGTTCCGCTTCACATCGGCTTTGCCCCAGTATTTGGCGAGGGCAATGTTCGCGCAGGCCCGGGCGCTTGCCTCCATGGGATGGTCCGTCACGCGCTCACCTCGGCGACGAACGATCCTTCCCCAAGCACGTCTCGCAGGCGGAGGGCTTCGTCGCGCTTGGGCGCCAGCGCAAACATGCAGCCGCCACCACCCGCTCCCGTCATCTTCGCCCCGAGCGCGCCCGCCCGTCGCGCAGTTTGGCACATGTCGTCCAGTTTGGTGGTGCACAGCATCAGCGAGCTCAGGATCGTATGGTTGAGGTCGAGCAGTTGCCCGAGGGCGATGTGATCGCCGGCTTCGATGGCAAGTTTGGCGTTGCGCACGAGCACTTCGATGCCCTCGAACGATTTGGTCACGCGCTTGGGATCACCCACGAGTTGCCTACTGACCGATGCCACCATTTCCTTTGTGCTCGACGATTCGCCACTGTAGCCGATCACCAAGTGTAGGGGTTTGTTCGAATGCAACGGCTGAAGCGGGTCACCCTTGCGATAGAGCGCCACACCTCCCACCGCCGACATCGTGTTGTCGATCCCTGAAGGGTTGCCGTGAAAGACCTTCTCCCAGGCGAGCGCGGCCGCTCCGAGGTCGAGCCGCGAGCGTTCGATGCCGACGGCTTCGTCGATCGCGTCGAGAACGGCTACGCCAATTGCGGCCGAGCACCCGAGGCCAGCACCCGCGGGCAAGTCGACCTGCGCCCTCACTTCGAGCGGCGGCCGAGCGGGATACGTCGCTAGCGCACTGGCAAATGCCCGTTCGAGAGGCTCGTCGCCCTCGGCGTTCGGTCGAAGCGCCAGGTCCCACGGAGAGAGCTGCAACAGGTCCCGCTCCGCGACAACGGCCTTCGCGGTGACGCCGTGCTCGATGCCGACCGCAATGGCAGGGCAGCCATGAACGACAGCATGCTCACCGAGCAAGATGACCTTGCCTCTGCCGAAGCCCATCAGGTCCCTCGGTCCGTGAGTCGCCGTGTCACGTCCTCGAGCAGTTCCTTGGCCTCTTCGTCAAATGCGCTTGCTGCGAGCGCGCTGCGAGCTTCGTCGGCTAAGAAGCCGAGCCGCGCTCCCACTTCGGCCTTGGCTGCCGACAGGACTTGGGTTGCTGCGAGGACTTCCTCATTGCTGGCGTCGGCGCGTCCCCAAACGGACTCGAGCAGGGCACGATCGGCCGCGCTCGGCCCGAGCCGGCCGAATGCCGCAACCACCGCGTTGTGTTTGCCATGCCGCAGGTCGTCACCGGGTTTCCCGGTCTGTTCCGCGCTCCCAAAGGTGCCGAGAAGGTCGTCCCGAAGTTGGAACGCCACGCCTAGCGGAGCGGCCCAGCGGCGAAGCGATCGCATCCCCGCTTCGTCCGCGTCGGCGAGTATTCCGCCAAGCTCCGCGGGCCCGCGCGTCGTGTAGCTGCCGGTCTTCAAGTCATGCATGCGTTCGACGTCACCGTCGGTCATGAGGTCCAGCTGCTGCCCGGCAAAGACTTCCTTCTGGATCCGGACGAAGAGCGCGAGCCCTTCGTCTCGCCTGTTTGCCGGAAATGCGCCGTTCAGAAGAAGCTCCCAACCGAACGTAGAGGCAAGATCTCCCGCAAGGATTCCGAGGCTGGCGCCGAGGTGGTCGTGCCCATGCTTCTGCTGGAATGCGTAGTGCACCGCCGGCCCGCCGCGGCGCTCGTTGTCCTCGTCCATCCAGTCGTCGTGGATGAGCAGATACGTTTGCAGCAGCTCCAGGGCCGCCCCGACCTCGAATGTGGGGCTGAGGTCGGGGGATCCGCTCGCCGCGCGATACGCGGCCGCCGTGACGATGGGGCGCAACCGCTTGCCTCCCCGCATCGTCAGATCCCGGACCTCCGTGACCAGCTCGATTGCCTGAGGCGAGAGGCGACTCGCCTCCTTGCACTTCGACTCGAAAAACCGTTCCAGGATGGCGTCGACGTGGCGCCGGATATCCCCCATCCAAGACTCGATATCCAATTGTCCTTGCGCCACGGTGTCAGTGTCCTTATTCCGAGCTACGTACACGGCAGGACGCTGCCGAGCAAGCGACGTGATGACCGCAGACATTGAGCAGAGAAAGGCCGATCATCTCGATCTGTGCGCGACCGACGAGGTCGCGTTTCGGAAGCGCACAACCCTGCTCGATTGCGTGCGGCTGGTGCATCAGGCGCTTCCGGAGGCCGACCTCGATTCGATCGACACGCGCGTCCGCCTTTTGGGGAAAGAGCTCCGTGCACCGTTGTTGATCGCTGCGATGACCGGCGGGCACGAGCGCGCTGCTGAGATCAACCAAGCCCTTGCCGCCATTGCAAACGAACTCGGATACGCCTTCGGTTTAGGGAGCCAACGCGCGATGCAAAAGCGCCCCGAGACGAGTTGGACGTACCAAGTGCGTGAACGCGCGCCCGATGCGCTTCTCTTCGGGAACGTGGGCGTCGTCCAGGCTCGAGACATGTCCACCGAGTCGATCGCGCGGATGCTGACCGACGTCGGGGCTGACGCGCTCTGCGTGCACATGAACCCCGCCATGGAGCTCGTCCAAACCGAGGGCGATCGGGATTTCAGCGGTGGTTTGCAGACCTTCCGACGACTCTGGTCCGAGCTCGACGTGCCAGTCATCGCGAAGGAGACCGGCAACGGGATCAGTCGCGAGGTCGCGGTCCAGCTTCGCGCGATCGGCATCCGGCATGCGGACACTTCGGGGGCCGGCGGCACTTCCTGGGTTGGTGTCGAAACACTTCGCGCCGAAGGCGACGGACAAGCTCTCGGCGAGGCGCTGTGGGATTGGGGCATTCCTACTGCGGCGTCGGTTCGCTACTGCGTCGAAGCCGGGATGACGACCATAGCGACTGGCGGCATCCAAACCGGCATGGACGTGGCGCGAGCGATCGCGCTCGGCGCGAGCTGCGCCGGCATCGCACGCCACGTGTACCAAGCGTTTCTCGGAGGCGGTGCGGAAGGGGCACGCTCGTTCCTGCTGCGAGTCGAGCGCGAGCTACGGTCGCTCATGCTGCTTTGCGGCGCCAAGACGATCGAAGAGCTTCAGCAGGCACCACGTGTGGTGACGGGCGAGCTCCGCGACTGGATCGCCTAGTCGGCTTTCGGCGGCGCGTCGCTCGGTACGGTTTCGCGCACCTCGGGCTCAGGTTCGTGTCGCAACAGGTCTTCGACGCGCTCGAGAAGCTCTCCCTCGAAGTGCACTGAAAATCGCGGCTCGAGGAGCTTCGTTCGAACCCGCCAGACGACTGGGTCTGCGGGGTCTCGCAGCACCACCGGCGTGGCCCCTGCCAATACCCACGGTGAGCTCAGTATCGCGTCGGTGAGCGCTCGGCGCACCAGGCCGGCGTCGTCGTAGCCTTCGAGACGGACCACCACCTCGTGCTCCGCGTCGGCGCCGGCGTCGTACACCATCGGCGCGCCGACCATCGCACGGTTAGGCACCGTCAGCCTGTGACCCTGCCCGTCGCGCAGCCAAGTCGCACGAAGCGACCGCCCCTCGACGGTCCCCTGAAAGCCATCTCCCGAGACCCACATCCCCTTCTTCACGCGACGCTCGGCCGCTAGGACTCCACCTGCCACCAGGTCGGCGAAGAGATCGCGCACCGACCAACCGACGACCAAGGCGAGCACGACCAGCGTCCAGAGAATCCAGTCCTGACCGGTTGGCACCAGCTCGAGGACAATCGCAAGCAGAAGCCCGAGGCCGACCAACCTCAGAACGAAGACCAGGGCGCCCAAAACGCGCCGCAACGGAATGTTGGCGGTGATCCAGCTTCGAGCACGCTCGATGACGAACAACCCGATGCCCACCCCGAGGAGCGAAAGAAAGAAAACCAAGAGCGGGCTCTGATCTTCGACGGGCGGGGGTGGTTCGATGCGGGCAGGCGCCGGTGGCAGCTTCGTAAGCCAGGGCGGAGGCTCTCGGAGCCCTCGATCCGGCCGAGCTTCTGGTTCCACAGGCGCCGCCTTCTCACGCGCCGGCTCTTTCGCGGGCTCAGGTTTGGCAGCGGGTCCGTCCGCTGAGCGGTGTCCCACCCAGTCGACCAACTGAGCCCCCGCGGGGGCCGTGACCGACGCGACCGACGCGACCAAGACAACCGACAGGCACAGGTGGCGAAGCCTGGTCATCAGAGCACCCACCCCCGTTCCGCGAACACGCGTCCCAACACGCCTCGTAGGTGAACGGCGACGACGAACGCCCCATCGCGTTCCTCGAGCAGGCCGAGATGTGCGAGCCGGCTGAGTTGCGCCTGGGCGGTGTTGGGGTCGAGTCTGAACAGCCTCGCTTGGCCGGCGGCGTCGATCCAACCCTCCCGTGCGATTTGGTAGAGATTCACCAAGATGTCGTCCGGAAGGCGCCTGACCCGGGCGTAAGACGACGACGGGATCGGACCGACGTGTACGATATCGTCTTGTATCCCCCTGATCGATGCCAGCCAGAGCCGCAGCGCGTCGCGAACGAGGCCGCCTGTCGCTTGGTGCAGTTCATGGAAGTACTGATCGTACGGCCGACGGATCCTCGTGGCGCTGCGCGCGAACAGACCCTCGATCGGCGACCCGTCCCCGCGATCGAAGGAGTGTTCGAAACCGCTCAGTCGGTGTCTGGCGATCACCGCGGCTTGGAGCTCCTGCTCGTTCAGCGGATCGAGCCTGATGGTCTCCGGGAACGCGTCCCGCAATGGCGCGACGGTCGAAGCAAAGTTCCAGAACAGGACCGCGCCATGCGTCAGCCAACGGCGCCGGCCACCCTCCTCGATGATGCCCTTGACGAAACGCCGCAGCGGATCGAAACCACCGGGCGCCATCGATAGCATCCAGTGCAGGCCGTCGACGACGACCAGTTGCCCTTCGGGTGCGTCCTGGAAGATCGCGTCGACGTCCTCGACACTTACCGGAGCGCTGAAGACAACTCGCTTCACATTCTTCCAACGCCGGCTCCGCACGATCGCGCTCGAGACCGCGGCCTTGCCGACGCCGTCGACGCCCACGAGCGCGACGGATCGCAGTCGCCCTTTCACCTCGCTCGAAAGGACCGCTTCCGCACGACGGATCTCTTCATCTCGGCCGGTGAGAACGTCTCCGGCCTCCATCGTGTCGGCCGCAAAGAGCCGTCGATAGACGAGTGGAAGGTCGGTTGCCACTTCCGGCGCAGCGAACGCTCCGGCGGAAAGCTCTTCAGTTGGCAATGCCCCGGTGAGGCCAAGCCGCTCGCTCCATCGCTCGAGGCGCTCTTCGCCGAACAGCGCACGAAGACCGCCACGCAGCTGCGCTTTGAGCCGCTTGCGGCGTGGTTCGCGCTCCGCCTTCCCCATCATTCGAAGGCCGCTCGCGGCCCTCCGCATCGCCTCGAGGCGTGACCTGCTGAAGGAACCCTCTGCCAGCTCCCCGCGGAGCGTCGCGAGGGTGCCGAGCGCGGCATCACGCATCTCGGCTTCGATCATCGCGGGCCAGCCCTTGGCCTCGGCCCGGATCTCCTCGAGCGAGTTGTAGCTTCTTTCGAGTTGGCCGTAGACCATATCGCGCAGCAGGGTGTGCATCTCTTCGGGGATCGCTTCATCGTGGACGATCTCGAGTTCTGCGGTTGCCAGCTCTACGTTGAATGCGATGACGCGCTCGAGTTCTTGAAGCAGATTGGCCAGTGGTTGAACGCGTTCAGCAAGCTCTCGCCGACTTGCGAGAAGCTTCGGGGCGACCCGACTGTCGATGTAAGTGAGGACGATCTCGCGGAACGGCACCTCGACCTCCGGGAGCGAGGCGGGCAAGCGCCACTCACCGGTCTGTCGCTGGCCCACCGTTACCCGGTAGCGTGGCGTGAGGCCACGGCAAGCTTCGACCAGCGAATCGAGTAGGGGCGCGATCTTCGCGTCGTCACTCAGGTCTTGATAGAGCTCGGTGGTCACACGGGCGGCTTCGCCGGTGGCCTTGCTCGTTGCTTCGGTGGCCCGGCGCAATGCTGCGGCGAGCTCGTCGCCCGAGTAGTCGCTCTCGAGCTCGGCATTGAGCTCAGTCAGTGTCGTTTGAAGCGTGTCACCGACGCGCTCCACCTGGGAGCTGGCGCGCCGTTTCACAGTGTTGGTGAGCCGCGAAACATACTCAGTCACGTTGTCTTTGATGCGAGCCTCGAGACCGAGCAGCTCCAGCTCCATGGCGAGGGAGGAGTATTCCGCGGAGCTTGCTTTGCGAAGGTTGGTCACGTCCTTGGTGAGGGTCTCCATCGCCCGCATGCGGCTTGCGAAGCGACGGCTCGTTCGGCGCTCGCCAGTGCGTAGGTCGAGCGTTCCGAAGATCGGAAGGTCTTCCTTCATGTGGACGAAGCCAACGGCTAGCGCGCTTGCCGTTCGGTGCGTGCCGTCGCCCGTGATGCGGACGATCTCGTCGAGTGCAAGCGCGAGCTCTTCTTCGACATCGTGCCGCAGCCGGACGAGCTGACCTTCGAGGTCCGCGCCCGGCGCGGCCGACACATCGACGATATCGTCGTAGCCCGCGATGACTCCATCGAAGAGGCTTCGAGTTCGAGCCGCGAGATGTCGGTCGGCCTCGACGAAGAGCGCTGCCAAGCCCTCGAGTCGTGCCGGCGCGTCGTAGGACAAGTGAAAACGGCCCAATGCGCGCAGTCGAACGTCGCGCATTGGCTCGCCCTGACCGAAGGCCTTTCGCCAACTTCGCCTGGAGCGAAGCGCTTGGCGCCTGAGCGCCTTCCACAACGAGTCGCTCTCCTTCGACTGGTACGAGACGTCTTCGTAGGGAGCGGGGACGACCTCTGGCAACTCGTCGACCAGGCCATCGACATTGTCTAGCGTCGCTTCCGGGGTCCAAGTCAACTTGGCGAGCGTCACCGAGCGTCCCAGCACGATGCCACGCCAATGTGCCGCCAAATCGGATTGCGCCGAACGCAGCATCGTCACCAGCTCGTCGCGTTCGGTGCGCTCCTCGGCGCGCGCTTGAACGGTCAGGCGTCGATGGTGACGGAGAAACTCTCGTCGCAAATCACGGAGATACTTGCCGGCTTCGACTTGGAACTCCCGAAGCGGCCCGGTCGATACCTCCCGAACGATGCTCTGCAGATCGCCCGCGAGATCCTGCATCCGATTGTTCAGCTCGGGGCTCTTCGTATGGGAGGGGGCGCCCCATAGATCCTTCTCGCCCACGTGCTCGGGCCATGGCTCGAGTTGCTTTGCCTCGCCTTCTTCGCCGTCGAGCCGCATCGAAGGAGGCTTGACGGACAGGTGCCTCGACGGCGTCAGGGAGGTACGGCCCGTGCTCGCCTCGCCCGAGAGCGTCAAACCGATCTTGAACAACACCGGTCCGATCAGCTCGTTGATCGCGACGGCACCAATGATCAACGTCTCGAGCGACCGCCCCAGCTCACCGAACGTGTTCCCAATGATTGCAGCGAGCAAAATCGAGACGCCTGCTTGCGAGACGAAGCCCATCCACCCGAACGTCTGCGTCGCCTCGTCCGCCTTGCCCAAGCGAGCACCCACCTTGGTGCCGGAATAGATGGCGAATGCGCGGATGCTGACGAGGGCGACCGCGAACAGGGCGACCTGACGAAGCTCGTCGAGATGGAGCTTGGCGCCGGCGAGCGTAAAAAAGACGACGTAGACCGGCAAAGATAGGCGCTCGACGGTCTCGATGAGGCGATGCCCCGTCTTCGAGAAGTTGGACACGCCAAAGCCGGCGGCGAGGAAGACCAGGACCGGATCCCAGCCTAGCCGCTCGGCAATGAAGGCGACGAGGTATACGACGCCGACGACGAAGATCAGAAGCTCTTGATTGACGTATCGGATGTAGAGCGCCATCAGGCCGCCGACGACCACCGCGCCAAAGAGGATCGAAACGACGATGTGCTTGAGCAGGAAGGCCGCGATGCCCCCCTCGATCGCCCCGATTCCGATCTGCTGAGCCAAGACGGCCTGTGCCACGGCGAACGCCACGACGACGATCACGTCCTTGAGAACGACGACCGACAGGACGTTCCGGGTCATCGCGCCGACGGAGCGAGACTCCATGATCACGGCGATGGTGGCGGCTGGGGAGGTCGCCAAGGATACAGACGCGACCATCGCGCCGACCGCCAACGCGGCGGCCATCGGGAGACCTTCGACACCGGGAAGGCCGATATAGGGGACCGCCCCCGAGATCAGCCAGAAGAACGCGGTAACCAAGACCCCAACCGATACGATCTGCGCGGCCAGGATCGAGCTGATCGCCCGAAACCCTTTCTTGAGCCCCTCGAGCTTGAGCTCCCCACCCGCGGTGAGCGCGATCAACGCCACCGCCAGCGTGTCGAACAAGCTGAGCTGTTCGATCACTTCGGCATTGAGAATCCCTTCGTCGAAAGGGGCCGGAAGATGGAGGCCCGTCAATACTTTCGCGAGTGAAGGCCCGAACACCAGGCCCGCGATCAAATAGCCGGTGATGTGCGGCAGGCGAACCTGGGCAACGAGACCGCCGATGGTGTAACTCGCCAGAACAACGAACCCGAAGGCGAGCATTCCGCTCGGGTCGAAGCCATCGTGGGCGAACTGCTCGAACTGATAGAGCGCCACCATTCCGAACAGGAGCAGGATGATGACGGTGATCTGCCGTCGTGCGTGGGTCTCCTCGCCGGGCGGTGGCATGCTGTACGCGCCGGTCATCAGCGTCTCCAGAACCCTGGCAAGATGAGAGCGAAAAGCGTGAAGAACTCGAGACGTCCGAGCAGCATGGCCATTGCAAAGAACAACTTGCTCCCCGCCGAATAGGAAGAGAAGTTGTCCGGACCCACGTGGAATGGTGCGGGCCCCATGTTGGACAGGCAAGTCAGCATCGCTCCGAACGCAGTCGGCACGGGGACGCCTTCGACCAGGGTCACGAAGAGCAAGCCAAAGCCGATGCAACCCATGTAGATCAGGAAGAACGACCCGACATCTGCGAGAACCTGATTGTTGATCGCGACCTTACCCATGCGAACCAGCTGCACCGTGGCTGGCTGGAAGCTCTTGCGAATCTGGGCGATCGCTTGCTTGCCCATCAGTACGGCCCGTTCGATCTTGATGCCTCCCGCCGTAGAGCCAGAGGAGCCGCCCACGAACATCAAGAGGATCACGATGGACAGCGCCGACGAACTGTAGACGCTGTAATTGTCGGTGCTGTATCCGGTCGACGAGATCGTCGTGGCCACCATGAAGAAGGAGTAGCGGAATGAAGTTAGGAGCTCGTCGTGCACGCTCAGGTTCAAGAGCGTCAGCACCACGACCGCGCAGACGACGATGCCGACGTACGACCGAAACTCGATGTTGCGAACGAACCCCCTCCAACTACCGGTCCGCAACAAGCCGTAGTAGAGGCCGTAGTTCACGCTGCCGATCAGCATGAAACACGCGATCACGTACTCGACCGCCGCGCTGTCGAAGCCACCTACCGAGCTGTCGAGTGTCGAGAAACCACCCGTCGACATCGTCGTGAACGCATGGCAGACGGCGTCGAAGAGGTCGAGGCCGAGGACCTTGAGTAAGGCAACCTCTAGAATGGTGAAGGCGGCATAGAGCTTCCACAGGGTGAACGAGGTTTCGGCGATGCGAGGACGGAGCCCCTCGGCCGTGGTCCCGGGTACCTCTCCGCGGAACAAGTGCTTGCCGCCCGCGCCCAAGTTCGGGAAGACGGCCACGAACAACACGACGATACCCATGCCGCCGAGCCACTGAATCAGAGAACGCCAAAGCAGCAACGGACGCGACAGGCGTCCTTCGATGTCGACGATGACGGTGGCGCCGGTCGTCGTCAGGCCGCTGACCGATTCGAAGAACGCGTCGCTGGCCGACATACCCGCCCCGAGCATGAACGGGACGGCCCCACACGCCCCAGCAGCGATCCAGATCAAGCTCACGGCCAGCAGCGCCTCGCGGCGCGAGATGCGGTCGGACACGAACCGATTGCCGTAGAAGAAGGCGCCGAGTCCAACGATCGACACGATGATGGCCGACAACGCAAGCTCCGCAGCGCCGCCCTGAGGTCGACTCGGGTCCGGCGCGAACTGGTCCCAAACCATTCCGACGCCGGCACACAGCGCCATCATGACGCCGATTCCGAGGACGACAGCCCCGACGGGTCGAATCACGCCGCGAAAATCTCTCGATTGAGCGCTCACTCACCCCTCGGTCGAAAGAGTCGTTCAACGGTCGCGCGAGCCTCTTTGGTGGTCATCAGGATGACGCGGTCGCCTGCGTGCACCACGTCCTTGCCATGTGGAATGATCACGTCGTCGCCGTGCACGATCGCAGCAAGCAACGAACCGCGCGGCAGGTTCATCCGGTGCAGCGGCTTGTTGACGGCACGACACTTCGGGCTCGCGGTGAGCTCGACTACCTCGGCCTGCCCGTCTTCGAGCACGGTCAAGCTGTGCAGGCCTCCGCCTCGGGAGAAGCGTAGGATCTGATCCGATGCCACGGTGCGCGGAGACAGAACGATGTCGACCCCGAGCTGACGGTAGATCGACGTGTAGTCCGCACGCTGCACGATCGTGGCGGTCCGTTTGCACCCCGCGCGCTGCGCGAGGAGAGCAGCCATCAGGTTGATCTCGTCCTGCCGTGTCACTGCGGCGAACAGATCATAGGTGCCGACCTCTTCTTCTTCGAGCAGCGCTCCATCGGTGCCGTCGCCGTGCACCACCTCGAGCCCCTGGAACTCCGCACTGACCTCTTCTGCAGTGGCGAGGTCGCGTTCGATCATCATGACGGTCGCCTGTTGTTCCAGAAGCTCCCGGGCAAGCGCCTTTCCGACGACGCCACCCCCAACGATGCAAATCCGCCGCGCCTCGCGTTCCTTGCTGAAGAGGCGCTCGGCGGCGAGAACGCCATCGGGACGCCCGATCAAGTACACGCGGTCGCCTTTGACCAACACGTCGGCGCCGCCCGGGACGAAGAGATCTCCATCACGGACGACCGCACTCACCAGGGTGTGCGGCGGGAGCTCGACCGCCGAAAGCGGCTTGTTGAGAGCACGAGACTCATCGAGGTCGATCTGCACGAGCTCGACGCGGTCCTGTGCGAGGTCGACGACGTCTGAGGCGCCGTAGGAGCGGGCGATCCGGCTGAGTTCTTGTGCAACGAGCACTCGGGGATTGATGACGACATCGACGCCGAGCAGCCCATACCGAATGCCTTCGGTCCACTCGGACCAGGCTGTGCCTTGTACGCGGGCGACGACATGCTTCGCGCCGAGCTGCTTGGCCGCCAGTGCGGCGATCAAGTTCATCTCGTCGTGATTCGTGACCGCGACTACCAGGTCCGCGCGCGCCACCCCCGCGACCTTGAGCAAAGTCTCGCTCGCCCCGTAACCGACGATGGATGCGACGTCGTAATGCTCTTCGGCGTACTGCACCGCCTTGGCGCTCGCGTCGACGGCAACGATGTCGTGCCCCTCTTTGTCGAGGACGCTCAACAAGTGACGCCCGACTTCGCCTAAACCTATGACGACGATGTTCATCTGGTAACTACCTCGATGGATGTGCGGGAATCGGAGTCCTTGAGCTCGCGCTGGATCTCGCCCTCGTCGACGAGCAAACCTCTGAGCAGCCGTGGTGCGATCAGGTCATTCAAGATGATGGATCCGAGGACCACCGAGTACGCGAGCTTGGCAGCGTCTCCGTCGTAGACGAGTCGGAACGACACCGCCATCGCGAGGGTGACATCGCCGTGTGCCAAGAGGCCACGAAAGAGGTCTTTGCGAAGGGTAGTGCCCCACCCGGCGATTGCGCTCGCCAACCATTTCGCGCCTGTACGAAGCACGAGAAAGCCGCCGAGCGCCAGCAGGGTCGGAACGAGCGCGGTGCGCTCCCAAAGCGCGCCTGCGAAGATCAGGAGCACGATCGTCATCGGTCTCTCGGTCGACTCGAGCGTCGTGTGGAGGAGCTGACCGCCTCGGGCGAAGTTCACCAGGACGAAACCCATGAAGAGGTTCACCGCCAACGGTGAGAGCTCGAGGAAATACGCTCCGCCCGATGCAAAGGCGATGATTCCGACCAGGGCCAAGAACCGAGAGTTGTCGGACTCGTCACCCGCCAAGAACAGCGAGAACAAGAACCCAAGCGAGGCACCGAGCAGTACCGTGACCCAGGCCCATAGCGATGGCGAGTAGTCCTGGGCTTGTGGGGCGTTCTCGTGAAAGACGGCAAAGATCAGGCCAAACGCGAGGATGACGGCGATGTCACCGAGCCGGGTCCCGTTTCGAAGTAGAGGGGCCAGGCGCCCACTGATCTCGTAGCGTCTGGCGAGAAGGTCGAAGGGCTCCGCGGAGTCGGCGGCCGCAAAGCATGCGAGGGCCGCCGCGCTCAGCGCAGCATCCCGAGCAGAGGTGATGACCCAGCCGGTCTCGATGAAGAAGTAGTACGCCCCGATGCCGACCGCGACGCCTGGCAAGAGGTGATGCAAGAACACGATGCGCCACGTCGCCGGGTCGAGTTTCTGAAGACTTGCGAAGTCGAAATCCGTGCCGCGCAACAGACCGACCCAACCCGCCGCGAGCGCGATGATCGGCAGCAAGCCGGTGATGTTGTCGAGCGCGTGAATGGCTGGGAAGGCCGGCCCGAGCAGAAACCCCAGGAGCAGGTACTCGGCGCCACTCACGACGAGAAAGCGACGCTGTAGTCTCTCCACCACGTTGTGCGCGAGCACGTAGGCAACCCCGATCAGCAGGACGAGCAGAACGACGATGCCGAGGTCGCCCCCGTCGTCGTTCGCACCCGACCCGCTCGCCGCACGTGCGACGTCCGGTAGCGCCGCCCAAACGAGCAGCACCCCGGCCACCATCAGCTTCCCCGCCATGTCCGCCCAATTGTGAACAAGAAGCAGCCGGAGGGGTAGTTTCGGGCTGGACAGATGTTTAGGTCACCGGGAACGGGCCAACCAGGGGCTAGTTTTGAAGCCCGTTGAGCACGATCGAGATGAGGCTCTTGGTGGTTTCGATCGGGTCCATTTGCACCTGATTTCGCACCGAAGCCAGGGCGAGCGCCTCAACGGCGCCGAGCACGGCCAATGCGCTCACGTGCGGATTCGCGACCGCGACCAGGCGGCGATCGACCGCGAGCTGGCTGAGCGCGAACGCTCGGCGATCGAGGTCGTTCGCGAGATCTGAAATCGCCTGACGTGCGGTGGTTGCCGGCGCGCGGCGCTCCTGAAGGTAGAGACACATGGCGTCCGCGTGCATCGCGAGCGCGCCGACGAGCCTGGTGCCGAGCTGGGCATATGCCGCGACCGCATCGTCACGTCCGTCGGCTTCACGCAGCTTGTCATCGCACTCCTGAACGGCCTGTCGGGTCGTACTGGCGACCGGCTCGATGACAGCCTCTACGAGATCGGCTTTGTCCCGGAAATACCGGTAGAAATTGCCTTTTGCCATCCCGGCTTCCCGGGCGACTTCGTCGATCGTCACCGCCTCGATCCCACGCTCCAAGAAGAGCGAGAGGCCTGCGTCGACTAGATCTTGGACGCGCTTGCGCCGGTTGACGTCTCGTTTGCCACCAAAGGCGCCTGGCCGTTCCACTGGACCAGCACGTCTAGGTCGTCTTTCTTCATCCATCGAGGTGCTCCTAACGGGTAATATGAAGACTCAACGGTTCCACTATGGGGCAGCGATGCCTCAGGTAAAGTGAGTTTCACGAAAATATTGCGCCCACTTCGGCCGAATTCGGAAACGTTGCGCAAAACCGAAGAAACCGTCACAATTCGTAGTGTTAGGCAAGATTGACAGCGGAGGCGCCGGCTCCTAAGAGCTTGGCTTGGGACCCATTGGAGGGACGGATGACCTTACCAGCTCGCAAACCTGACTGGCTTCGCGTGCGCCTCCCGTCGGGGGCACAGCAAGAAGAATTCCAGGGACTGAAGTCTCGTTTCCGGGGTCGGAGCTTGCACACGGTTTGCGAGGAGGCGCGGTGTCCCAACATTTTCGAGTGCTGGGGCCAGGGCACCGCGACGGTCATGATCCTCGGCGAGACCTGTACGCGCGGCTGTCGCTTTTGCTCCGTCAACACCGGGAAGCCGGGCGGAGTGGTCGACACCGACGAGCCCGAGAACACAGCCCTCTCGCTCGCCGAGATGGGGCTCGCCTACGTCGTGCTCACCATGGTCGATCGCGACGACTTGATCGATGGAGGCGCCGCTCACGTCGCCCAGACGGTGCGGCGAATCAAGCACCACAGCCCTGAGCTGCGGGTCGAGACTTTGGTCGGCGACTTCCGAGGGAGCCAACAAGACATTCGCACCGTCGTCGAAGACGGGCGTCCCGATGTCTTCGCGCACAACGTCGAAGTGGTGCCTCGCCTGCAACGGGGGATTCGCGATGCGCGCTGTTCGTGGGACCGATCCATCGGCGCGTTGGTGGCCGCGAAGGAGCTCGGGTCTTCGATCACGAAGTCGTCCTTGATGGTGGGCCTCGGTGAAGAGCGCCAAGAGGTGCTCGAAGCGATGCGGCTCCTACGCGAAGCAAGTGTCGACGTCCTGACGATCGGTCAGTACCTCCGGCCTACCAAGCGTCACGCCACCGTAGAACGCTACGTCGAGCCATCCGAGTTCGCCGAGTACGAAAAGGCCGGCGCCGACATGGGTTTTCGTTTCGTTGCGTCGGGGCCGCTGGTTCGGTCGAGCTATCGTGCGGCGGAGGTCTTTCTTACGGGGGAGTTCGCCGACAAAGCGAGCGCCGGCGATCTTCCGTCCATGGACCGCTACGGCAAGAAGAAACTCGCCGTGCTCACCTGAGGGAGAACATGCACGTCATTCGAGACGACGGAAGCCTCGATTCAACGCTCGACCCGGGACTGTCGGTCGATCAAGTCGTCGCGCTTTACAAAGCCATGGTGCGGACGCGGATCGTCGATGACCGTTTGGAGAAGATCCAGCGGCAGGGGCGCATCGCCTTTCACGTAGGCTCCCTCGGAGAAGAGGCAGCGATTGTCGGTTCTGCCGCCGCGCTTCGTGACAGAGATTGGATTGTGCCCTGCTATCGGGAGGTGGGCGCTCTGCTTTGGCGGGGCTACCCGCTCCAGCAGTACATCGACCACATGTACGGCAACGCCGACGACCCGCTGCACGGTCGCCAGATGCCCGATCACACCTTCAGCCGACAGCATCGCTACCTCTCGGTGAGCGCACCGATCGGAACTCAGATCCCGCATGCGGTTGGCGTCGCGATGGCGGCCAAGAAGCGCGGCCTCGACGAGTGTGTCGGGGTATTCTTCGGTGACGGGGCGACGAGCTCGAACGATTTTCACGCGGCAATGAACTTCGCCGGCGTGTATCAGGCGCCTGTGTTGTTCTTGTGCCGGAACAACGGCTATGCGATCAGCCTGCCGACAGAACAGCAGACGGCGACGCGTACCATGGCCGAGAAGGCCGCAGCGTACCGTATCCCTGCCGCCCGAATCGATGGCAACGACGTGTTGGCCGTTTGGCGTGCGGTGCGCGAAGGGGTACAGCGGGCTTCCGACGGCGGGGGCCCCACCTTCATCGAGCTGATGACCTATCGACTCGGCGGTCATTCGACTTCAGACGATCCGCGGATCTATCGCAGCCAAGAAGAGACCGATTCCTGGCGCAAAGCGGACCCGCTGCTGAGGCTCCGCAAACACATCGACCAGCGCGACGCGTGGAACGAGGACCTCGACGGCGACTGGCACGCGGTGTGCGACGCCGAGGTCAAGGAGTGCGTGCGGCGCGCCGAGGCGAAGCCGCCGCCGGAGCTTGGCGACATGTTCGGCGATGTGTACGCGGAGAAGCCGTGGCACCTTCGCGAGCAGCAGGCGCAGTGCGTGGACGGCCCGCGCGCGAGCCACGAGGAGGACGAGTCGTGACCGAGATGAACCTCGTCCAAGCGATCAACAGCGGGCTTCGCGGCGCGCTGCAACAGGACGACGATGTCTTGGTGATGGGTGAGGACGTGGGGCAGCTTGGCGGCGTCTTCCGGGTCACCCAGGGCCTTCAAGAAGAGTTCGGCGCCGACCGGGTGCTCGACACGCCGTTGTCGGAAACCGGTATCTTGGGGACCGCGATCGGGATGGCGTTGAACGGCCTTCGACCAGTGTCCGAGATCCAGTTCGCGGACTTCATCTATCCGGGATTCGACCAGCTCGTGAACGAAGCTGCGAAGTACAGGTATCGCACCGCGGGGGAGTTTCATGTTCCGATGGTCGTGCGGACGCCCTATGGTGGCGGCATTCGCGGCGGGCAGTATCACTCCCAGTCGCCCGAAGCGCTGTTCATCCATACACCGGGGCTGAAGGTCGTTTGCCCGTCGAATCCGTACGACGCGAAGGGACTCTTGCTGGAGGCGATCCGTGACGAGGATCCGGTCCTCTTCTTCGAGCCGAAGCGCGTGTATCGCGCGGTCAAGATGGAGGTGCCCGACACGCCGTACACCGTCCCTCTCGCAGAAGCGAAGGTCGTCCGGCCGGGGGAGCAGGTTACCTGCGTGGCCTGGGGCGCAATGCTGTATGAGGCTTTTACGGCGGCCGAAGAAGTGGCGAAACAGGGCGTGGACGTCGAAGTGATCGACTTGCGCACCTTGTGGCCTCTCGACATCGACACGATCGTCTCGAGCGTCGAGAAGACCGGCCGCGTCGTCGTCGTGCATGAAGCGCCTCGCACCTGCGGCTTTGGCAGTGAGCTCGTCGCGTTGGTGACCGAGCGCGCCTTCCTGCACCTCGAGGCGCCGCCGGTTCGCGTGACCGGCTGGGATACCCCCTTTCCGTTCACCCACGAGCACGAGTACCTTCCGCTCGCGCACCGCATCGCTCCCGCGTTGCTGGAGACGGCGAGGTACTGACCGATGGCTCGACTTGATTTCAAGCTTCCTGACATCGGCGAAGGCGTCGCCGAGGGCGAGATCGTCGAATGGTTCGTTGGAGCCGGCGACACGGTCGGCGAAGACGACCCGATGGTCGAGGTGATGACCGACAAGGCCACGGTGACCATCGGCGCGCCATGTGACGCGCGGGTGGAGCGCGTCTGCTTCGAGGTCGGCGCGGTCGCGCGGGTCGGGCAGGTAATTTTGACGTTGGAGTCGGATGCGGCTTCGAATGTTGAGGCGGCGCAGCGATCGTCGCGGCCGCCGGCAACGGCGGTCGGGGATATTCAGGACCGGGTGCCTGGAGCAGCGCTTTTTGGCTCCGGGTCCGGGCCGGCGACTGAGAGCGGAAACGGAAACAGCCCTGGTGGCGCAACGCGTCGGAGCTCGGCGCGGCCCGCTGCGGCCGCCCAGCGACGGGCTGTTCGAACCTCTCCGGGCGCGATTGCCGAGATCGCCTACTTTCAGGCGAAGCCGCTGGCCACTCCCGCGACACGGCGCCTTGCTAAAGACATGGGCGTCGACCTCCGGCGCGTTCAACCGAGTGGCGAGGGGGGCCGGGTGACTCGCGACGACGTTCGCGGTTCGCTGCGTGCAGAGATGGCCGAGGACCGGCCGCACGCGCCGCTCGAAGAACGGCAACCGATCGTCGGGATGCGACGGAAGATTGCCGAGCGCATGCATCACTCGAAAGCGACGGCGGCGCACTTCACGTTCGTCGAAGAGTGCAACGCGTCTCGGTTGGTCGACCTGCGACAGCAGCTTGCGCCCGAAGCGGAGCGGCGGGGAGTTCGGCTGACGTTCCTTCCGTTCATCATCAAGGCGGTGACCGATGCGCTACGAAGGCATCCAGTCTTGAACAGCGCGGTCGATGAGCAAACGAACGAGCTCGTCTACAAGAAGTATTACAACATCGGCGTCGCCACCGCGACGGAGTCCGGGCTGATGGTACCGGTCGTTCAGAACGCAGACAGACTTCGGCTCCTCGAGCTTGCGAAACGGATCGAACGGCTCTCGCGATCGGCGCGAGACGGAACCGTCGCGCCGGAGGATCTGCGCAACTCGACGTTCACCGTGACCTCGCTCGGGAAGCAAGGCGGCCTTCTCGCTACGCCCATTCTCAATCACCCCGAAGTGGGCATCCTGGGGGTTCACCGGATCAAGGAACGCCCCGTCGTTCGAGACGGCGAGATCGTGATCGGCCAAGTGATGCTCCTGTCGCTCTCGCTCGATCACCGAATCGTCGACGGGCACGTCGGCGCCGCGTTTGCCTACGACGTCATCGAGACGCTGGAGAATCCGGAGCGCTTGTTCTACGAGTACCTTTGATGTCCGCGATCCGGGGCAAGTTACTCTGCTGGTATGACGAGGCGGGCCGAGACCTGCCCTGGCGCCATACGCGCGACCCCTATGCGGTCTGGGTTTCGGAGGTGATGCTCCAACAGACTCGCGTCGAAACCGTCATTCCCTACTACGAGCGGTTCCTCGAGAGCTTTCCCACCGCGCGCGCTTTGGCCGAGGCCGACGAGGACACCGTCCTCTCCCATTGGAGTGGTCTCGGCTACTACCGCCGCGCCCGCCTTCTTCACCAAGGGGTGCGAGAGGTCGTCGCGGAGTACGGCGGAGAGGTCCCTGAAGATGCGGACGCGCGGCGCGCGCTTCCCGGCGTGGGACGCTACACGGCAGGCGCCATCGGAAGCATTGCCTTCGACAAGGAAGAGCCAGTCGTCGACGGGAACGTGACGCGCGTGCTTGCGCGCCTGCTTCGAATCAAGACGCCCATCGGCAGCTCCGCAACGACAAACAAGCTTTGGGAAGAAGCAGCGCGCCTGGTTCCGGGTGAGCGTCCGGGCGACCTCAACCAGGCCCTGATGGAGCTCGGCGCAACCGTATGCACACCCAAGAAACCGCGATGCGAGTCGTGCCCCGTCGCCGAGCGGTGCGAGGGGTTGGCTCACGGCGAGGTCGAGGCACTTCCGGTGGCGCGCGCGCGCAAGGCTCCGAAGAACGTGAAGCTGGTGGCCGTCGTTCCGACATGTGGGCGAGGCGCGACGCGCGAAGTGTGGCTGGTCAAAGGAAATCAGAATCTCTTCGGCGGCCTCTGGGGCGTGCCCATGGCCGACGAAAGCCCGCAGGCCGTCCTCCGTGAGGCAGGCCTTCAAGCCCGACTCGACGCCGACCCGGTCGGTGAAATCGAGCACATCCTCACCCACCGCCGCCTACAAATCAGCGTGTACCGCGCCCCCGCAGCACGAGGCGAGGAATCACCCGCCCGCCGAAAATTCACCGCCACCAACCTCACCCAAGTCGGCACCTCTACCCTAACCAAAAAACTCCTAACCACCGCCCTCCCCCCAAAAAGGGGACAGTCCCCTTTTTAGAAGGGTTAATTTTGTGGGCGGGGTTATCGGGCTTGGCGCCAGAGCTCGGCTAAGGACGGTCTTGACCCGGTTAGCAAGAAGCCGACTCGGAAGAGTCGGGCACCCACACGGATTGAAGCCCAGGTCGACAAGACCAGTACCGCCATCGAGCCGACGACTTCCCACCAGGCGATGCCTGAAGAGTCGACAGCAAGTCGGATGATCACGGTGAGCGGGGAGGTGAATGGGATCCAAGTCATTGATTGGCCGAGGATGCCGTTCGGATCGTCGAGGAGGATCACGAGGACCATCAAGGGCAGGATGGCGAGCATCGCCCAGCCCATCGTGAGCTTTTGGCTCTCGGCCGCGTTGGCGCCGAGGGCAGCCGTGGAGAGCATGAGGCTTCCGAGAAACAGATAACCGAGGATGAAAAACAGGGGTGCCACTGCCAGGGCTTGCCACGGGATCGACACCACGGACGCAAGTGCAGCCGACGCGGACAGCGCCACGAGGACGACCATCGATGACCATACGGCGAACTGAAAAAGGCCGGCGGCCCCGAGGCCAAAGAGCTTGCCGGCCAGAATCTCCTCCGGGGTCACCGAGGAGAGCAGCACTTCGACGATCTTGCTCTCCTTGTCGGTGGACACGGTCTGTACGAGGTAGCCGGAGGCGCTCAGAAGGGCGGTCAGCAAGAGAATGCCCAGGAAAAGGGGGATCGTGGTGCGAACGAGGAGATCGAGAGCCTCGTCGACGCCCGTCACTTGGTCGCCTTCTGGGCCGAGTCGGCTACGGACGAAGTACGCGGGGGAGAGCACCCGCTCTTGGACGTCGGCGTCGAGGCGCCCCTCGATGAGCGACTTTCGCAAGAGCGAACGAAGCAGCGGCTCGATGGCCGTGCCACGCATGCTCAAGAGCGGGGTCTTCTCGGACTGAATGGCGCGCACCTCGCCGCTAGCCAGGTAGTCCTTCTCGACGACGTACAGGGAACGAAGCCGGCCGGACTCGAGGTCGGCAGTAGCGACGTCGCGATTGTCGTAGAGCACGACGTCGTTGGCGTTCGCCGTCCAAACCAACGCGCCATCGCGATCTTTGAACACCGTGCGGTCGACGACGCCTGCCTCATCGATGAGGCCGAACTCGGAGCTTTCCACCGCGCGCTGCGAAAGAAAGTAGGTCTGAACGCCGAGCACGGTGCCAGAGACTAGCGCCAAGAAGATCGGCAAGCCGAACGTCGCGATCAAATAGGACCAACGTTTGACGACCGAGACCAGCTCGAAACGTGCCACCGCAGCGATTCGCCGAACGCGCACGATTCAGTCGCCTCCGCCTACGAGGCTGACGAAGATTTCATCCATCCGCGCGACCAAAGGTTCGTACCGTTCGATCAGCACGCCGCTACGGACTAGCTCGTCCAGGTATCCTGCCGGAGTCGCGGCCGGCGGCAGCTCCACGCGCCAGCCCCCAGCCTTGTGCGGAGTGGCCCGAACACCGAGAGCACCGAGATCCATCGCCGTCCAGACGATCACATCGTTCGGCGAATAGCGCCGACGAATCTCGTCGAGCTCGCCGTAGACGACCAATTTGCCCTGATGAATGAGCGCCACACGATCACAAAGTGCCTCGACCTGATGCATCATGTGCGTCGACAACACGGTCGTCCGTCCGGCGCGACGCCGTTCTTCGATCAAGTCGGTGACGAGCGCGACGTTGATCGGATCAAGTCCCGAGAACGGCTCGTCGAGAACACAGAGCTCGGGGTCGGTCATCAGACACGCGGCGATTTGAACCTTCTGCGTCATCCCCTTCGAGAGGCTCTCCACCCGCTGCTCGGCCACGTGGCTCAAACCGATACGCTCGAGCCAGTGGTCGGCCGCGTCACGAGCCGCATCGTGTCGCAGGCCTTTGAGTCGTCCGAGGTACCTGAGGAGCTCCCGGACCTTGGCGCGACGGTAGACGCCCCGCTCCTCGGGAAGATATGCGGTGCGGTCGAGCGCGTCAGGACTTGGCGCGGCACCGAACAGCGTCACGTCCCCTTCGTCGGCGCGCAAAATGTCGAGACCGATCCGAATCAGCGTCGTCTTGCCCGCACCGTTGGGCCCGAGAAGCCCAAACACCTCACCTTGCACGACCTCGAGCGACACCCCTTCGAGCGCGGTGTGCCGCCCAAAGTGTTTGGCTACCCCGCGGTACTCGAGAACCCCCACCAGTTGATTGTATCGGGTGACAGGTGCGGTGCCCAATGACTAGGACCCCGCCTCCCGGTCCCGTGGCGGCGAAGCCTCGTTTTACGCGGTGCCCCCGGGGCTACTCCACCGGGTCTGGCATGGGGAGCTCGACCTCTTCGATCAGCCGCCCGGTCTCCCCCTCCTCGGCCGAGTAGAACCCAACGCGCATCGCAGCAAAGTCGACCACCATGAAACTCTGCTCGTAGTTGCGGTGGATCGTGCCCGCATTGATCACTGTGAGCCCAGGGAAGACTCGGACCATCCGCTCGTGGGTGTGGCCGCCGAGCATGAACTGCACGTCGTCGTCGAGCATGAGCTCCCGCAAGGTGGGGATGTCCTGAAGGGCGTAGCCGCGGGTATCGGGTGTCAGCCAGGCTTCGTCGTCTTCGCCGACGCCGTGGCAGAGCAACGCATTGCCACTCGGCGTCGCGTACTGGCGCACCCTCGGGAGCGACTCCATGAACGTCCGCGACAGTTGATTCACTTCGTGGGTGGCATTGTCGAGCGACCGTTGCTCGCCAGTGAGGAACCAGCGTTCGTGGTTGCCTGCGACGCACTGCACGCCGCGCGCCTCGAGCATTTGCAGAGTCGCGTCCGCACCCCCAGGCCCGTCGACCAAGTCGCCTACGCACAGGACGGCATCGACGCTCATCGTCGCCAACGCGTCGAGCACCCGCTCGAGCGTTTCGGACTCGCAGTGAACGTCGCCGACGACCCCCAAACGGCCGAGCATGCCCGTGTTGCCCACGGCTTCAATTTAGAAGCTTTTGAAGCCTGCGCCAAGAAGTGCGCGCCTGGTGCTCCGCGCGCTCCTGTTGTAGACCCGCTCCCATGCTCGACCTGCGCCATGTGAGCGAGAATCTGCCCGACGTGAAAGCCGCTCTGACGCGCCGTGGCTTCGCCGATTCTGCTCTGCTGGACCGGCTGGGGGCATTGGCCGAGGAGCGACGCACCGTCATCACGAACGTCGAGGCTCTTCGCCAAGAGCGCAATGAGGCTAGCCAGGCGATGGCGAAGGTTGCTGACAAGAAGTCCGAGGAGTTTCAGGCCAAGCGGGAGCAGCTCCGCACCTTGGGAGACCAAATCAAGCAGGGCGAAGGTCGCCAAGGTGAAGTCGAGAGCGAGCTCGAAACCATCCTCCTGAACTTGCCGAACCTGCCTCACCCCGACACACCCGAGGGGCTCACCGAAGACGACAATGTCGAGGTGCGCGTTTGGGGCGACAAGCCGGCGTTCGATTTCGATGCGCGCGACCACGTCGAGGTGGGCACGAGGCTCGACATTCTCGACTTCGAGCGCGCCGCGAAGATCAGCGGGTCGCGCTTCGTGGTGCTCAAGGGGTACGGCTCGCGGCTCAATCGGGCGCTGATGCAGTTCATGCTCGACGTGCACACCACCGAGCACGGGTACGAAGAGGTTTGGCCCCCGGTGCTCGTCAAAGACAGCGCGATGCTGGGCACGGGCCAGCTGCCGAAGTTCGCCAAAGACGCGTTTCGGATGGCCAAAGACGAAGAGTGGGAAGCGCAGGCCGAGGCCCAGGGGCATGACCTCTACCTCGTCCCCACGGCGGAGGTTCCGATCACCAATCTCCACGCGGATGAGATCCTCTCGGAATCCGCGCTGCCCGTGGCGTACACCGGGTACACCGCGTGCTTCCGAAGCGAGGCGGGGAGCTACGGCAAGGACACGCGCGGCATGATCCGTGTGCACCAGTTCGACAAGGTGGAGCTCGTTCGCTTTTGCCATCCGGACGATGGTGAGGCTCAGCTGGACGTGTTGACTCAACATGCCGAGGCGATCTTGCAGAAGTTGGGCTTGCACCATCGGGTCGTCCAGCTGTGCGCGGGCGACATGGGATTCGCGGCGCAGAAGTCGTACGACCTCGAGGTCTGGTTGCCGGCACAAAACGCCTACCGCGAGATCTCGAGTTGCTCGTGGTTTGGCGATTTTCAAGCGCGCCGGATGAAGGCGCGCTTCCGGCCCGGGGAGAAGGGCAAGCCACGCTTCGTCCACAC
>CAXMRN010000055.1:0-39212 GCA_964195565.1 uncultured Polyangiaceae bacterium | reverse complement strand
CAACGCGGTTCGCATCTTCGCCCGTTCGCGCTATATGAGGCTTCGAACGGAATGCGCACCCTTGTCTTAGACCAGGGCTATCAGCCCCATCGAATTATCAGTTGGCAACGCGCCGTCTGCATGATTTTCGATGGCAAGGTCGAGGTCGTCGAGGAGTACGACGAAGACATTCGCTCCGTCACCATCACCATCAAGATGCCCGCCGTGGTGCGGTTGCTCCGCACAATCGTCGGCCGGAAGCGGGCGATCAAGTTCTCCCGCATCAACGTCGCCATGCGCGACGACTTCAAATGCCAGTACTGCGGCGTCCGTCACCGCTTGCGCGGCCTGACCTACGATCACGTGGTCCCCAAGTCGCAGGGTGGCAGGACCAACTGGGAAAACATCGCGATGGCCTGCTATGGATGCAATGAGAAGAAGGGCAATCGTTCGCCCAGCCAGGCGGGCCTTCGTTTGCGGCGCCCGCCCGTCAAGCCCAAATGGCTGCCCGTCGTAGCGTTCCGCGTCGACCCGACAAGCTCCATTCCCGAAGCCTGGGCCAACTGGGTCTACTGGCACGGCCGCCTCGAGAGTGACCCCTAGACGAATCGCTTCCCGCCAGCTCAGCTTGCGCGCAGAACTTTTCTCATCCGATCGCCGATGAACTCCCTCACCACGGGGTCTTCGGAGTCGAGGAACGCTTCCGGAGCGCCGGTGGCCGCGACCGCGCCGTCGTGGATGAGGGCGAGCCGATCGCTAATCGCAAACGCTGCCTTGAGGTTGTGTGTCACGACGACAGAGGTGACATTCAGACGTTTCTGCAACCCGAGGAGCAACCGGTTCACGCGCGTGACGTTGATCGGGTCTAGCCCTTCGGCAGGCTCATCGTAGAACACAACCTCGGGACGAACCGCCACCGCGCGAGCCAGCGCCACGCGCTTGCGCATACCGCCTGACAGATCCGAGGGCGCCATACCCTCGATCCCCGGAAGATCGACCAGCGCTAGCGTCTCGGCGACCCGCGCCCCAATCTCTTCCTCTGACATGCTCGTCTGCTCACGTAGCGCATACGCGACGTTCTCGTACACGTTGAGGGAGTCGAAGAGGGCGGACTCTTGAAACAGCATGCCGATTCGACGGCGCGTCTGCATCCACCGGTCCTCGGTCTGTCCAGTCACCTCGTCCCCATCGAAGCGAATGCTGCCCCGGTCGACCTCGAGGAGGCCCATCATCGCCTTGAGCAGGATGCTCTTCCCGGAGCCCGACTCCCCGATGATGGTGATGACCTCGCCATCGAAGATGTCGATGTCGAGGCCGTCGAGGACCACGTGTCTTCCAAAGGCCTTCCTCAGGCCGCGCACCTCGAATAAGGCCATAGCGCTAGAGACTCAGCCCTTCGCCGCCCAAGAGTTGCAGTACCCGAGCGGATGAATCGGACCTCGGACGAGGGTGCACAGCCCGCATTGGTTCTTGTCGCCGGCTTTGTAGAACGCGCAGTTCGAACAGTTCTTCTGTTCGCCGTGGGCGGACCGGTCCTGGTACTCGAGCTGCGTCCGAAGCGCCAAGTCGGCGCTACCGAGGCCGCTCACGTCGCTGCAGCGAAACTCGGGCTTCGTACAGGCGTGGAGAAGAACCGGGATCGAACCGACCACGGCCAAATGCACGGTGCGCCCAAGCATCTCACGTCTCGAGAGGGTCCTCTTCTTCATTCCGGTCGCTCCTTGGCGGAGGCTAGCACGGCGGTGCGCAAATCAGTGAACGCCGCTCATCATTTCGAGGAACTCGTCGGTTTCCACGAGACCGGTGACTCGCCCCGCCTCCGAGCCATCGCTGTGATGGAGCACCACCAAAGGCAGGCCGGGTTGCTTGTAGTCTTTGAGGAGCGCCCACTTGTCGTCGGTCGCTTTATCGGTGCTGAGGTCGACCCGCACGGTCACGAACCGCTGCGCTTCGGCGACGACTCGCGGATCGCTGAGAACGTCGCGCTCGAGCTCCTGGCACGCGCCGCACCAATCTGCTCCGAAGTCCACGAGCATGGGACGCTCTTCCGCCAGCGCTTGGGTCTTGCCCGCCTCGAAGCTCTCGACCCAACCGATGTGCACGCCCGGCGGGAGCGCCTCCGCCCAGCCGACAATTCCGAGAACCCCCGCGACGCACGCCGTGACCCCGATGGCCTTTCGAACGCGCGCTCCCCATGCACCGCCCTTGAACGACAAATGAATGGCGCCTACGACGACGCCGCCTACCAGCAACCCGAACGCGGCCGCGAGCCACATTTCGTTTCGCACGGCCGGACGGGGATAGGGCAACACACCACGCAAGTAGTAGAACGCGAGCGCGAGCATCGCGATGCCGAACGCGCTCTTGGTCCATTCGACCCAGCGCCCGGACTTCGGCAGCGTCACCGCGAACGTCCCGACGAACCAGAACAATACACCGATGCCTATCGCGTAGATGAACAAGGCCAGCGCGCCGAACGCGACGTTGCCAGTCGTCGCGACCCACGTCAGCAGGACCGCGAGGACAGGTCCCGTGCACGGAGCGGCGATGATCCCGTTGACAAATCCGAGGACGAACGCGCCACGCAGCCCGAACCCGCCGGCTTCCGCGAGGCGATTCTGCAGCGCGGATGGCAAGGCGAGATCGAACAAGCCGAACATGCTGAATGCCATCACCGCGAACAACGCCGACAGTGTCCCGACCACCCAGGGGCTCGCCAGTGCGCTTCCGAACGCGCTTCCTGTCAACGCGGACACGACGCCCAACGGAGTGAACAGCGCCGCGATCCCCAACACGAACGCGGTCGACAGCAGTGCCGCCCGGGCGCGGCTTTCAGCCTCCCTGGCGCCGAACACGCTGACGGTGATGGCGATCATCGGGTACACGCACGGAGTCAGCGAGGTAGCCAGACCTGCTACGAAGATCAGTCCAAGGGCGCCCAGGTAGCTGCCCCCCTGAAGCGCGTCCGCGAACGGGGCGGTGAGCTCGGTCAGCGTGTCCGCGGACGCGTGCACCTCTGGCACCAAAGCCGCGACAAACCCCACTAAACCGACCCATGCACCCTTGCGCATCCCCCAACTATGGTGCTCGTTTGGTTGACCGTCCATGAACCGGGGACGTAGCCTCTCGCTGGGGAACACTTTGCCGCTACTTTTCCTGCTCTTCATCGCTGTTGCCGCCGGCGCTCTCTCGGCCCATGCCGGCCTCGACGAGGTTCGTCATAGCTCGGACCCTGCGTGGCGGATGGACGCCTTCCTTGCGTTTGCGCTCTTCGTGGGTCTCGTCCTGTTGCCAACCGCCGTCTACTTCTACGTCTTTCACGGCGACTGGTTTCTCTTCTATTGGGTCGACACCGGCCGAGCTCCCTGGGTGTGGGGCCTCCTCACGGCCTTACTCCTTCTCGGTTCCGCGGCCCTCGGCTTTGGGCTTGGTGCGGCCCTTTGTCGCGCTTCGCGTGACGCGGCTGCACGTCGGACCGCGATCGGCGCGTTTGCCATTGCGCTCGCGGTGTGGCCGCTAGGTTGGGAGCGGCTCCGCGTAGTCGGGTCCTACCGACAGTTCACCCGCGACTACGGGCTCACCGAATTTTTCGCGAGCCCCGCTTTCTACTCGGGGCTGCTCATGCTCGTCATCGTCGGCGTCGCGTTTGGGACGGCGGTCTATCGGATCGACCGGCACACTCACGACGCCGGCTGACGCTCGCTTGAGGCCCATGAGGAGGAGGCTAGCGAGGAGAGAGCAGCCCCATGTGTTCGCGCAAGTGCATCGCCGCGGGGGACGCCCAAAACTTCAGGGCATCGGTGTACGCCGGATGCGCGTCGAACGTCTCTCCTTCAGCTTCTCGCTCCGGAGCGATTCGGCTTCGCACCTCTTGCACCAGCGGAGCGAGGTCATCGCAGACCAGGAGCGCGGCTCGGAGCGCGGTTCGGTTGGCCGCGTTGACCCAGCGGTCGAACTTCACTCGTTTCGCCTGCGAGTAGGCGAGGGCGGTGTCGCGGACCAGCTTGCGGTCACGCCTAGGGATCGCGCGCTGTAGGCGTCTCGTCTGCTCGTTCAGGAACTCTTCGCTCGTGAGGCCCGAACCGAAGTCTGGCTTCACTGTTCGTGCCGCGGACGCCAGCAGGACATCGAGCTCTCGCGGTGTGAGCTTCTCAATCGCGTGATAGCCGCGCGCGATCTGCGTCATGGGCTGCGCGAGGAGGAAGGCCTGCGTCGCCGGTTCCTGCTCCATGATAGTCGCCGGCACGAGCACGGCCGGGTGAGCGCCAAACTCGACCGTGATGCCTCGATTTCGAATACGGTGCAGGAACAGGTCGAAGTTGCGAACGTCGAGTGCAGCTGCGATTCGGTTCGCGATCTCGCGGAGTGGGTGATTGGCTTCGGTGGCGAGGCGATCGCGCGTCGCGAGCCCGTAGCTTTCGAGTTCCGGGGGATAGAGCTTGGCGAGAGCCGGGCTCAGCGCCGCCAACAGTGCGCCGGCCGTGGTGTCCTCGGCGCGCGGCGTGCCCAGTTGGTCGAGCACCGAGCCTCGAAGTGATTTTGGCCGAACTCGAGCGGGCCATGCGTCGACGGCCGCCACCCGAGCCCTATCGTGCTCGTCGTCGGCACCCACAGCGAGTAGGGGCAGAGCCGCGAGTCGCGCCTCCCGCAATTGGTTCCCGGCTTGATAGGCGACCCCCAGCTCGCGCCATAGCTCCTGGCGAAGCGGCTCCTGCGACAACGCCAGTTGGAGCTGTTCGACAGCTGCCGGCTGCTCGCCGCGGCCGCGCAATCGCACCGCCAGCTCGCGCCGAAGCTCGGAGTTGGCCGCCCCTTCCTCGAGGCCGTTCCGAAGCGCCGCGACCGCTGCCGGCTCGTCCCGACAGTGGTCAGAAAGGATCCGCGCGACCTCGAGGGCGGTCGTCACGCGATCTGTGTCGCCACGGGCGCGATGGTTGCCGAGCGCCTCGGCATAGGCGCGCCAGTCGTCTTCGGTTTCGCACAGGCTTTCGAGGGTGCGCGCTGCATCGCTGCTGGGACCTTCGAGCACGACGGCGCGGCAAAGAGCGATCTTGGCGTTGCCGCCGTCGCCCGCTGCGTGCTCGAGTTGCCCGAGGCGGACCAAAGTATCGCCCTTTTCCTCACCGTCACTCACGTCGAGCAGATGGCGCGCGACCTGCAAGGCCTCCGGCAATTGTCCGAGCGCTTCGTGCACGAGTGAAAGCTCCTGCAGCGCCGCTGGGTGTGCCGGCTCGGGCGCAAGGGCTGCTTCGACATGACGGAGCGCCCGGTCCGGCATGTTCAACCGCTCGCGGTACAAGCGAGCCAGGTCGAGCAGGACCCGCCGCACCCGGCTGTTCTCAGGCGCGGCCGCCAGGAGCTGTTCCATGGTCGCAGCAGCTTCGTGCCAGGACTGATTGGCCTCGAAGTGATGCGCGAGCCGCTCGAGCGCGTCGAGGTGCCGGGGCTCCACCTTCAGTACCCGCTGTAGCGTTCGGATCGCAGCCGGTAGCTCGCCAAGCTCTTCGCTCTGCACTCTCGCGACCGCAAGCCAAAGCGCGCTTGCCCGGTCCACGGAGCGTGCCCCCGAGGCGGCCTGAGAGAGGCGGTCGACGAGAGAGGACCAGCCTGCATCGATTGTGAGCACGTCGGTGAGGCCATCCGCCGCCGCCGCCGAATCAGGCCACAGCTCGAGCGCCTGCTCGAAATCGCGCCGAGCTCCGTCGTGGTCCCCGATGCGCTGCAAACGAACCACCGCGCTTTGCACCAAGAGCTCGGACGCGGCCTTCGCGTCACGTTCTGCCTCCGCCTCGCGCCGAAGCGCGTCGACGAGAGCGGCTGGGTCGTCGGTCTCCTGGGCGACTCGGGTCAACCCGCGCGCCGCGCCGATGTGATAGGGGTCCGCGATTGCCGCCGCGCGGAACTGCTCGATCGCCTGGGTGTCTTCTTCGCCCTCGACCAGCTCGGCAAGGCGCGCGCGATGCGCGGCGGCGACGGACGGGTCGTGCGCCGACTTCGCAACCAGAGTATCGACTTCACGAAGGAGCGTGGTGTCCCGTTGACCGGCCGCCAACCGTTCGAGTTCGAGTAGGGCTCCGAGGTCCGTCGGGGCCACCTCCAAGATACGTCGGTAGGCGCCGACGATGTCGTCGTATTCTCCGAGCCCTTGATGTTCCAGAAGGCGCGCCAGCTCGTAGAGTGCCGCAACACGGCCGGCTGGGTCTTCGAGCACCTCCGATTGGGTGGCGTACACAGCGCACAACGACTCCCAGGCGCCGACTTGCCGGTGCAGTTGCTCGAGGGCCAACAGCGCGCCGAGATGTTTGTCGTCGACGGCGAGCACATCTTCCCAGGCCTGAATCGCCTGGCGGTGCCTGTCTTGCCGCTCCAGCACCTGGGCCTTGCGCGCAAACAAGGCGATGCGTTGCGTCGGATCCTTGGTGAGCCTCACTTCGCGCTCGAGATCGGCGAGCAGATGGGTCCAGTCGTGTTCCTCAGCCCGCACCCGGGCCAGTGCGTCGACGGCCGGCCGGTAGCTCGCATCCGCTGCCACCGCGGCCTCGTACGATGCCACCGCCTTGGTCCGGTCGTCGAGGTGCTCCTCGTAGACCTGCCCCAGCAAGAATGCGGCGCGCGCGCGGAGCTGGGCGGTCCCAGAGTTGCGGAGCTGCAGCTCCAAGACGTCGACCAGCTCGTCCCAATCGCCCCGCTCCCGCAACTGCCGTGCGAGCTCCTGCAGCGAGGGCGCGTGCGCTGCGTCGACTTTGATCGCCTCACGGTGGTACCGAAGCGCGTCCTCGTCGCTCCCGAGGTGGTCTCTCGAGATCTCGGCCATCTTCTGCAACAGGGCCACGCGTCGACTCTTGGCGGACGTGAGCTTCAGCTCTTGGCTGTAGATGTCGAGGAGGTCATTCCAGCGCCCCGCGGCGTAGTACAGGCGCCCCAAGCTCGAGAGCGTGGGGACATGGCGGGCGTCTTTGTCGAGGGCGAGACGGTATCGAACGATCGCCTCATCGCGGTCGCCCAGCTGCTCGTCGAGCACCTCGCCGGCTCGGTGCAGGAGCCCAACCAAGCGGTCCCGCTCGACGGTGAGCTCGATCTCGTAGTCGAGCGCTTCGAGGAGCTCCCGAGGACGGTGCGCGCGCGCCGCAGAGCGTTGCCACGCCTGGACTGCGGTCAGGTGTCCCGAGTCTTGCTGCAACACGCGCTTGTAGGTTTGCGCCGCGAGTGCATGCTCCCCGAGCACGTCCTCGTAGAGTTGCGCGATCTTGAGCAGGTACGAGACGGCGCGCGTTCCGGTCGCTCGGTCTAAGGCGTTCTCGTAGAGTTGGACCAGCTCCTTAGGCTTGCTGACGTCCGAAAGGAGGCGCGTGAGCGCTTTGAACGCGGTGGGATGGTCGGGCATCGCATTCAGCGAGCGGTGGTAGTGATCGATCGCATCGTCGATGGCATCGAGCCTGGTTTCGTAGATCTCAGCCGCGCGGGCATGGGAATCGGCGCGCCGCTGCGCGTCCGTCGTGTAGCGTGCTTCTTGCAGACACATGCCGATGAGCTTTGGCCAAGCTCCGCGCACCCGGTACAGCAAGCTCAGGGCCTGCAAGCTCGAAAGGGAGGTCGGGTTGAGTTCGACCGCCTTCTCGTGCCACGCGATCGCTTGGTCGACGTCGCGGAGCTCCTCCTCATACAGTCGAGCGATTCGCTGCGTGTAGGTGAGCTTCTCCGCTTCGTCCTCGCTGGCTTCGGTGAGCGCCTCGAGCGTCTCGACCAACGCTTGCAGCCGCTGCCCTGCCTCGTAGTGCCGTGCCAATTCGCCGAGAATCAGAGGGTCCCCGGGACGCAGGCTCCGCGCTTGTTCGAGCACGCGGATCGCCTCATCTCGATTCCCCAGACGCTCCGCATGAATGCGCGCTGCCCTATACAGCGAAGAGGCTTTGGAAGACGGCTCCGTCTCCAACTGCGCCTCCGCTTCGAGCGTGCGGATCAGATCACGCCAACGGCGTTGGCTGTAGTACAGCCGCTTCAACGCGTGCACCGCGATCACCGCGCTCGAGTCGAGCTGCAGCGCCGTCTCGTAGAGTTCGGCAGCCTGCTCGGGTCGCTGCTGCCGGCTTTCGAGCAACTGAGCACGGCGAATAATCAACGCCGCGCGGTGCCCATCGTCCGCCGCGGCCGAATTGGCGAGCTCGGCCAGGTTCCGGTCTACATCGGGCCACGCGCGCTGGGCGAACGAACGCTGTTCGGTAGCGCGTAGGATCGCAGCGTGTGACCGGTCTAACGCTCTGGCCGTGTGATACGCCTCTGCCGCAGCGTCGCGATTGCCGAGCACGTCTTCGAGCAGCCGTCCCTTCAACAGGAACAGCGTGGCCTTGTCACGAGGTTGCCGGGTCACACGCGCCTCGGCGTCGAACAGTGCAAGCGCTTCGGTGTACATGCGCGTGCCAAGCAGTAGCCGGCGCGCCGCGCGAATGGCGGGCACGTAGTCCGGCGACCGCTCCAACGTCGCTTGGTAGTACTGGAGCGCACGGCGGGCATCCTTCAGCGGGCCCTCGCAAGCGCGTGCCATCTCGAAGTACAATCGCGCGGCGCGGCGAGCGTCCGGCTGATCGCGGAGCTCGCGCTCGCACTCCTCGAGCCAATCGCGCGCCCTGCGCGCCCGGTCCACCTTCGCGTATGCGGGCATGGGGGGCGCGGCGGTCTCGCGACCGGGCATCGCAGGCGGCATTGCGGAATCGGGCTCTTCGACGAGATCGTCTTGTCCCAGCTGCTGCGTCGCGTCGCGGCGCAGCAGCGTGATGTCCCCTTCCTCGAACGCCATCTGGCCTACATGCTACCCCGGGTCCGCCAAGATCGCACCGCCCATGAAAGGTCCTCAGGGGCAGCGAGCAGGTAAGAGGGCACCCTACACTTGAACAGGTGGGCTACGCTGCGGGGGCCAGATCCCTGAGCTCTTCCGCGAGCTTCTTCTTCGCTCTCGCCTCGAGCTGGCGCGCCCGCTCACGGCTGACGCCGAGCTCGCGGCCAAGCGACGCGAGCGACGCCGAGTCGTCACTCAAGATCCGTTTCTCGACAATGAGCCGCTCACGATCGTCGAGGACCGACAGCGCACCCTCGAGCCGCAACTCGATGCCGCTCTGACGCCGTCGCCGTGCGACCACTACGTCTTGCGGCTCCGCGTTGCCCGGGAGCATCTCGACCAAGGTCGCGTCCGAGTCACTATACGCGGGCGCATCGAGCGAAATCTCGCGCTGGTCGAGCCGCCGGAGCAGCTCCGTCATTTTTTCAGGGGTTGTGTCGAAGTCGGACGCGAGCTTCGCGATCAGCTCTTCAGGATCCGCGATGAGATTCGAAAGCCGGGCCCGCTCTCGGCGCAGCCGGAAGAACAGCTTCGACCGAAACGGCCCGGAGCCGGCGCCGATCATCGTGCTCGAGCGGACGACCGCCTCCAGCACGAATGCGCGAATCCAATACCCCGCGTAGGTGACGAACCGCGTGCCACGGTGCGGATCGAACTTGCGGACCGCGGTCACTAAGCCGACGCTTCCTTCTGCGATCAAATCACCGATTGCCACGCCGTACCGGCGATACTGAAGCCCGATGGCAACCACGTATCGTAGGTTGGCTTCGACGAGGCGGTCCGCGGCGTCTTGGTCGCCTTCGCGTGCTCGCAGAGCGAGTTGGTGCTCGTCCTCACGGGACAGCTTGGGTATCGCGCGGACTTGCTGGATGTAACGGTCGAGGGAGGCGGATGACTGCATGGTGGCTCTCTTATGTGTCGTGCCGGGTTACGTTACGTCACCACCAACTGTCAAGAGGAGCCGTCCCGTGGCTCTCCGAGCCCCAATGGGCTGTCCGGGCTCGCTTAACCTACGGAATGATTGAAAAATCAGGTAGCGAAGCTCGAGCCACAGCCGCAGGTTTGTTTAGCCTGCGGGTTTACAAACTTGAACCCTGCGCCCTGCAGGCCCTCGACGTAGTCGATCTCGGTTCCCTCGACGTACTGCACGCTCATCATATCCACGTAGATGGAAATTCCGTGTGACGTGAAGGTTTGGTCCATTTCGGAGGTCTCGTCCTCGAAGAACAAATCATACGAAAACCCTGCACAACCGCCGCCAATGACCCGTACTCGGAGGCCCTGCTCGGCCAGGTCTTCTTGGTTTCGGATCTCTTTGACCTTCTCTGCGGCCCGCGTGGTGAGGTTCAGCATAGTGTTCCTTTGACTGCGACTATAAGGCCGACCCTCGATTCGCGCCACCCAATGGCATTCCGTATCGTCACGTGGGGGAAAGGCATACCCCGGGGCCGTTTTCCACCGGGCCAAGCGCCCGAGCCGGCGCGCCGTCGACTACGAAGCCGTCTGGCCCCTCCGCCTCGTGCCCACGCTTGAGGAAGCCCAGCGCAGACACGCCGTCGCCATCTTGGGCCGCAGACGTGATTTCGCCCACGACGGTGCCGCCCAGGGAGATCGGCGTCTTGGCGATCGGCGGTTCTTCGGCGTCGACCGCCCAACGCCACAAGACTTTGGGGGCCTTTCCCCGGTTTTCGAGCATGACGACTGTCTCTTGCCCGATGTAGCAACCTTTGTTGAAGGAAACCGCGAGGGGGTTCAGGCCGGTCTCCTGAGGGTAGGTCCAGTCGCCAAAATCAACGCCGAATCGCGGCCGCCCTTGAAGGATATGGGCGTGCCTCCACGATTGGTCGCTCACCCAGCCGCCCCCAAGATCGCGACTCCGCGCGGTTAACCGCTCGAGCTCCGCCTCGAGCTCGGCGCTAGGGACGACCCATTGACGACCGCCGACTCCAAGCCGGTCGGCAGGCCATCCGCCCTCTGCCATTTCGCCCGCATCCGGACCCTGCGCCGTGATCACCCGCAGGTCCTCGAGCACTTCGAGGTCCACGTCCTCCATGATGATATAGCGGTCCAAGCGTTCGAGGAGCGCGCTCACCTGGGTCGCGGGAACATCGAGCCACACGTCGTCTTCGCGGACGAGCGCATACACGTCGGCCAAGGTGCGTCCTTTGAGGGTGAGCACAAATGCGTACTGCGAGCCTCCGGGCTCGACGCCTTCGAACTGATTGGTTAGCTGCCCCTGGAGCCACTCGCGAGCGTCGTCGCCGCTGACGGAGATGATCGCGCGGTCATCGAGGGAAAGCACGCCGACAGAACCTTGTAGCCATTTGAGCTCGCGGGCGTGGGCCATGGGGCATGTTCTGGTGCGCAACTGGCGCTTCGGCAAGTGCCGCGCTCAGCGCCCGATCGGCTCGAGGTGCGCCGCATGAAGAGACACCACACCCACATCCGTGCGTACGCGCGCTGCGCCGTCCGCGTCGATACCTTGAAAAATGCCGTTCCCATCTTCCCAGCGAACCGGCTCCCCGAGCAGAGCCAGACTGGGCCGAAGTGCGTTCACCACGACCGTCGGGCCATCTTTGACTAGGCGCGCCACCCATCTCTCGATGTGAGAGAGGAGGGTGGCCAATACCTCGCCGCGGTCCAAAGGCGCTTGGTCGCCACGCTCCGCTCGCAGGGATGTCGCAGCCAGCTCGGGCGGCCACTGCGTACGGTTCACATTCAGACCAACGCCGATGATCACCGCGTCGATGCGCATCCCGAGCGTTCGGCTCTCGACGAGCACGCCGGCGCACTTTCGCCCTTCGATCCAGACGTCGTTTGGCCATTTCACCAAGACCGAGCGAGACGGCAAAAAGCTTGCCACGGCGTCGCGTACCCCCAACCCCGTAGCCAGGGTGATGAGCGCCGTCGCCGAAGCCTCGACCATGGGGCGCGCGACGACGGAGAAGTAGAGATCGGAGCCGGGGGGCGAGCTCCACTGCCTGCCATGCGCTCCCCGTCCACGGGTCTGCTGATCGGCCAGCACGACGTGTCCGTCCTTCGCTCCGTTCGCTGCGGCGGCGGAGGCATCATCCATCGTGGAGGCGGTGCTCTCGTGCACCGTCAACGAGGACCCCCAGTTCCCCGTCAGCCGAGGGCGCAACTGTTCGGGCGTCAGGTCGTCGATCACGGCCTAGCTCCAGTCGAGCCCAAGGTCGCACGAAGGCGAGGAGTGGGTGAGCGCGCCGACGCTGATCACGTCGACGCCCAAGGCGCCAAGCGTCGCCACGCGTTCGAGCGTGATCCCGCCTGACACTTCAACGATCGCCCGGCCGTCGATCAGAGTGAGTGCGTCGCGGACCGCGTCGTCGTCGAAGTTGTCGAGCATGACGATGTCGGCGCCGGCGGCGAGTGCTTCTTCGAGCTGGGGGCGGGTATCCACCTCGCATTCGATGCGGCAGGTGTGCGGGGCATGTGCGCGCGCGCGTTCGATCGCTTGGGTGCACCCGCCTGCGGCCGCGATGTGATTGTCTTTGATCAGGATCGCCGCGCCGAGGTCCTCGCGGTGATTGTGGCCTCCGCCGCATCGAACCGCGTAGCGCTCGAAAGCCCGCAAACCGGGTGTTGTCTTGCGCGTGTCGGTGATGCGCGTCGCGGAACCTTCGGGCAATGCGTCGACGAAGCGCCTGGTCATGGTGGACACCCCGGTGAGCCGTTGCAGGAAATTGAGCGCGACGCGCTCGCCGAGCAAAATCGAAGCTGCGGGCCCATCGAGAGTCGCAAGGGCGGTCCCGGCGTCGAGGAGGTCGCCGTCCTGCGCGCGGAAGTCGACGTCCACCGCGAGGTCGATCTGGGCGAACACCTCTTCGACGATCGGCAACCCGCAGACGACGATGCGCTCACGAGCGTTCAGCGTGGCGGTGCCCAGTGCGGTCGGCTCGACGCAAGCCTCGGTGGTGATGTCCCCCCGGTCGATGTCCTCGGACAAAGCGCGACGAACGGTTTCCGCGAGAATGGTGGGAGCCGGCGGAGTGGCCTGCATGACGTCGTTATAGCCAACTACGCGCCAGAATCTCGGAATAAAGATTGCTCATCGCGTGGAGCGCGAGGGCGGCACCGATCCCTCCACGCCAGGCCCGGGTCCATCCGAACAGAAGGGCCGGGAAAAAGACCGCCAGCCGGGCGGGGTGGGGCTCGACGAGGAAGTGGACGGCGGCGAACAGAACCGCCTGAAGTACCCATGCGCCGAGCGAGAGCTCGACGCCGAGCACCCGATGCCGCTTCGTCGTGAGATCGGTCAGTGCGGTCTGCAGGTAGCCTCGAAAGAACGCTTCCTCGGGCAACGCGACCACGATGAGCTGCGCGAGGACGAAGCTGGCGATGCTCGGCGGAAGCGCTAGCGAGAACCCGCCGCCAGGCTTGCTCCACCAGTAGAAGCCGATCGCATAGAGCGGGAACACGACGGCCCCAATGCCGACCGCCACACCGAGCTCCCTCATGGCCGACGGCAACGCGCGTCGAATCGCGCGACCGAGGTCGAAGAGCCCGAGCGGGCCCGCAGGTCGACCGTCGTCCGACGGTTCCAAGAGACCGCCGAGGGCGACGCCGTAGTGAGCCGCGTCGCCACGCGTTTGCCGGATCGCCGTCAACAGAAACACCGCGGCGACGGCGAGATGGACATATGGCCCCACGGCGGCGAGCGGCTCGAGCCGGGTCACCGCGAAGACAGCCACGCACACGACCGCATACACCCCCAGGATCTGCCGTAGCGATGCGCGCGCCTGAGCCATCGCGCCACAACTACAGTGGCGGGCGGCGCTTGCCAAGAAGCACGCGAAGTCTACACTCGCTCCGCGGTGATTTCCGAAGACAAGATTGCTGAGATCCGCGACCGCGCCCCCATGGCGGACATCATCGGCAACTACGTCGCGCTCAAGAAATCGGGGAACAGCCTTCGGGGGCTCTGCCCGTTCCACAACGAAAAGACCCCGTCCTTCTACGTGCATCCCAACCGCGGTTTCTACCATTGCTTTGGTTGCAAGGCGTCGGGCGACGTCTTCTCGTTCTTGATGCATGTCGAGGGCAAGGCATTTCCCGAGATCGCCCGCGACCTCGCAGAGCAAACCGGCGTGCAGTTGCCGGTGCACGACCCACAGCGTGAGGCCGAGTTTCAACGTAACAAGAAACAGTCGGACCGCTTCGCGGGCTTGGTGGAGAAGGCCACCGAGTTCTACAGCCAACAGCTGGACGAGCATCCGGACGGGGGCATTGCGCGCAAGGAGTTTCTCGACCGCGGCATCTCTGAAGAATCGGCTCGCAGCTTCCGACTCGGCTATGCGCCGCACGGCTGGGACTCGCTCGCGCGTTTCCTCGATCGAGCTGGCGCGTCGCCCGAAGATGCCGAGGCGGTCGGGCTCATTGTTCCGCGCCGATCAGGCCGCGGCCACTACGATCGCTTCCGACATAGGTTGATGTTCCCCATCGCCGACGTGCACGGCAAAGTCGTCGCGTTTAGCGGCCGCGCGTTGGCGGCTGCGCCCTCGATGGAAGAGCAGAAGGAGCCACCCGCGAAGTATCTCAACAGCCCGGAGAACCCGCTCTACCACAAAGGCGATGTCCTCTACGGGCTGCACGAAGGTCGTGTCGAGATCCGCCGCGAGGACACCACGGTGCTGTGCGAGGGCAACTTCGACTTGGTCGCACTTCATCAAGCTGGGTTTCAAAACGCGGTCGCGCCCATGGGCACTGCGTTTACCGAGGCGCACGCAAGGTTGATCAAGCGCTTCGCACAGAAGGTCGTCTTCCTCTTCGATGGCGACAAGGCGGGCCGCAAAGCCGTTCGCGAGTCGTACACGACGGTGACCAAGGTGGGACTCTCCGCGCACGTCGTGTCGCTCCCGCAGGGCGCCGACCCGGACAGCTTCCTTCGCGAACAGGGAGCCGAGTCTTTGCGCGCTCGAATCGTGAGCGCACCCACCATAATCGAATATTTAATTGATGATTCAGCCGCGTCTGTAGAGCCAAACCCGCACGCAAAGGCCGACGCGATCGGCAAACTTGGTCCGATTCTTGCCAAGGTCGAAAGCCCGATCGAGCGTGGCCTCTACATTGAACGCGTTGCCCGCAAATTCGGGATCACAGACGTGGGTTTAGTGCGTCGCGAGTTGCGTCGTGGGTTGGGTCGAAACAGCGATCGCGTGGCACCAGGTCGTGACGCAGTGCAGCAGCGGATTGCAACACCAGTGTCGGAGTTACAGTCGAAGTTGATTTCGGTTCTGATCGATCAACCCACCCTGGTCCATGACGAGAGTGCACAGAAACTGCCGAAGCTTTTGACGAGCCCCGATCTTCGCGCCATCTTTGATTCTATCTTGCGGATGGTGGATAGGCAGGGATCGCTCGACGTCACGGGCTTGCTCGACGAGTTGAATGAGAGTCAACTCAGGCCGTGGTTAGAAGCAAAGTTGGCTGTGCAGGAGCACAGCGTCGAAGAGGCTCGTCAAATACTCGACGACGGCCTTCCTCTGCTTGAACGACAAAACATCGAACATGAGCTGCCCCGCTTGCAGCAACGCATCGTAGAAGCGCGCCGAGTTGGCGACGATGCGTTGGCAGCAGGGCTCACTCGAGAGTTTGTGGAGCTGACGCGCAGCGCACACAAGCTCAAATCGAACATGAAGCAGAGGTGAAGATGGCGGGCAAGAGCTCAGTGCGTGAACAATCAACGGGGTCGAAATTCAAGACCGAGCCCGTGTCGCGCGTGGTGCCGAAGATCAAAGGCCGCGAACGCAAAGAGGTGCAGGTGCTCCTCGAACGCGGACGGATGCAGGGCCACCTGACATACGACGAGCTCAACGAAGCGTTGCCGCCGGACATGGTGACGTCGGACCAGATCGACGACCTCATGGTCTGGCTCAAGAGCGAAGACATCGACGTGGTTGATGGCGCACCTGAAGGCCAGAGCCGGACGAGCGAGGCTCCAGTTGCGGCGACACGAAGCTCCGTTCGGCGCGCAGCGACGATTCCCCCGCCTGCCGACGACAGCTACACGCAGAAGTCGAATGACCCGGTTCGGATGTACCTCAGAAAGATGGGGTCGGTTTCTCTTCTCACGCGAGAAGGTGAGGTCGAAATCGCCAAGCGCATCGAAGAGGGCGAAGGCCAGATTTTCAGCGTGATTTTGAACTCACTCGTTGGCGTCTCCGAGATTCTGGAAATCGGCGAGAGCCTTCGAAAGGGCAAACTCCGCGTCAAAGACGTCGTTCGCGACCTCGACAAAGAGGAAGAGGTCGATTTCGAGGGAGCGAAGGTTCGCGCCCTCAAGCTCTTCGACAAGGTCAAGCGCATCGAGTCATCGATGGCCAAGGTGCAGACCGAGATCGACAGCAAGCGCAAAGTCTCGGACCGGAGCAAGAAGCAGTACGCTGCGCAGCTCGACAAGCACCTCAACGAGCGTGTCTTGCTTTTGCGAGAGCTCAACCTCACCAAGAAGCAGATCGACCGAGTGGTCGCTGGCATCAAGGGGTACACGCGTCGGCTCGAGCGCGCGGAGCGCGAGGTGAACGAAGCCGAAGCGCGCGTCGGCGGTCTCAAGCACAAAGACATGAAGCGGGTTATCCGCGACATGCAAGAGAGCAAGGCCGTCGAGAAGAGGGTGCAGCGGAAGTACGGCTCGGAAGAACAGATCCTTCTTTCGGAGGAGCACATTCGCGACGCACAAAAGGCGATCACCGATGTCGAAGCAGACATTGGTCAACCGGTTGAGCAGTTGCGCGACACCTATCGCGCACTTGCCGGAGGCGAGCGGCAGTCCGAGCGAGCCAAGGCCGAGCTCGTCGAAGCCAACCTTCGCCTCGTGGTTTCGATCGCCAAGAAGTACACCAACCGCGGTCTGCAGTTCCTCGACTTGATTCAGGAAGGCAACATCGGTCTGATGAAGGCGGTCGACAAGTTCGAGTACCGCCGTGGCTACAAGTTCTCGACTTACGCCACCTGGTGGATCCGCCAGGCCATCACTCGTGCGATCGCCGACCAGGCCCGTACGATCCGAATTCCCGTCCATATGATCGAAACGATCAACAAGTTGATTCGCACTTCACGCTACCTGGTGCAGGAGCTCGGCCGCGAGCCCGACCCCGAAGAGATCGCGGAGCGCATGGAGATGCCGCTCGAGAAGGTCCGCAAGGTCTTGAAGATCGCGAAAGAACCGATCAGCCTCGAGACCCCGATCGGCGAAGAAGAAGACAGCCACCTTGGCGACTTCATCGAGGACAAGAACGCCGTGTCGCCAGTCGAGGCGGTCATCGACGGAAACCTCGAGGACCAGACCCGCCGAGTCCTCAAGACCCTGACCCCTCGCGAGGAAAAGGTCCTCCGCATGCGTTTCGGCATCGGCGAAAAGAGCGACCACACCCTCGAAGAGGTAGGCCAAGACTTCGAAGTAACCCGAGAACGCATTCGCCAAATCGAAGCGAAGGCCCTCCGCAAGCTCCGACACCCAAGCCGCTCCAAGCAGCTACGCTCCTTCGTGGACAACTAGTCCGAGGCTCGGAAAAAAATACGTCGCGGGGTTCCGTCGCACTCCGGCTGCGTTTCATTCGCGTTCAGGCTTTGTTCGGGTTAGAAGTGGCGCGAGGGCCCATAGCTCAATTGGTTAGAGCCCCCGGCTCATAACCGGGTTGTTCCTGGTTCGAGTCCAGGTGGGCCTACCGAGCAAAACCGCCTCGCGGTTTTGCTCGAGCCCAGTGGGCGGCGCCCACGCGCCGGTTTTACGGGGCCGGCCTCCGTCCGTTCTCTTGCGTCACCGGGAAAGGCACGCTACAGGCTCGCGAGCTTTGGCTGACCACGGAGGCGATCGTTGCGCGAAGAGCTTTTAGCGCTGGCAAAACTTGCTGAAATGGATGACTCGGCGCGTGATATCGACGCCGAGCTCAAACAAATCCCGCAGAGCTTGGAAGAGCTGCGGGACAACGTCCAGACACTGGAGACGATGCTCGCCCAAGAGCGCCAGCAGCTCGCGGAAGCCGAGGAGCTCAAAGTGCAGCAGAGCACCGAGCTCAAGGAGCGGAACGAGGGGCTGCAGCGCGCTCGAAAGAAGGTCGCGCAAGCATCCAGCATCCGTGAGGCCGACGCCGGCGAACGAGAGGTCGACGCCAACCGTCGGTCGATGAAAGAGCGCGAAGATGAGCTCGGCCGAATCGGCCAAGCGATCGAAGCCAAGACCGCCTCCCTCGCTGAGCGGGAGAAAGACTTCGAAGAAGCAAAGGGCGTCCTGCAGTCGAAGGAGGAGAGCTCCAAGGCCCGCATGACCGAGCTCGAAGAGCAGCGTGCTCAAATGCTCAACGGTCGCGAAGACCTCGTTGCCAAGGTCCCCAAGGCGATCATCAAGCGCTACGACCGACTCAAGACCGGCATCACCAATGTCGTCATCATCATCAAGGACGGCACCTGCCCCGGATGCCGAATGTCGTTGCCACCTCAGCTCAACATCGAGCTACAGCGCGGCGACGAGCTACATCAGTGCCCGCATTGCCGGCGGATGATCATTCACACGACCGTCCTCGACTAGGGCGGTCAGACGATTGACAACCAGCTGTCGTCCGGCACCTTCACGCCGCGCACCGCGTCGAAGTAGGCGCTTTGAACCTTCTCGGTGATGGGGCCACGGGAGCCGGCGCCGATGGTGCGGTCGTCTAGTTCGCGCACGGGGGTGACCTCGGCGGCGGTGCCGACCATGAAGACTTCGTCTGCGATGTAGAGCTCGTCGCGCGAGATCAAGCGTTCGTGGATGGTGAGCCCAAGGTCCTGCATCACTCGCATGACCGAGTTGCGGGTGATGCCGCCGAGGATCGACACGCCCATCGGGGGGGTCGCAATTTCGCCGTCGCGGACCACGAAGAGGTTCTCGCCCGAAGCCTCCGAAACATACCCCTGGGTGTCGAGCATGATCGCCTCGTCGTATCCGATGGCCTGCACCTCGCGCTTGGCGAGGATCGAGTTGACGTAGTGGCCGTTGATTTTGCCCTTCGACATCAGCGTGTTGACGCCGGCGCGCTGGAACGAGCTGACCTTGGCCCGGATTCCGCGCTTGAGGCCCTCTTCGCCCAGATATGCGCCCCAACGCCAGGCGATGACCGAGACGCGAGTCGGGTTTGTTTTTGCGCCGAGCCCCATCTCGCCGTCGCCCATGAAGGCGATCGGGCGCAGGTAACATTCATCGAGGCCGTTCGCCCGCACCGTTTCGAGGCATGCCTCGACGATCTGCTCCTGGCTGTACGGCATCGGGAGCATGCAAATGTGAGCAGAATCGAACAGTCGTCGAATGTGCTCTTCCAAACGAAAGATCGCACTTCGCCCGTCTTCTAGCTTGTAACAGCGAATGCCCTCGAAGACGCCCAGCCCGTAGTGGAGCGTGTGCGTCAGTACGTGGACGTTCGCCTGCTCCCAAGGAATGAGCTTCCCATCGAGCCAGATCTTGTCCACTTTGTCCACCATTGCTGCTCCTCGCACCCCCACCAATCGGGGGTCGCGCGTATGTAGCATAAATCCGCAATTCCGCTGAGTTGACCTGGTTGGGGGCATGGAGTAGAAACGCCGGCGCTTCAGGACCCCGGAACGCGTCGTGCATCCGGGCTTCACGAGCATTGAAGGTGAGTGGTGCTGTACTCGTTATTTCATATTTTGCTTCAGCCCGAGGTGACGGGCGGCCCGGTCGCACCTCCCGCGGGTGGCGGCGGTCCAGTGTCCGGGCCTCTGGGCTGTGGCGGTGGCGGTACCGAGCAAATCGGTCTGCTTCTATTGATGTTCGGGGTGCTCTACTTCCTGATGATTCGACCCCAGCAGAAGCGAGCCAAGCAACACGAAACGATGATGGGTGACCTCAAGAAGGGCGACATCGTTCGTACTAATGGTGGCATCCGCGGCGAGATCACGGCGCTCGATGAGCGAGACGTGACCGTCGAGGTCGCGGACCGCACGCGCATCAAGGTGTTGCGGAGCCACATTGCAGGGTTGGACCAACCCCCCGAACCGAAAAGCTAAACGTACAGGCGAGGATCATGGATCGAGGCTGGTATTTTCGTTTGGCAATCGTCGTCGGCTCGTCCGTCTTGGGCTTTCTTGCCCTATGGCCGAGCGTGGATCGATGGTTGCCGTGCCCCGACATCGTCAAAGAGACCTTCCAGAATCAGATCAACCCGGGCCTCGATATCAAGGGCGGCCTCCGGTTGATGTATGAGGTCGAGGTCGACGAATACATTCGCGACCGTCGCGACCGGGTCGCCGAGCAGGTACAGCGCCAGTGCGGCGTCCTGATCGGCGTCGTCCCCGAGGAGGAAGTCGACGACATCGACAGGCCCAAGCTCGAAGCGATTCGACAGCGGTGCAAGGTCGAGCGGGTCGACAAGGATGGCGGTGCGGTTCGGGCGATTCGCATCACGTTCTCCAACCAAGAGGACGCGGACAAGCTCTCCAAAGTTTGGGTGACGGACTATTTTCGGGATCTTCGGGTCGCGAGCGGTGTGGGCGACCTCGTGGTCGATCTTCACATGCGTGAGGAACAGCTCGCCAACATGCGCGAGACCGCGGTTCGGCAGTCGGAACGCACGATCATCAACCGCATCGACAGCATGGGTGTTCTCGAACCGACCGTCATTGCGCGGCCGAACGACGGGGACATCATCATCGAGATTCCGGGTGCGCAAGAGAGCTCGTTCGAGCGCATCAAGTCGATCATCAGCCGCACGGCGCAGCTGCAGTTCAAGATCGTCGACGATGAGTCGGACTCTCGCGCCGTCTTCACGGCCCCCCCCGAGGGCGTCTACCTCGACCAGGATTCTCAGGTCTTCGCCGAAGCGTTCGGTGAGGACGCACGGGATCGCCTTCGCGCGTACATCGCGACCCTTCCGGTGCCCGACGACCACGAGATCTCGATTGGCCGTCAGGATCCTGACCCCGACCGGGGCGGCGAAGGCTGGCGCACCTATTACATGTACCGTGTCGCCGACGCGACCGGTGAGGACCTCGATGATGCTTCGGTCGGGTTCGACCCGCAGAGTGGCAGCCCCGAGGTCGACTTCACGATGAACACGCGTGGCGCTTCGCGCATGGCCGACCTCACAGGCCGGAGCATTGGCAAGCGCATGGCCATCGTCCTCGACGACCGCGTCGAGTCGGCGCCCGTCATTCAAGGGCAGATTGGGGCACGCGGCCGCATCACCCTTGGCGCCTATCTCGATCGCAACGAGCTCCTCCAGGAGGCCAAGGACCTCGTCGTCGTGCTTCAGGCTGGTGCGCTTCCTGCGCCGCTTCGCCCGGCCAACGAGCAGCTCATCGGTCCGACCCTTGGTCAGGACTCCGTGCGGAAGGGCGCGGTCGCGGCTTTCGTCGGGATCCTTCTCGTCCTGATTTTCATGGCCCTCTACTATCAAGTGGCCGGCCTGGTCGCGGACGCGATGGTCCTGCTGAACTTGCAGCTTCTGCTCGGGACCATGTCCGGCATCGGAGCGACGCTCACGCTGCCCGGCGTGGCTGCAATCGCGCTCACCGTCGGTATGGCGGTCGATGCGAACGTGCTGATCACCGAGCGAATTCGCGAAGAGCTCAGGCTCGGGAAGTCGCCGCGCTCGGCTGTCGAGCAGGGTTACGCACGGGCCTACTCCTCGGTCTTCGATAGCCAGCTCACGACGGCCATTGCAGGCATCGTACTTTGGCAGTTCGGCACGGGGCCGATCAAGGGGTTCGCGACGATGCTGTTGATTGGCATCGGCACCTCGCTCTTCACCGGCACGTTCTGCTCGAAGGTGCTCTTTGACTGGCTCGTACGCGGCGTGCGCGTGCAGCGACTGCGGGTGGGCTGACATGGAATTCATCAAACCCGGTACCTATATCGACTTCATGAAGTACCGCGGGCCGGTCATCACCGTCCTCGGCATCATGGCGCTGCTCAGCTTGGTCTCGCTCTTCTACCCTGGTCCCAACTTGGGCATCGACTTTGCCGGCGGCACCGAGGTACAGCTCACATTCCGAGGGGACACCGCCTCTGGAGAGATCCGTGAAGCCCTCGAAGATGCCGGCTATGCGCGTCCCGACGTGATCAGCGTCGAGGGCGAGGCCAACCAGTACATCATCCGCGTTCGTGAGGTCTCCTCCCTGCCGGCCGAGCAGGTCGAGAAAATTCGCGAGTCCGTGACTGCAGCCCTCGGAGCGGACGTGCTGCGCGAGATGAAGGTTTCGCCAGGAGGTGACAAGATCACGCTCCGCGTCTCGGGTCCTGTCCACGAGCAGCAGCTCCAAGAGGCTCTCGAGGGGGGTGGCGCACACGTTCGCTCGATCAACGCTCTCACCGGCAGCCGCGACCCCCGCTATGAAGCTCAGCTCGTCGGTGTGGCCGATGAGTTGACGGCTCAGCTTCGCGAACGGTTCGGCGACCGCGCACCAGAGGGCGCGCTTCGAGTCGAATGGGTCGGTCCCAAGGCGGGCGAGCAACTCCGCGACGCGGCGATTCAGTCCCTGCTGTACGCCATCGCGTTCATCATGCTGTACGTCGCCTTCCGTTTCGATCTGCGTTTCGCGCCTGGCGGCGTCATCGCGATGCTCCACGACGCGCTCATCACGCTCGGCGTCTACGTGTTGCTGCAGAAGGAAGTGAACCTCACCACGGTCGCTGCGCTTCTCACCATCATGGGTTATTCGATCAACGATACGATCGTCGTGTTCGACCGAATCCGCGAGAACATGGTGCGAGTTCGCGACAAGAGCCTGCGCGAGCTGATCAACGTCAGTACCTCTCAGATGCTGTCACGAACGATTGTCACATCGTTCACGACCCTCTTGTCTGTGTCCGCATTCTTCTTCCTAGGCACCGGGGTCATCCAGGACATCGCCTTCGCGTTGGGAATCGGCATCATGGTCGGCACCTTGTCGTCGGTCTTCATCGCTGCGCCGATCACCGAGCTGATGGATCGGCGTCTCTTCAGTCGCACGCGGGGCTAGCTCGGTGGAGCGGTACAGCGTGCGGCCTTCCGATGAACGGGCGGCTGGCATGCTTGCCGACGCGTGTGGCCTCGGCCTGACGGCTGCTCAAGTGCTTCTGCACCGAGGCCTTCACGACGCAGAGGCTGCGCGCCCCTTTCTCGACTCCACGCTTCGTGGCTTGAGCTCCCCTGAGTCGATGGCGGACCGAGCCCTCGCATCGGAACGCATCGCGCGCGCGATTCGCGCCAAGGAGCGGATCGTCGTGTTTGGAGACTACGACGTCGACGGCACGACCTCGGCCCTGATTCTCAGTGAGGTGATCACGGCGCTCGGTGGAGAGGCGCGTACCCTCATCGCCGATCGCTTTCGCGGCGGATACGGGCTGAGCGAGCAGGCCCTCGACCGGTGCTTGGAGGAACGTCCGGATCTACTGGTGACCTGCGACTGTGGGTCGAGCGACCACGAACGGATCGCCAAGGCCACGGCAAAGGGAATCGATGTCATCGTCGTCGACCACCACCTCGTCCCTGAAGAAAAGCTTCCGGCTCTTGCGTTTCTCAATCCGCATCGTCCCGAGTGCGACTTCCCTTACAAGGGCCTGTGCAGCGCAGGCTTGGCTTTCTCGCTCGGGGCCGCACTTCGTTCTGAGCTCGACGCTCAGCTCGACCTTCGTCGTTGGCTCGACCTGGTAGCGATCGGCACTATCGCCGACCTCGCCCCATTGACCGGCGACAACCGTCGCCTGGTTCGCGCGGGCTTGAAGACGATCGGCACGGGGCATTCACGACCGGCCCTCGTGGCCCTGCGGCAGGCTGCCAAGATTCCGGAGGCGGCGCAGCTCACCGCCCGCGACATCGCGTTCCGCTTTGCGCCTCGGCTCAACGCGCCCGGTCGGCTCGGAGTGGCAGACCTGACGCTGCGTTTCCTAAGCGCGGCGACGACCAAGGAGGCCTGGAGCCTGCTCCAAGAGGTCGAGACGAAGAACGAGGAGCGGAAGGGCCTCGCCAACCGCGCCACCGAAGAAGCGCGCGCGCAGGTCTGTGAGCTCTACGGAGACGCTCCTGAAGAGGGTGTGGTCGTCGCGAGTGACGCCTGGCACCGCGGGGTCGCTGGGATCGTCGCAGCGCGCCTGGTGGATGCGTTTGGGGTTCCGGCGATTGTGGTTGCCTTCGACGGGGAGGATGGTCACGGCAGCGCCCGGACCACCCCGAACTTCGACGTGCACGAAGCGCTCTCTCGATGCGCGTCCGACCTGACGGCTTGGGGTGGCCATCGCGCTGCAGCCGGGCTCTCGCTGTCGAGGACGGCGCTCGACTCCTTCCGTGCATCGTTCTTGCAGGCCACTCAGGGTGTCCGTTCGAGCGGGCGGCCGTCGGAGGAAGTCGATGTCGTTCTCGGCGGCGCCTTTCGCGTTCCCACGCTCGATGACCTTCAGCGGCTCGGACCGTTTGGTCAGGGCTACCCCGTGCCGACGTTCTTGGTCGACGCACATGTCGTCGAAGCGACAGGCGTCGGCGAAGCGCGCGCTCATGGAAAGCTAAGGCTTCGTGTTGGCCAGGATTCGGTTCGGGCCTTCGCCCCCGGCATGTTCTCGCGAATCGAAGGACGGGATGACCTCCGGCTGGTCGGCGAGTTTCAGCCCGACCACTGGATAGGCGGCGGGGCGGTCGAGCTCCTCGTCAAGGACGTGCTCGACTAACGGCCCGTCCATTGTGGCTCGCGCTTCTGAAAAAACGCCGCGAGGCCTTCCCGGGCATCCTCGCTCTTGAGCACCGCGTAGAGCTGCTCCCGTAGGTACGGAAGCGCTTCCTCGACCGACATCTTGCGTTGCTCGTTGTACGCATTGAGGCCCATCCGCATGGCGTTCGGTGATTGCTTGGCGAGCTGGCCGGCGAGCTCTGCGACCCGGGCATCGAGCTCGTCGTCAGGGACCACCTCGGTCAACAAGCCGATCTCCTTCGCCTTCGTCGCCGTGATCTTTTCGCCCAGCAGCATGAGCTTGAGCAGCTCCCTCGGGTGAATCACCCGTCGAAGCACGGCCATGATCATCATCGGGAACAGGCCGCGCTTGATCTCTGGCGTTCCGAGGATTGCGCTTTCGCAGGCGATGGCGAAGTGGCAGCAGGCGACGATTCCCATCGCGCCGCCCATGACGTACCCCGGAATGCGCGCAACGATCGGCTTCTTCAGCCGGTCGAAACGAAGCAGCAAGTCGTCGAACTCGCCCTTCTTTTCGAGCGCGCCTCGGTCCGCCGTCATCCCCTTCAAGTCCCCCCCGGCGCTGAACGCTTTGCCAGCGCCAGTCAGCACGATCACCCGCACGTCCTCCGCAGCCTCGGCATCATCGAGGGCCCACAGGAGCTCGTTCACCAGCTCCTGACTCAGCGGGTTCTTTTTCTCCGGCTTGTTGAAGGTGAGAGTGACGATGTGCCCGTCCTGCTGCACGAGCAGGGATTGATAGTCGCGTTCCTCCATCCCCGGATTCTTGGGCTCCCATACTCTGAATTCAAGCTGAATGATTCTGCGTGTAACGTCGCGAGGTTGCAGCCGTTTCGGCCTCCGTGTACTGTGGCCTGACACGCAGTTGGAGGGGGAATTGAGCTGGGATCGGATCGGATGTGCGCTCGCATTGGCGGCAGTGGTTTCGCTGTTGGCCGTGCCTCGCGTTGCTGACGCGCAGGGTAGTCCTGTGGTCGTCGACAGCACGCAGGCCACGCCGAAGGGCACGATTGGCCTTGGCCTCGTGGGCGCAGAGCTCGGGCTCATCATTCCATCCGTGTCCGGGCTCAACGAAGCCTGGGCGCTGTCGGTCTTTCCGATCGTGGGTGCCACTGGCGGCGCGCTTGCCGGGTACTTCGCCCTCGACAGGCCCGACCGACAGAAGGGGTCGGTGGCAGCGTTGATCGTCGGCTTGGCTGGCGTCCTTCCTGCCATCTTGGTGACGGTCAAAGGCGTTCGGCAGGAGCGGCAGGACCGCTGGGAACCGGCGCCCCAGATCGACCTACGGACCGACAAGGAACAGCGGGCGTTCGAGACCGCCGAGGCGGGGCCGGGGCTCTTTCGCCGGTCGCGATCCGGTCTTCGCGTCGCGGCGCCGGGGGTGACCTTCTCCCGCCGAGCCCAGCAGGATGCGGAAACCCTGCGGATGGGTGGTCTGCGCGACCGAACCGAGATGCGGCTTTCCCTCGCCTCCGGTGTGTTTTAGCGTTCCTGCATGATCGCTTCGACCGTGCGGCGCACTGTGCGCGAGCGTGGGCTCGTGTCCCACGGAGATCACGTGCTGGTCGCGTGCTCCGGCGGGCCGGACTCGACGGCGCTGGTGCACGTACTGCATCGGCTACGGAGCGAGCTAGGCATCACGATTTGCGTCGCGTCGATCGACCATGGCTTGCGCGCTGAATCGGCATCGGAGGTCGATCAGGTCGGTGCGCTCGCAGGCGCGCTCGAGTTGCCGTTCTATTCGGCGCGCGTCGAACTCGCGAGGGAAGGGGTTTCGCTCCAGGCGCGCGCGCGGGAGCTTCGTTACAGCGCCCTGCAAGAGATCGCCCGCGAACGTGGGGCGGCCAGGATTGCGGTGGGGCACACCCAGGACGACCAAGCGGAAACCGTCCTGGCGCGCTTGCTGCGCGGAGCTGGCCTCCGCGGTCTTGGGGGGATCGAGGCGCGCCGATCCGACGGGGTCATCCGCCCTCTGCTCGACTGCCGACGTGCCGACGTGAGGGCCTATGCAGAAGAGCGCGGGCTCCTCTTCGTTGACGACCCCTCGAACCACCAGCGCACCTTCGAGCGGGTTCGCATCCGGCACGAGATCCTGCCTGTCCTCGCTGGGGAGGACCCGCGAGTGGTGGAGCACCTATGCGCTTTGAGCGACGAGGTCGCCGATCTCAATGCCTACCTCGATTCTGGCGTACCCGAGCTCCCGCCGGAGGGGCGGCGCTTCGTCCCCACCGAGACCCTCTCGGACTTACCGGGCCCCCTTCGGATTCGCTGGCTCCGGGGCTGGGTCGCGCGGGAAACCGGCTTAACCCCCAGCCGCAGCCACCTGACGGAGATGGGCCGACTTCTTACGGGTCGTGGGGAGGTCCTGCTAGGATCGGGATGGTCCGTTTTCCGTCAGGACGGTGGGCTTTCGCTGGAATATCGTGCGCATCGTAGAACGCGTAGCAATCGGTCTTGAGCCTTTGGCTGGGCAACGGTTGCCAAGCGGGCTTCGCGGCCTCACAAAGATAGAAGGGGCTACCGCCTCGAGCTAGGCCGGTGAGTCGGCCCCACCCCTGACTTATTGTATGAAACAAAGCCAAAAAACACTGCTCTTCTGGGTCCTCGTGATCCTGATGTGCATCGTGATCTTCAATTTTGTCGCGCGCGAGGAGCAACCTCGGAGCGTTCCGTTCAGCGAGTTCGTCACCGACGTCGCCGACGGCAAAGTCCAGAAGGTCAAAATCCGTCCCCAGGACAACAGTGGCGAGTACACGTACTGGCTCAAGTCCATCGATGAAAGCGCGCAGCAAGGTCAGCGTGGTGCCCGAAGTGAGAAGGTCACCGTTGGCATCATGGGCGAGCAGATGAACCAGCAGCTCCTCGATAACGAGGTGAGCGTCGAATACATGCCGGAGGACGAGAACAGCCTGTGGACGAGCATTCTCGTGACCTGGCTTCCGATGATCTTCCTCGTCGGCATTCTTCTGTTCTTCATGCGCCAACTTCAGGCCTCTGGCGGCAAGGCGATGAGCTTCGGCAAGTCGCGGGCGCGCCTGCTCAATGAGTCTCAAAACAAGGTCACTTTTAAGGACGTCGCCGGCATCGATGAGGCGAAGGACGACTGCGAAGAGATCATCGCGTTCCTGAAGGACCCCAAGAAATTTCAGCGACTCGGTGGCCGGATTCCCAAGGGAGTGTTGCTCATGGGTGCGCCCGGTACGGGCAAGACGCTCCTCGCGCGCGCGATCGCAGGCGAAGCGGGCGTTCCGTTCTTCAGTATCTCGGGTTCGGATTTCGTCGAGATGTTCGTTGGCGTCGGCGCTTCGCGCGTCCGCGACCTGTTTGAACAGGGCAAGAAGCACGCGCCGTGCATCATCTTCATCGACGAGATCGACGCCGTCGGCCGCCATCGTGGCGCCGGGATGGGCGGTGGTCACGATGAGCGCGAGCAGACGCTCAACCAGCTTCTCGTCGAGATGGACGGCTTCGAGTCGAGTGAGGGTGTCATCATCATCGCGGCGACCAACCGGCCCGACGTCCTCGACCCAGCGATCCTCCGCCCCGGCCGCTTCGACCGCCGCATCATCGTGCCACGACCCGACCTGAACGGACGCCAAGGCATCCTGGCAGTGCACACCCGCCGCGTCCCACTTGCAGACGACGTCCGACTCGACATCATTGCGCGCGGAAGCCCCGGCTTCTCCGGCGCCGACCTGGAGAACCTCGTTAACGAGGCTGCGCTCCTCGCCGCGCGCCAAGACAAAGATCTGGTCGCGATGATCGACTTCGAGATGTCCAGAGACAAAGTCATGATGGGCTCCGAGCGGCGCTCGATGGTGATCAGTGAGCATGAGCGGAAGACCACCGCCTACCACGAAGCCGGGCACACCTTGGTGGCCTGGATGCTTCCCAATCACGACCCGATTCACAAGGTCACCATCATTCCGCGTGGCCCTGCGTTGGGACTCACTATGGCCCTCCCGGAGGAGGACCGCCTGAGCTACAGCGCCGAATGGGTGCTCGACCGCATCGCGATGGCACTCGGTGGGCGCCTCGCTGAAGAGGAAGTGTTCGGCCAGCTCACGACGGGCGCGGCGGACGACTTCAAGAAGGCCACGCAGCTCGCACGCTCGATGGTCACCGAGTGGGGGATGAGCACGACACTGGGTCCGCTCTCCTACGCTGAGACCGAAGAAGCCGGGTTCCTCGGCCCCTCACATCACAAGGACTACTCCGAAGAGACGGCCAAGGAGATCGACGACGAGGTCCGCCGGATCATCAGAGCGCAGTACGATCGCGCGAAGATCGTAATCGGCGAGCACCGCAAGGAGCTCGATGCGATTGCCGAAGCGTTGCTCGAGCGGGAGACCCTCGGCCGCGATGAAATCGAGGCGATCATGTCCGGCAAGGAATTGCCCCCGTCGGTCATTGTTAGCGTTCCGACTTACGCTGAGAAGCGCCGTGAGAGCGAAGAGAAGCGCAAAGGCGCCATCTTTCAGCCCCGCCCGCGAGAGGTCCCCAGCGCCGGGTAGTTGAGGGAGGTTCTGATGCCCGAGCTGTGGGGTGTCATCAATGTGACGCCAGATTCATTCAGCGACGGTGGTCGGCACCTCGATCCTGACGCTGCGATCGCTCACGGCCGGGCCTTGCTCGAGCACGGCGCGGACGTACTCGACATCGGGGGCGAGTCGTCTCGACCGGCCGGCCAAACATACGGCGACGGCTTTGAAGCGGTGTCCGCCGCCGAAGAAATCAGGCGCGTGGTGCCGGTCATCGAGGCGCTGGCCGGCGAGCTTCGAGCGCGGGTTTCGATCGACACGGTCAAGCCCGAGGTTGCCGCGGCCGCCCTCGCGGCGGGCGCAGGCATCGTCAACGACGTGCGGTGCGCCGAAGATCCCGGCCTCGCGGAAGCGGCGGCTTCCGCTGGCGCCGAGTACGTGATCATGCACAATCGCGGGCGGGGGGAGGTGCGCCCCCCCAACACCAACTACGACGACCTGGTTCAGGACGTGCTCGACGAACTCCTCCGCGGAGCTGAACGCGTGGTGCGTGCCGGCGTGCCGCGAGCCGCGGTTTGGCTCGATCCCGGCCTCGGATTCGCCAAGACGGCCCCTCAGTCCGCCGCGCTACTAAGTTCTCTTGGGCGTTTCCGAAAGACCGGATACCGTGTAGTTGTGGGGCCTTCGCGGAAATCCTTCATCGCCGAGCTTGCGCCCAATCGAGGTGGTGAGCTGCCTGGGGCCGGTGATCGGCTCGGCGGTACAGCCGCCGCGGTGGCGATCTGCGCCGCGGCCGGCGTGGATGCGGTGCGAGTCCATGACGTGTACGCGATGAGTCAGCTCTTGCGCTTTGCCGAGGCCGCTCGCGGGTCGAGCGAGGGTTCGCCATGATGGAGGTCCTCACCGCTGTCCTGACGGAGCTCAGCGACGGTTTCATCGGCTTCTTTCAGCGAAACCCATGGGACGTGCTGCACGATGGCTTCGACATCGGTTTGGTAGCTGTCCTCATCTACTGGGCGCTCGTCATCTTGCGTGGCACGCGTGCGATGCAGGTGGCGATTGGCTTGTGTCTCGTGTTCGTCGGATACCTTTTCGTTCGGCGTGTCGGGTTGGTGACGGTCACGACGATTCTCGATTCGGTGCTCGCGTACCTTGCGGTCATCGTCGTCATCATCTTCCAATCGGACATTCGTCGCGCGCTAGCGCGAATGGGTAGGCGCCCGCTTCTTCGTGGGCAACGGACCGCCAAGGAAACGCAGACGATCGAAGAAGTGATCAAGGCTGCGGGGACGCTCGCGCAGAAGCGCATCGGCGCGCTTGTCGCGTTCGAGCGCAGCGCCGCCCTGGACGAGTTCATCGAGCGCGGCACCGAGGTCGACGCGGCAGCCAGCAAAGAGCTGCTGCATAGTATTTTCGTGCCGAGCTTCGAGAACCCCATGCACGACGGCGCAGTCGTCCTCCGCGAGGGACGTATCTGGCAGGCGGGGGTGTTTCTTCCCATGGCAGGCTCGGCTGGGGGTGACCGGTCGCTGGGGGCGCGCCATCGCGCTGGCATCGGCATCACCGAGGAGACCGATGCAGTAGTGGTCGTGGTCAGCGAGGAGCGCGGCGCGATTTCGCTCTGCTTCGACGGAAACATCGTTCGCAACCTCGATGTAGCCTCCCTGCGGGACGCGCTCTACGGCCTCTTCTACGCGCCGAAGCGTAGCCGGCGCAAAGCCGCAGACCGCCGAAGCACGGTGGTGCCGCCCGAGCCGAGCCGCTCGCAGAGCCCGGAGGCGGTGATTACGGTCAAGAAGGCGGAGGAGTCCTCGTGAGCGCCATCGTCGACGCGCTCCACGCCATTCGGCTCTTGTTCACGGACAACCTCGGGCTCAAGGCGAGCGCGATAGGCATCGCGATCCTGATGTTCTCGCTGGTGCACGGCGCGGAGGACATGGAGCGGAACGTGTATGTCGGGGTGGTCGTTCAGCCCCCTGCCGACGCGCAGGACATGATCCTGGTCACCGAGATCCCAGCCCGGGTTCGCGTACGCCTCAAGGGGAGTAGGGCACGGCTCAACGCGATCCGACAAGAGAACCTGCCCCCGGTGGACGTGAGCCTCAAGACGAAGGAAGAGCCGCGGTACTATTTCGAAAAAGAGGTGTTCGACCTTCCGACAGGCGTTTCGGTGATGCAGGTCGTCCCTCCCTCGCTGGTGTTCAAGTGGGTGCCTCGTGCGATCCGCGAGCTGCCGGTCGAGGTCTCGCTCGCGGGGGACCTTCCGGCGGGGCTCGAATGGGCGGGAGAGCCGGAGGTGTTTCCCGACACGATGGATGTCGATGGCCCACGAGATGTGGTCAACTCGATGCGCACCGTTCGCTCCATGGAACTGGACGTCAGCGAGCTTGAAGACGGCGTCGTGCAACGAGAGGTTCCGCTCGTCGGGGCGCCTGCCAACACCACGTTCGAGGCACAGACCGTCCTGGTGACCTTGCGTGTCCAGCCGAAGATGACGGAGCGAGTTCTCTCGCCGCTACGAGTCGACGCCGAGGGTGTCGTGCCACGGGCGCTACGGCCTCGCGCGATCACCGCGCGCATTCGCGGCCCTGAGTCTATCCTCGATGCGCTCAACCCTGCGTCGGTACTGGCGATCGTCAACTTGACCGACGCCCCTGTTAAGCACGGCGCAGTCACGGTCCCGGTCGAACTACGCGGATTGCCCGACGAGGTCGAGGTGCTCGACCTCGAGCCAGCGATTATCACCGTGTTGCTGGGCGAATCCCCGTCCCCGTAAAATCGCTTCGCGATCACGGGGCTGCGCTCGCGCTAGCGCGCGAGCTTGAATTCCTTCTTTGCTTGGGCGGCGATTTCGTTGGCCATGGCTGTGATTCGGTCTTGCTTGGGACCCTCGATCATGACCCGGAGCTTGGGCTCCGTGCCGCTCCAACGAACCAGTACGCGTCCGTTCTTGCCCAGTGACTTTTCCGCCTTCGCGATTGCGTGCGTCGTTTTCGGCAGCTCTTCCAAAGGGCGGCGACCGGGCAGGGTGACGTTCACCAGAACCTGCGGAACGCGCTCCATTACCTCTGCGGCTAGCTCAGAGAGTGGGCGCCCTTCGCGCAGCACGATGGCCAGCACTTGCATTGCGGCGACTAGGCCGTCGCCCGTGGTCGCGTGGTCGAGGAAGATCAGGTGTCCCGACTGTTCGCCCCCGAAATTCAGACCCCGCCGTCGCATCGTTTCGACGACGTAGCGGTCCCCGACGTTGCAGCGGAGCAGTTTGCCGTTGTCGTTTTCAATGGCGCGCTCGAGGCCTAGGTTGCTCATCACGGTCGCCACTAGCGTCCTGCGACGAAGGCGTTTGGCGCGGAGCATGCGGGTCGCGCACAAGGCCATGATCACGTCGCCGTCGATCTGGTTCCCCTTCTCGTCGATCATGATGATGCGGTCCGCATCCCCGTCGAGAGCAATGCCGAGGTCTGCGCCGCGTTTGCGCACCTCGCGCGCGCATGTTTCTGGGTGTAGCGCGCCCACTTTATGGTTGATGTTCTTGCCGTTGGGGCGCACCCCAATCGCATGGGTGGTGGCGCCCAGCTCTGAGAAGACGAGCGGCGCGGTTCGATAGGCAGCCCCGTGCGCCGCGTCGACCACGATCTTGATGCCGTCGAGCGTGAGCTCGTCCGGAAACGAGGCTTTGACGAACGCGACGTATCGCCCAGGAGCGTCGTCCAATCGCTCCGCGCGGCCCACGCGTGTTCCAGTGGGCCGCTTCTTGTCGAGCTCCGGTCCGAGAATCAGCGCCTCGACCTCTTGCTCGACCTCGTCAGGAAGCTTGAAGCCATCGGGCCCGAAGATTTTGATCCCGTTGTCTTGGTAAGGGTTGTGAGACGCGCTGATCACGACGCCGGCCTCCGCGCGCATGCTCGTCGTCAGGTGAGCAATGGCGGGCGTGGGCAGCGGGCCAGACAGCAGAACTTCACCGCCGAGGGCGCAGATGCCCGACGCCACCGCGGTTTCGAAGAGATAGCCCGACAGTCTGGTGTCTTTACCGACGACAATTCTCGGCACGTGTCCGACGCGCTTGCCCGCCTGGTACGCGATCGCAGCGCCAATGCGAAACGCGACCTCAGGCGTCATGTCGCCGCGATTCGCGAGGCCTCGAATCCCGTCGGTTCCGAACAGTGTGCGGCTCATAGTTGCTTCATGGCTCCCAGGTGACGTCGATACTCCAGTTCGACGGAGGGGCAAACGTGCCCGTCGTCACGAAGTTTAGTGGCCACAGAGCCTCGATCAAAAAACCGGGACGCTGCGCCTGCGCCGTGGTGTTCGGCCCACCCTCGTTTCGGCGCGCTACGAACTGCCCCTCGACGTAGAGACCACGAATCGGGACAGTGTCGGGGAGCACGCTGTCCACGTTGAATCCGACCTGTACTGCGGTGTCGCCCTCGATGTCGTCCGCGACGCCTTGCCCCTGCGTGATGCCGAAGGTTGGTGCGAATCCGCCAAACTGGGATTGCAGCGACGCAGAGAACAGGCCCGCCGCGACCCCGGTGAGGAAGTTCGTCGTGTCCTGCGAGGCCTGGGCGGTCGAGGTGTTGACCCCGCGTTGCTGTCTTGTGCTGCCGGTAACGAGAAGGGCGATGACCTGGGCTTGGCTGTTCGTGGGGACGCTTGATTTGAACTCGATCGTCGGGTCGCTCAACCGGCCGGACACCGTGACGGTCACCGTGTCCTTGCTCCCGCGGAGCGAGTGACGCGCGACTAGGTCGACCTTTGCGTTCATTTCCGGATCACCCTCGAACACCATGCTTCCGGAGCGAATGTCGAACCGCTTCCCGAACACCTTGAAGTTTCCTCGCTGCAAGTTCACGGTACCCTCGACCGTGAACTCTTCGTCCACACGCGTGTCCAACTTTGCGGTCGCCTCGACATAGAAGCCCTGGTCCGTGCTGCGGATGATGAGGGTGTCCTCCGACCGAATCTTGAGTTGTACGCGGTAGGCGTCGGCCGGTCGGACCGGTTCGTAGGTCTCCCCGATGAAGAAGACTTCGGGGTGCCGTTCGAGGTCTTGTGGCGTGGCGCTGCTTTCGGGAATGTCGAGTTCGAGCTTCCCCAGACGGACCTCGCCATCTAGGCCGTCGTCATCGAACTTGGCAATCAAGCGGGCGTCGCCGTCGAGCCGCGCCATGACCGAGCCCTCTTGGCGAAGAGGGAACTCGTGAGCCTCCACGGTGAGGTCCATCTTGTTGAGCCGGAGCCGCTTGAAGCCGACGCGGCCGTTGACCTCCGCGTTGCCATCGGTATCGGTAGCCCGCAAATCGGTGACCGCGACGCCATCCTCGTCGAAGATGGCACGCCCGCTAACGTCTTCGAGCGTCTGACCGACGGCTCGCAGGTTCACGCGACCGTCCGAGAGCTCGACACTCCCGACGAAAGTCGGGTCTTGAACGCGGCCTTGCGCGGTCACGCTCCCTTGGAGAATGCCTTCGACGTTGACCACGCCCGCCATCCACGCGAGGACCGCTTGCAGCGGCATCCGATCGAAGTCCGCCCGCCCGTTTACCTCGCCCCGCTTCGCCAGTGCGGGGATAGTGTTCTTGCTGTCCCAAATCAGAGGAACGCTCGCCGAGATCGTCGTCGAACCCCCGTTCCACCACTGCATGTCGACATCCATCTCACCGAGGCCGTCCGCATACGCAGCGGAGATTCGGTTCCGCGAAGGGGGCGTCTCGACGATGGTGTTGACCATCCCCGTTCGGCGCGCGGGTTCAATCCTTCGGGCTCGGAGCTCGTCGGCCTTGATCTTGAGCGAGAGCTTCGGGTCGTCGCTGAATAGGCCGGTGGCCTTGAGCTGCGCGCTCAGCACGCCGGCGGCGTAGCGGCACAGGTAAGGAAGATTCTCGGTGGGGGCCTCGTAGAAGTCTGCGCTCACACGAGTCACGGGCCACGAGGGGATCTCCGCGTTCTGCAACCATTCGTCGAGAGGCGTCTCCGAAGACGCCTCGAGGTCGACAACCTTGGTCTCCCCGACGACGCCGTCCATCGTGATCTCGGTGAGGCCATCTTCTAAGTGCGCTCTTATTGTAGCGCGTGGGTTCGACTCGCTCCCACAGAGGCCCTCCGAAGAATCCGAAAGCCAGTCGAGGCTGGAATGGAAGTCGCCACGCGTTCGAAATGCGCCGCCAGCGAGTGTCGCACTAGCCGCGAGCCGAAGACGGTCGGCGTCTGGGACCAAGCGACTGCTGAGCTTCTCGGGAAACGCGCTCAAGCGCCGCGGAGGCAGGCGCAACGAGAGTCGCCACGGTGAGGTGGCGAAGGCCTCCACCGCCTCGCTCGGCTCCCGCGCTAAGTGGACGAGATCGACGAGCATGCTTCCTTCGGTCTCGAGCAATTCGCCTTCGTCGTCGGCGAGCCGGACCTGGGCCAGCAGCGCGCCGTATTCGTAGCGGAACTTCGAAGCAAGCTCGACTGGGCCCCAGCCCTCAATGATCAGGCCTGGGACATCGATGGAGCCCTTGAAAGAGGCGGCGTCGATGGGACCCGAGAACTGAATTCTTGCGTCCGCATAGCCCTGGATGTCGGGGGTGTCCTCTCCGAGCAGGAGCTCGAGCAGCGTGAGGTCCATCGCGCCGGTGCTCAGCGTGGTCTCGTAGACGCCTTCACGTAGGGACGGCCCTATACCACCCGCCATGGGCTCCACGAATCCCGTAGTGGTGAGTGTGAAGTTGCCGCGCCCTCCGAGGTCGACCTGGGCATCGGCGTCGAGGAGGCCGTTGTCGTAGTGGATGAGATACGCAGCGTTGACGGGGGCGATGTCCCAAAGGTCTGCGTCCGTCAGCGTTCCCTCGGCGACGATGGTTGGCTCCTTGTCTAGGTCACCTCGAAACTCGAAGTGCAGGTCGACCTTGCCCGAGACATGCGGCGCTTCTTCGGGATACAGAATTCGGAGCAGCGCCAAGTCGAAGTTGACGAGGTCCGCCCGGATGTCATCCGGTCCGTCGAAAAGCCAGTCTCCCTTCGCTTCGAGCCGCTGGATTCCTCTGCCCATGAGAACTCGATCGAAGGACAGGCCTTTGTCCGGGTCGAGAGTGGCGTTGTTGACCGAACCGCGCCACCAGTATTCGCCGACGGCGAGCTCGATCGTGTCGACGTCGAGCCTGTAGATGCCCTCGTTGACCTCGACACGCGCCTGAAACTCCGCGCGCCGGTCGCCATGTGCGGCGAACTCACCGGTGGCAGCGTACTCGTCGGGACCTCCGGTCAGAAGCGCTTGTCCGTTGCCGATCGGATAGCCAGCGATGCGCACTCCGGCGCCATCGAGTTCCAGAGCCACCTCGGGTTTCGAGGGGTCGCCCCAGATGCGCCCCTCGAGAATCAAGACGCGCGCTCTGATCGCGCCGTAGTCGAGATGATCGAAGCGCACCAAGCCCTTTGTTTCGAAGTCCCCACCAACCGCTTGGCGAATGTGGAGATCGAACTCTGCGCTTCCCTCGATGCCGGGTGCGTACTTGCGGAAGTTCGGGTCCGCACTCACTTCGGGGACGTCTCCGCGGGCATGAATCTCGGTGATGCCTTCGTACTCGACGTGGCCGTTCAGGGAGAGATCGCCCCCCGCGTACTGCGTCTGCACCGAGTCGATGTCGATGCCGTCGTCGCGCGCCCGGATCTTGGCGAGGAAGGGCGGGATGTGCAGGTTCTCGTACTCGAAGCCCTCGGTTTCAATCTCGACGCCCAAGACGTCTTCGTTCTTCGGGTCACTGCTCATCTCGACGCGGCCGTTGACCTCGATGTCTGGCACCCCGCCCATCACTTCGGCCAGCTTGGCTCTCGGGCTCGATACCTCGATTCGGGTGATCCCTTCGTTCGGCAGCTCCGCCTTGATTCGAGCCCGGCCACCGGCAGTATTCAGGTCGGCCCGAAGACGATAGTTCTGCTCCGGCCCCCAGAGGCGCACCCAGCCAGTCGCGTCCCCCTTGAGGGTCTCCGCCCAATCGAAGCCGACGTCGTACAGCGTCTCCGCGCTGATCGGTTCCACACGAATGAAGAGGTCTAGGTCCCAGGGGTCTTCGGGGACACTGTTCTCCTGAGGGCGGTAGACCAGCTCTGCGGTCATCTGCTCGTCCTCACGGCTCGCTTCCGCGGTGACCTGCGCGCCTCGGGAGTCGGTGTGGACGCTGCCCACGACGTTGTCGAGGCTGCCTTCGAACGGAAACGGGCTCACGATGCGCCCGTCCGCCGACCATACCTCGATGTCGGTGATCCAGTAGAACTCCATCCGGCCCTTCGTCTCGAGGTCGACCACGCGTAGCCCCTCGAGGCCAAGCAACTCGCCGGTCACTTCGAGATTGCGCAGGTCCATGTTGTCGACGATGGCGTGGAAGGGCTCTCCTTCGGTGGGCGTCTGGTCGGCCGCTTCGAACGCGGCAAGGAAGGTCGGCGCGCCTTCCCCGTCGTCGATGAGGTCGACCCAGCCATTGGTGAGGTCGCCGTAGTAGAAGCGCAGGCGGCCACGGAGGGCGGCGATTGGATCGATGCCGAGCTCCACCGTCTCGCCGTAGATGATCGCGTTGCCGTCCGGATCATAGACGAACGTGTCTTTGACGATGGTGTGCCAGAGCCGGAGCTGGGTGATGTAGCCGGCATGCAGGGTGCCGACCATTTGATCGGACACGAACTCGTTGAGCATGTCCCGGCCGAGCCGGCGTCCGAGGCCGGTGTCCAAATGAACCAACACGCTCACGACTAGCGACACCAGCGCGATGAGCGGCCACCCCAAGAACCAACTGACGAGACGAGACAGCCAGCGCATCAGTACGCCTCGCCGATGGTGAAGTGGATGGCGCCCGGCACGCCCCCCTTGATGAATCGGAAGATGTTGAACGCGTTGGGCGGTGCGACGCCGCCGACGACCTGCCATTTCGGGATGAGAAATCCGAAGTCGAGTCGTATCGGCCCAACCGGTGTTTGGTATCGAAAGCCGAAGCCGGCCGCTGCGCGGATGTAGTTGAAGCGGAACACTTCGCCGCGGTTCACATCGCCGAAGTCCATGAAGAGGGCGGTCGCGAACGCCTGCGTCACTGGCACGCGCCATTCGACGCCTGCCTCCCACCGGCGCAGACCGCCGTCATTCCGAGCGTCAAACCCCTCTCGGTTGAGCGAGTTGATGCTGCCGGGGTCGCCCAGAAAGCCGCCGAAGAAACCTCGATGGCTGGTTGGACCGCCCGAACGCAGGCGGTAGTTCTGCGGACCGAGCGCCTGGCCGACCAGGTCCAACCGGTCGCGGTCTCGCGAGAACAAGAACATGGCTCCAACGCCAAACCGGAACGCGAGGGTGGAAGACAGCGGCAAGGGCGCGTAGGCCCGGACCTCCGGGGTGACGCGGATGTACTGCCAGGAGCGTTTGAGCTTGGCCGGAGACTGCTGCGTGCCGAGCTGAAAGAAGAACCCTTTGCGCGGTGTGCGAGAGTCGTCGCGGAGGTCGACGATGACGCGCTGGTCGAGAAACACGACTTGGTAGCTCGTCGGGTACCGAGGGTCCTGGTCCACGGTTAGATACGTGTCGTAGTTCAGCGCGCCGACTAGCAGCAGCCGGCCATCGTAGAACGGTCTCGAGAGGCTCCCGCGAATCTGAAGGTCGTGGCGGCGAAAGAGCTCGTAGGGGTCCGGGCCCCAGTCGTGGCGGAAGTCGATGGCGGACGTTGTGCGCGGTTCGAGGAACGCAGGCCGCCGGTACCCGACGCGGAGCTCATTGCCGAAGAGGAAACCCCTGCCGAAGCGGAAGAACGGGTCGCGAGCCACGATCTTCGGACGATCCTCGATACGAAGGCGGCGAAAACCGCCAATGAAGTTGCGGTGCTCGAACAGGCCGAACAAATGAACATCCGAGATCCGAGTATCCTGCTCGAGTGTCAGGGTGGAGATTGTGCCGCTCTGGACGCCCGCGCCGATGCCCCAGCGGATTTCCCTGCCGGGCTCGACCGCGATGTTGACGTCGACGACCCCAGTGCACTGTTCCTCTTCGTTCAGTCGCGGCGTGGAGGTCACGTTGACCGATGCCAGCGCGCCAAGGGCGTACACCGCGCGTTGGGCGCTCGCGAGAGTGAGCGAGCTGTAGGTTTGACCTGTCTTGAGATCCGCAACTGCGAGGATGGTGTCGGCAGGCAACTTGCCGTTGCCCGTCACTGTGACATCTCCGAATTTACTGGGGGGGCCTCCATGGACGTAGAGCTCGACGGACGCGTCTCTCGCTTCGCGATCGATCTCGA
>CAXMRN010000054.1:0-13823 GCA_964195565.1 uncultured Polyangiaceae bacterium | reverse complement strand
CACGAATGGTCGGGGTGTTGTGCGCCAACGACCCATCGGGCGACACGGCCGCGGTAGAGCGGATCGCGGAGGCTGTGGGGAAGGCCTTCGAGAGGCTCATCGTGTCCCAGAAATCGGGCGCTTAGTCTACGAAAACGGCCTGAAGGTCAGGGTTCGCCTGCTTGGCGCTGCGCAGGAGCCGTCGACGTTCGCGCAAGACCGAAGAGGCGTAGCCGTTGCGTTTGTCGCAGCGCCCGGAGTTGTACCAGGCAAGGCCCTTCTCGACGTCGCCGCCGCACCGCGTGACCGCCCAGTCGTAGAGGCCGAGCCCTGCCTCGATGACCTCGCGCTGACAGGCGCCGGGACGGCGGCCGCACTCGTCTCGGTAGCGCTCATTGTAGACGAAGGGCACAGTCTTCCCTCGGTACTTCGGGTTGAGCTGAACGACGCCGCGGGCACCGACCGGGCTCACGGCCAGCGGGTTCAGACCGGACTCCACGACAGCGATCCCCGCCGTGAGAAATGGGTCGACCCCCGCGCGATTGCTGGCTTCGGTAATGAGGCGTGACAGCGTGGCGATGCGGGCGCGGCACCCACCATCGCTCACACGGCAGTGCTGCACGTGGATGGGTTCACCCTGGCGGCTCTCGCGGACGATCAGTCGCGCGTCAATCGCGCGCGCGAGTGCCAGCGACGTGGGGTGATCACCGAGGGCGCGACGATAGTCGACGCCTTCAGCGGCAGGCGCAGGCACAGCTTCACTGAACGAGGGACCCGCTTCAGAGTGCGAGTGCCACGCGCTGATGAAAACAACGCCGATGACCAATAGTGCGATACGCATGACGGACTCCCGATAACCATCAGGGGGCCGAAACGGTAGGTCATGCGCATACCTTGCGCCACCCGGGGTGGCGCAAGGTGTATCGATCTGACTACAGGTGTTCTGCTCAGGCCTTAGGAGCCGGGGCGGGCTCGGCAGCCTTTTTCTCTGTGTCTTCAGCGGGTTCCGGTGCGGAAGCCGATTCCGTTTCGGGTTTCGCCGGTTCGCTGTCCGCCTTCTTCGGAGTGTCAGCTACCTCACTGGCGTCTGCCGATTCTTGCGGACTGCTCTCCTCACCGGCCTCGTCACGGCTACCGCGTCGTCGGCCGCCTCGTCGTCGGCTCCGGCGGCGTTTGTTGCCGTCCTGGTCTGTTGCCTCGTCGCCGTTGGTCGTGGAGTTGTCGCGCGCAGAGGTGGAGCTGCTGCGGGGCGCAGGACCGCCAAGCGAGTCGAGGAGATCCACGTCGAGCACGGCAAGAGGAAGCGACGCGCGCCGAATACCCACACCGACGTCTTCCATCGATGCGGCCAAGGCGTCTCCGTCGAACAGAGCGCACGGCGCCGCGCCTTCCGCGTGTGCCTCGCTGACCGTTCCGTCGCGCACCTCTCCGAGCGTGACGACCCAGCCCAAGCGCGCATGATCGAAATGGTGAAGCCCGCCCCGCAGCGCCACGACGGCGTCGGTGCCGACGGGCTGCTTGCCGCGATAGATCGTGATGGCGAGTGGCGTTTCTTCGGGGCCTCGGCGAAGGGTGCCGGCAAGGCTGAAGTCACCTGCGTCGGCGCGGACCGCCCGCAGCGACTGGACACCAACCGCGTTGAGCCACGTGGCCAGCAACTCGAGCAAGGCGCCATCGGGCAGGTCGCGTAGGCGTTTGATGAAGGCCCGGCGGACGCTTTGGCGCTGCCGGTCCGCTGCTCGTACCGCGTCGCGCTCGGCATTGACCGCGTCGCTCGGCAGACTCCACTCCATCAGAGAGACCTGGCCGTCTCCCTCTCGGAACCTGGCGCGCCCGCCGGCAGCCTGCCGCTTGGCGTTGTCGCCGCGGATGGCGGCACCAAGCGTAGGGGCCAAAAGGGCAGGAGTTCCCGCCAGCCGGCCCGTCTCGATGAGCGCTTCGGCGACCTGAACCAGGGCCCTCGACTGTCGGCTACGGCCTCGGAGCGCCGTTTCGATGGCGTCTGACAGGTCCCGGCCTACCGGCTCTCCGGCTTCGGCGGATCGGGTCGCTGGGGCCTGGGGCTCCTTGCGGGAGCGGCTGCGAGGCGGCGAACGGCGTTCGGACCGGGCTTCGGACCGGGCTTCCGATCGGGCTTCGGACCGGCCTTCCGACCGGCCCTCCGACCGGCCTTCCGACCGGCCTTCCGAGCTCGAGCCGCCCTCGGAGTCGCGCTCTCGACGACGGCGGGGACGGCGTTTGCGGGGCTTGCGGCCTTCGCGCGAGTCCGAGTCATCGTCGAGGTTGGCGAGAATCAAGTCGTCGTCGCCGTCTTCTTCCGGGAAAACATCAGCGCCTGGGAGGTCTTGCGTCGCAACGCTCGGCTCCTCATCAGCATTTTCGTCCGATGGCGAGTCCTCGCTGGCTTCGTCCGAAGCCTGGGCCTCCTCCGGCGCCGCGGCCGCATCGGCCTCCTCGGGCGCATCGCTCTCGGCGGCACCTTCGGGTGCCTCAATCGCGGCCTCGGGGAGATCGCGCAGGGCGAACACACCGGGCTTCACCTTGGTGATCGGGGCGTCACCACGGTCCTTTTTGACCATGGTGGAGAGCCTTGAACTCATCGTGGTTTCTGGGGTTTTACCGACGTGCGAGAGGAGATTTCGTTCAATCGCGATTTCGGTGATTTTCTTGTAGTGGAGGGGCGTTCCGACCGAGCGGAGAACCTCCACGGCTGCTTCCGTGAATGTCATTGTGGTTGTCGTTCCTGTTTTCCCGGTGGGCGACATCGAATGGAAGCTGGAACCTTGTGACCTGGAACATTGCGACGGGGAGCGTTGACACGCTCCACCCGCGCATTGTCCCGGGGCCCCAAGGGCTATCAGCCATGCTCGTTCGCACTCCGACCGGACAAAAGCGGTTGGTAAAAAGTTCGTGGGTCCTGTGACCCTCTCTTCACTCATCGGTACCACCCAGGCAGCCTCGAAGCAATGAAACGAACCCCAAAACCGAGAAATCTCTTAACCCCTGGTGGATTTGACTTCGGCGATGGTGGGGCCCATACGGCCGGTCTGCGGGAAATTGGCTCTGGCCGATCGCCGCTGTTACAGCCGAACAGGCATGGGCAGGGGTGTTTCGTGTCAGACGGGCGTCGCGGCTGTGGCACGCGGGACACGAGTTCAAGGACCGCCCGCAGCGTTTTCGGGGTGAAGTGGGGTTGGCCCGCTCTTCGCATGGGATAGCGTCGAGGAGATTCGAATGAAGGACAAAGAGATCGGCATTCTGCTTGGGGGCGTCAGCGCGGAGCGCGACATCTCCGTGAAGACCGGTGAGGCCATGTTCGAGGCGCTCGAGGCGCGCGGGTATCGGGTCCAGAAGGTCTTCGTCGATGCGGACATCGACCGGGTCCTGCGCCAAATCACCCTAGACGTCGCTGTCATCGCCCTACACGGCACCTACGGCGAAGATGGCTGCATCCAAGGCATGCTGGAGACCATGGGCATCCCGTACACCGGATCCGGCGTGCTCCCGAGCGCTCTGGCGATGGACAAGCTCAAGAGCAAGGAGCTCTTTCGGCTCTACAACGTGCCGACGCCCTCCTATTACGTGGTGCGTGGCAGCGACCTCGACCGGCTGGAGCAGGTTCATAGCTCCTTCGGGTTCCCGAGCTTCGTGAAGCCCCGGAGCGGTGGGTCGAGCGTGGGCGCCGGTGCGGCGAAGAATCTCGCGGAGCTCCGGGAGCGCTGTGACGATGCGGCCCGTTTCGACGAGTGGATTCTGGTCGAACGCCTGATTCGCGGCCGCGAAGTGGCTGTTGGGCTGTTGGACGGGAACGCGCTTGGCGCCATCGAGATCGAGCCCAAGGGCGGTTTCTACGACTACAAGTCGAAGTACCAAAAGGGACAGAGCGAGTATCACTTCCCTGCCCGGCTTTCGCCGACCCGTTATCAGGGCGTGCTGAATTTGGCCGAGAGGGCCGTCCACGCGGTGGGCGCGACCGGCGCCACCCGGGTCGACCTCTTGGTGACCTCCGACGAGAACGAATACGTGCTCGAGGTCAACACCCTTCCAGGGATGACACCCACCTCCCTGCTGCCCAAAATCGCCGCAGGCGCCGGCTACGACTTTGGGGACCTCTGTGAGGCCATCCTCGAGCGCGCCGCCCTGCACATCGGCGAGGGGCTTCCGAGCGTCTCGCAGGCCGAGCAGGCCGCCCTCACCGCCACCGGCGACCGAATCGCACCCGCCGAATAGCGCAAGGCCAACGGCGGCCAGGCGCCCGGGGGTCAAAGCCCCGCGGCGACGAAGTCGCTGTACGGGGATTCTTGACAATTCCGATGTGGGAAACCATAAATCCCACAGCGTGAAGCTCTCGAACAAAGGCCGCTATGGCGTTCGCGCCATCTTCGACATCGCGTTTCACAGCGGTGGCAAGGCCACACAGATCAAGGACATTTCCCGGCGGCAGGCGATTCCGCCCCGGTTCCTCGAGCAGATTTTCCAGGACCTCAAGCGAGCTGGGTTGGTCACCTCGAAGCGGGGCCCTCGGGGGGGGTACGCGCTCGCCATGGAGCCGGATGACATCCGGCTCGGCGACATCGTGCGTGCGCTCGAGGGGCCGATCATCTTGGCCGGAGCGGACGGGAACGGCGACGCGGACGAGACCAGCCGCGTCGTGACCGAAACTGTGTTCTCCGAGCTCTCCGAGAACATCGAGGCGTGCTTCGATGCCCTCACGATCCAAGATCTCTGTGATCGGGGCGATGCGCACGGAGTTCGCCGCGCGCCTCCCCGACGTTACGTGTACTCGATCTAATGTCCGCACCTGTTGTCGATAGCGTCCTCGATCTCGTCGGCGAAACCCCCGTCGTTCGGTTGCGCAAGCTCTCGCCCGAAGGTGGCGCCACGATTTGGGGCAAGTGCGAACATCTCAATCCCGGGGGCTCGGTCAAAGACCGCATCTGTTTGGCGATGATCGAAGCAGCCGAGGCGCAGGGCCGGTTGAAGCCCGGTGACACCATCGTCGAGCCGACGAGTGGCAACACCGGTATTGGGTTGGCGCTGGTGTGTGCGCGCAAGGGCTACAACCTCGTCCTCACGATGCCGGCAAGCATGTCGCTCGAACGGCGCGCGCTACTCGAAGCATACGGCGTGGAGATTATCCTCACCGAACCCGACCGTGCGATGGAAGGCGCCATGGAAGCCGCGCGCCGTCTCGTCGAGGAGCGCGGCGCGTTCATGCCGGAGCAGTTTTCCAATCCTGCGAACCCCGGCGTCCACGCGCGCACGACCGCGCCGGAGTTGCTGCACGCGTTCGAGGGTCAGAGCATCGACGTCTTCGTGGCGGCGGTCGGAACCGGAGGGACCGTCAGCGGGGTCGGTGAGGCGCTCAAGGCGCGGAATCCGGCCACGCGCGTCATCGCGGTCGAGCCTGCGGCGAGCCCAGTGCTCGCAGGCGGCGTTGCGGGGCCGACCAAAATTCAAGGGCTCAACGCCGGCTTCGTCCCGGAGAACTACCACAGGGATACGGTCGACGACATCATCGGGGTGGCCGACCAAGATGCATGGGACACCAAGCTCGCGCTCGCCAAGCAGGAAGGTTTGCTTCTTGGAATCAGCGCGGGCGCCAATGTGTGGGCCGCTATTGAAGTCGCGAAGCAGCTCGAGCCCGGCCAAAACGTCGTGACGGTGCTGTGCGATACCGGCGAGCGATACTTCAGCTTGGGAGCGTACTTCCAATGAGTGCCGGGCATCGCGTTCTCGTCGTCGGAGCGGGTGGGCTCGGGTCCCCCGTGCTCCGGCTGCTTGCGGCGAAGGGTGTCGACCAGATCACCGTCATCGACGACGACGTGGTCGACGAGAGCAACCTACACCGGCAGACCCTCTACACGAGCGGCGACGTCGGCTGCTCGAAGATTGCGCAGGCCGTGCGCGTGCTTCGCGAGCTGTCGCCCGAACTTCGCGTGCGCGGCGTCGAGGGGCGCTTCGTGCCGGGTACGGCGATGGAGCTCCTTTCGGATCACACCTTGGTGGTCGAGGGCGCCGACAATCTAGCGACGAAGTTTCTGGTGGCCGACGCGGCGCGACTTGCGGGTCTACCGGCGGTTCAGGCGGGCGCGGTCCGGTGGTCCGGCTGGGCATTTTGCGCCCTTCCCGGCTCCGCGTGCCTACGCTGCCTCTTCGAGGACATCCCCCGCGACCAAGTCGAGACCTGCGCCGAAGCGGGCGTGGTCGGACCGGTCGTCGGCGTGATTGGCGGCCTCGAGGCGGCGCTGGCTTTCCGCTTGCTCGAGGGCGAACGCCCTGGTGGCGAGCTTTGGCACTATGACGCGCTCAAGGGCGCGCTTCGAAAGACGTTCGTGCGTCGTCGGAGCGACTGCCCGTTGTGTGCAGGAGAGATTCAGGACTTGCGGATGGAGCGGTACACGGCGGCTTGCGCTGCGTGAGCCCGAGCCGCATCTGTGAGGACTCAGAAAGGAACGAATATGGCTGTTACGGTACGCATTCCAACCCCACTCCGAACCCTGACCGGCGGAGCAGACGAAGTCCCCGCCGACGGTGGAACGGTGGCCGAGGTGATCGAGAACCTCGAGAGCAATCACCCCGGCATCAAAGACCGCCTGTGTGACGAGAAAGGCGTGCGTCGTTTCGTGAACATCTACGCGAACGACGAGGACATTCGCTTTCTCGACAACCTCGAGACCGTGCTCAAAGAGGGCGACACCCTGAGCATCGTCCCGGCCATTGCGGGCGGGGCCCAGCGTTGAAGCTCGACGCCGCGGCACGGCGTCGTTATGCACGTCAGCTTCTTCTCGGCGAGATCGGCGAGGCGGGCCAGGAGCGTCTGCTCGAGGCCGGATTTCGTCGCTGTGAAGGAGGCGATGCGGACGCGACTGCCGCGGCGGTGGAGTATTTAGAGCGTGCGGGTTGCCCAGTGAATGACGGGGCCACCGAAGCGCGCGTCCCCGATGCGGGCGCGGTGGGTCGGTTCGCCGGGTCGGCCGCGCTCTTGGCGCCTGCGGCCACTATCATGGGCGCGTTTTCGGCGGTCGAGCACCTCAAGGAGGTTCTCGGGATTGCGGCCGCGCGCGAGTTCTCACCGGAGCTGACGCTGAGCACGGAGGACTGAGGACCCATGCGTTTTCGACAGATGGAGTCGATCGTCGACGCGGTGGGCGACACCCCGATGGTACGCCTGCGCTCGCTCGAGAAGGACGCGCCCGGGACCAAGATCTACCTCAAGCTCGAGTACGCCAATCCGGGCGGCTCCGTCAAAGATCGCCCCGCTCGGCAGATGATGCTCGACGCCATCGAGGATGGCCGGCTCACGAACGACAAGATTCTCATCGACGCGACTAGCGGCAACACCGGGGTGGCGTACAGCTTTCTTGGCGCTGCGATGGGGTATCGAATCCAGCTCGTGATGCCGGTGAACGTGTCGCAGGCTCGCAAGGACATCACAGAGGCCTTCGGTACCGAGATCATCTACAGCGATCCGATGGAAGGCTCGGACGGTGCCATCGTGATGGTGCGCAAGATGGTGGCCGAGGATCCCGACCGCTATTTCTACGCCGACCAGTATTCCAACCCGTCGAACCCACGCTCGCACTACCTCGGCACGGGCGCAGAGATCCTCCAGCAGGTGGGCGATGAGATCACGCACTTCGTGGCGGGGCTCGGGACGAGCGGAACTTGCATGGGCACCACGCGGCGCTTGCGGGAGCACTCGCGCAAGATCCAGTGCATCGCGGTAGAGCCGGCCGAGGCGCTCCATGGGCTCGAAGGGCTCAAGCACATGGCGAGCTCCCTCGTGCCAGAGATTTACGACCCGAAGCTCCCCGATGAAATTCTGCCGGTCGGCACCGATGCCGGTTGGGACATGTCGGACCGCTTGGCCGAGCAAGAGGGTTTGCATGTCGGACACTCCACTGGCGCCAACGTCGCAGGCGCGCTGGAGGTGGCGAAGCGTGAAGAGGCGACGTGCGTCGTCGCCATCGCTTGTGATCGGGGCGACCGCTATTTCGCACCGATGAAGTGGGAGAAGCACTATGAGTGGTGAATCGTTGCCGTGGATCTCCGGCGACCTCGAGATCGACAAATCGGTGATGGACGTGATCGAGCAACATGCGCTCGAGGGCTACCCGAGCGAGAGCTGCGGTTTCGTCTTCGGCCCTGCGGACGAGCCCGCGCTTCTCGATGCACTGCAGCGTGAAGAGAACGAAGCGGACAAGTACCACAAGCTCGACCCGGTCACCTTCCCGCGGACCTCGAACACCTACTTCAAGATCAACGAGCTACGCGCCGCCAGGACGTTCGAGCAGGGGCAGAACGACGGCCGCCCGGTGAAGGTCATCTACCACTCGCACTGCGACGCGGGAGCGTACTTTTCCGATGAGGATGCCGCGACCTTCGCGAACAACGGCCAGCTGATGTGGCCCTGCGCGTACATCGTGGTGAGCGTCATGGACGGCAAGGTCGCCGAGCGACGCTTGTGGGTCCACGAGCCAGGGACCAACGGCTTCCGAGAATCAACCCTAACGATCCGCCAACCCTAACGCAGGCCTCACCCACTTGGGGCGCGAGGGATTTTTGCCCGTGGGCGAGCGCGCCCGCAGGCGCGGAGTGAGAGGCACTCATGTGCCTCGCAGCGGAGCGCCGAGGACGTAAGCCGCCCACGGGCAAAAAGACCCGCGCGCCTAGTCGTTGGCGTGGCGTTGGCGCTCGCGGAGGCGTGCCTTCTTGCCTCGCAGGTCACGGAGGTAGTAGAGCCGCGATCGGCGAACATGGCCGCGGGCGGCGACTTCGAGCTTCTCAATGCGCGGCGAGTGGAGCGGGAAAATACGCTCGACGCCGACACCGCCGGAGATCTTGCGGACCGTGAAGGTCGCGCCAGCACCGCCACGAGTCTTGCGGATCACCACGCCTTTGAAGATCTGGATACGCTCCTTCTCGCCCTCCCGAATCCGGAAGTGGACGTTGATCGTGTCGCCCACCCGGAAAGGGGTGCGTTCACGCAGTTGCGACTTCTCAATCGCGTCTATTTCAGGAACGGTTCCACTCATCACTAAGCCTCTTACGAAACGGAGCCCGGAGTTAGCACGGGGTCAAAAGGGGGTCAAATCGGGCTGTTAGACTGCGATTTCACAGCGAAAAGTCGATCCAGCGTGATGGCGACCGCGGCCCGGACCGAGAGATGATTGAAGTCCGTCGGCCCCACAATCGGCTCCAGAAACACGTCAGCACGCTGCAAAACACGGTCGCTCAGACCGTGACCGGTGCCGAATAGCAGGAGGGTCGGCTTCGAGCCAGCCCGGAGGCGCTCGGCTTCCTCTGCATAGGTGCTCCTGTCAGGCCCAGACTTCGCCGAGGTGACCACCAACCGGGGCGTTTCGCCCTCCTCGGCCTCAATCGCGGCGATCGCATCGTCGATCGACAGGCAAACCCGAACCAGCGCGATGGCCTCCCCCCGCTCCGGAAACCGCTTTGTCCCGGCTCCCGAGACCCAATGATCGACGATCCGCTGCACCACAGGATGCTGTGCCTCGATCGGATTCACCACGAAGTACCCCCGCAACCCGTAGGTCCGCGCGCTCCGAGCAATGTCGTGCACATCAAGGTTGGTCACCGAGGTAGTGACCTCTTCCCCCCGCCGATCGACAACAGGATGATGCACCAACGCACAATAAACAGACCCCACCCCCGCCCCTTACCACAAGCACCCAAAAGGGGTCAGACCCCTTTTGGACAGGGAGGCGGTTGTCTCGCTTCTACTGCTTGAGGAGCCAGGCGACTCGTTCGTACGACCATGCGTAGTGCGCCACGACGGCGAACGCGAAAATGCCAGCCAGGCTCGGTCGGCCGAGCTCTCTGAGCGCGTACGCCGCGCCGCCGAAGATCAGAAGCTCCAACGCGAGCCTGACGATGCCGGGAGTGTGGACCAGGCCGCTGCCCCCGCGGCTCGGGTCATTGGGGACGGCGAAGGTGCCCCAGAGAATCGCGGCGAGCAGGACCACAGCGATCGCGAGGGGGGCACGCCACCAAGAGTCGGTTTGCGACCAGCCCCACCACCCCAGCACGCCCAGGGCGATGACCTCGAGGAAGAAGCGAAGGGCGAGGTTGATGGGGTTCATGCGATATCTACTAGACGTCCGACGCGTCTCGCCGCCGTCTGATGGGCACAGGCGCGGGGATAGCGCGAAAATGTTTTAATTACACCACCCGCCCACCCCCGCCCTCACACCAACACCCAACCCAGCAACCCCCACCCTCACAGCAACCATCACCCTTCCGCGTCGATCTCTTCGAGGATCACCCGGTCTTCGCTCGAGAGCTCGGCGGTCTGTAGGAGTTCGGGCCGTCGTTCGAGTGTGCGTCTTAGCGACTCTTTGCGGCGCCAGCGGGCGATGGCCGCGTGGTTGCCCGAGCGGAGGATGTCGGGGACCTTCTCGCCGCGGAACTCTTCTGGGCGTGTGTACTGCGGGTATTCGAGTAAGCCTTCGGCGTGTGATTCGTCTGCTGCGGATTGATCGTTGCCGAGCACATTGGGGAGCAGTCGCGCGGTGGCCTCGATGACGGCGAGCGCTGCAGCTTCGCCACCGAGCAACACGAAGTCCCCCAGCGAAATCTCCTCATCGACCAGGCCACGGATGCGTTCGTCAAAGCCCTCGTAGCGGCCGCAGACCAGGGTGAGCGAGTGGAGCTCGGAGAAACGCCGTGCAGCTGCCTGGGAGAAGCGCGCGCCTTGGGGGGTGAGGAGTACGCGGTGGGTGGCTTTGCCGCCGCGGGCCTCGTCGAGGTGATCCAAGGTCTCCGCAATCGGTCCGGGCATCAAGACCATCCCGCTGCCTCCCCCATACGGAGAGTCGTCGACCGTGCGGTGCCGGTCGGTCGTGAAATCGCGCGGGGTGATCGCCTGCGCATCGATCGTGCCCGCGTCCTGAGCCTTGCCGAGCAGACCGGTGTTCAGGACGTCAAAGAAGTCCGGAAAGAGGGTGACGATCTCAAATCGCATCCGCGGCGCTTCTGCAAGGGAATGTCATCGAGGTCTTTGAGGTGCACCTTGCCCCGGGCGATGTCGACCCGGTCGAGCCATCGGGGGAGCATCGGGACTTCGAGGAAACCACCCGGGCGCTGGATCTTCAAGCACTCGGCGGCGGGATAATCGACCACCTCGACGACTTGGCCGATCGACTCCGTTCCGTCGAACGCTTCGAGACCGATCAGATCGGCGTGGTAGTACTCGCCCTCCTCGAGGTCCGGCAACGCCTCCCGCGGGACGCAAAGCTTGTACCCGCGGAGCGCGTCCGCATCTTCGAGGGACCCGACACCGGCCAGGCGCATGAGCAGCGCTTTGGCCCCTTGCCGTGTCGCGACGATGTCGACCAACGCGGGCTCTTCGCCGGCTTCGCCGATGAGGAACACCTCGCTGAGCTCTCGCAGGAGGGTCGACTCCGAATTGAAGAGGTGGACGCGAAGTTCACCGGTGACGCCGTGCGGCCGGGCGACGACCCCGAGTTCGATCCAGGAAACCGATTCGGTGCCTTCAGTCACGGGACGAGGCTACTCGAGGATGTCGAGGATGGCTCGCTTGCGGAGCCGGGCCGAGGTCGCGGCGAGGAGGGTTCGCATCGCGCGGGCCGTGCGGCCTTCTTTGCCGATTACCTTCCCGAGGTCGTCCGGGGCTACGGTCAGCTCCAGCACGACGGCGCGGTCTTCTTCCACCACGTTGACTTCGACCGCATCGGGGTCGTCGACCAAGGAGCTCGCGATGTATGCGATCAGGTCCTGAAGTTTGTCGCCAGCCATGTCGATGCTCCCTTAGGAAGCCGGGGCGGCCGGGGTGGCCGGGGTGGCCGGGGTGGCCGGGGTGGCCGGGGCGGCGGCGGCGGCCGGGGTGGCCGGGGCGGCGGCCGCAGCTTTCTTGTGCTCTTTGATTACGTCGCGGACGCGATCGCTGATCTGGGCACCGACGCCGACCCAATAGTCGAGACGTGGGTAGTTGACCGTGGCCTCCGTGATGGGGCGGCTCGGGTCGTAGGTGCCGATCTGCTCGATAAAGCGCCCGTCGCGAGGCTTTTCTTTATCGGTGACCACGATGTGATAGTAGGGGCGCTTCTTGGCGCCAGCGCGTGACAGTCGAACCTTGACCATGGAATCCTCGTAAGCGGCGGGCTCGGGCCCACCCAAAAGACGCCGAAAGCTAGTCAGAGGCCGCCCCGGCGTCAAGCCGCCGCCCGCCCCAGGCTTTTTGCAGTGAGGCGCTTGGTTGCTAGAACCCAGGGGATGCGATGCTTCCTTGCCGTATTGGCCCTTACTCTGACCCTCAGCTGCACGCGGAGCCAGCCGAAGAGCGGTGCCGATACGCCGAGCTTCCGTCTGGCGGTCGTGACGGACCTCAAGGGCTACCTCGAGCCCTGTGGCTGCACGAGTGACCCCCTGGGCGGCATCGATCGCCTGGCCGCTCAGATTGGGACGCTCCGTGAGGGGCCTGCCCCAATCGTGCTCCTGCTTGCCGGCGACGCGTTCTTCGATACGGCCGAGCTCGAGCCTGCGCGGGTCGATCAGGCGAAGCGCAACGCCACGACGCTCGTGGGAATCCTCAATCGCTTGGGGGTCACCGCCGTGTTGCCCGGCCGCCGCGACCGCGCCCAGCCGCCAGAGGCGATCGAGTCGCTACGAAAGGCATCGGAGTTTGCGTGGTTGGCGATGAGGGGGGACGCCGAGGTGCTGCCGACCGAAGCCGGCGCGCTTCGTCTGAATGTCCTCGGGGTGCGTCCTGGCGCCGACCGCGATGCGGCCGTGGCCGCGTTGGGGGCCGCACAGACGCAAGGTGATTTGACGATTGCGTTGGTGGACGGGTCTCGGCGCGACGCCAATCGGATCGGAGCCATCGATGGGGTCGACTTCGTGCTTCAAGGCGGGCTCGACGAGGATGAGCCGATGCCTCCGCACCAAGCAGGCGAGGCGTGGGTGCTTCATGCGAGTCGCCAAGGCCAAGGTCTGACGGTAGTCGACGTGTACCGAAAGAAAAAAGGCGAGCCGTTCGTCGACCGCAGCGAATGGTCGCGGTCAGAACTCGCCGCGCAGCTCGAGCGGCAGACCCAAGACCTGTCGGCCAAGATTGCGTCCTGGGAGAAATCGGGCGATGTCGAAGCCGCCGATCTCGCAGCGCAGCGCGTTCGTTTGGCGGAGCTCAACAAAGAGCGTCAGGCGCTCGACGCGCCCAGCGTTCAAGCAGACGGCAACGCCCTCTTCGTTCGCTGGATCCCGCTTTCCAAGAAGGTGCCGCGAGACCGGCAGGTCGGCGAATTGATGCGCGAGCACGACAAGGTCGTGAACGACGCGAATCGGGCCGCTTTCGCCGACCTCAAACCGCCGCCTCTCGGCTCGGACGACATCGCCTACGTGGGCTCCGCCGCGTGCAGCGGGTGCCACCGTACGGCGTACTCTTGGTGGCGAAACCACTCGCACGGGGTTGCGTACCTCACGCTTCAACAGCGCAACAAGGAATACAACCTCGATTGCGTGGGGTGCCACGTCACCGGCTACGAGCAACCGGGGGGATCGACCGTCACCCACAACTTGGACCTCGCTTTGGTCAACGTGGGGTGCGAGAGCTGCCACGGGCCCGGCGCCGCGCACGCGAAGGATCCGGAGAAAGCCGGCATCTCACGGGACGCGCCGGAGTCGACGTGCGTGCAATGCCACAGCCCCGAGCACAGCGACCTGTTCGACTACGACACGTACCGCAAGACCCTCGTGGTCCCGGGGCATGGCTTGCCTCCGATGGTGCGCTAGCAAAGGCGGGTTTAGGCTTCTAGCGACCTCGGCTTCACGTGAGCGTGAATCCACTGGACGATCTCGTCGAG
>CAXMRN010000053.1:0-7075 GCA_964195565.1 uncultured Polyangiaceae bacterium | reverse complement strand
CCGGCGACTCCTGGCCACGCAGCTCCGTGGCGCCAAGACCTTGCACCAAGCCCGCAATCCTGAGCTCCATGACGACGGGCCCGGCCAGGTTCGTGTCCTCTGGGAGATGACCGACCGTGTGTCGACGCCTTTGTACCTCCTTGAAGGGGCGGGCTTCTATGAAGACCGATATGTGCAGACCGACGATGGCTGGAAGATTGCCGGCGTCCGTCTGCACCGAAGTAGAGTCGACCTTCAAGCGACGTCGTTCCTGATGCGCGCAATACTGGCGATGCATCGGAACGGCTGGCTCGGGCGTCTGTCAAAGAGCGCCAATCGCACATTGGGCGAAGCGCTGTTCGTCGGGCTCGCTCCGGGGGAGAGACCGATTACCCACCCGCCGTGAACCTGCTAGCGTCAGCAACGCGGGGACGGAACGATGGTCATGGGGCATTTGCAGCGAGCGATCACTTCGCCGGGTGACCGGCTATGACCACGACCGCACTGCTGACCGGCGCGGCAGGGAAGGTGGGGAAGTACGTCATCGGGGCGCTATCTCGGCGTGGCGTCGAGGTCGTTGCGACGGATTTGGGGTCCGACGGAGTCCCCCACGACATTCGGTTTGAGGCCTGCGACCTCACCGATGCCGCCGCGGTACGCCGCCTCGTCTCCTTGGTGAAGCCCGATATCGTCGTGCATTGCGCCGCCGTGGTCGCGCCGATTTCGTACGCCGAACCGGAGCTCGCCGAAGCGGTGAACCTCGGAGGCATGCAACACCTCATCGATGCGACGAAGACCCACGCTCCCGACGCCTTCTTCGTCTTCGTGTCGAGCTGTGCTGCCTTTGGGCCCTGTGCCCCCGGCGATCCGATTCGGCGCGCGACCGACCCCTGCGTGCCCGACGACAACTACGGCCTACAGAAGCTGACGGCGGAGAGCTGGTTGCGGTACTCGGGGTTGCGGCAGTGCTCTCTCCGGCTTGGCGCCGTGATGGACAGCGACAACCTCATCCCCGAGCACCCAAGCTACCGGCCTTTTGTGTTCATGGTGTCTCTCGACCAGCCGGAGCACGGTGTCGACGTACGAGATGCCGCGCGCGCGATTGCTTCAGCAGCGGTTCAACAGCCGGACGGGCACCTTTTCCTCGTGGGCGGCGACGACTCCTGGAGGGTGACGGCGCGCCAGATGCGAAGTGAAGTCTTCGCTGCCCTCGGTATGTCGATGCCCCCGGACAAAGCGTTCCGTCCCGCCACCGACCCGTTGGTCAAAGACGGCTGGTTCTACGAGTGCTGGATGGACGTGACGAGCAGCGAGGAGCAGCTCCGCTTCCAACGGACATCGAGGGGCGCGTTCATGGAAGAACTCCGAAAGCGTCATCGGGTGCAGCGGATCGCTTTGTTCCCATTCCGACCCTTCGTCGCCAGAACTCTAAGCGCGGCCTCTCCTTACATGGGCAGACGCGCCATCCAACCCGGCGCAACCATCTGGAACGACGTCTTCCGAGTCTACGACCTCCCCACCGAAGTAGCCCGCACCCGCTCCAGCCAACCCCCACCCCCACCCCCCTTCTAAAAAGGGGACAGTCCCTTTTTTCAAAGGGTTAATTCTGTTCGGCAGCGGTCTGCCCGCTTCGGGGCTTCGCGCTCCCGCTCGACGCCCGAGTCCTCTCACTCAGCCGCGCGCAGCCGTGCCAGCACTGCACCGGTGAAGCGGGGCCGCAAGTAGAAGCCCCGCGGCATCGTCCACTGTACGGCGCCTTCTTCGTCGGGCGCGCGGCGACGGCTTCGCCCATGTGGGGCCTTGGGGCGCACTTGCAGCACTTCACCGAGGTGGCCGGTGATCTGCTCGACATCGCCCGCCGCAATCATCTCCGCCAGTCGTTCCCAATCGGCTCGCATTAGCCGCTGCTCGTCCGCGTTCGGCGTCCACAGGTACGCGCGCCCGACCCGACGATCGCACAGAGGCGTCTCCGACGCGGCCTCCACCGGAACGAACAGCACCTTGGATAGCTTTTTGAGAACCGTGCTGCCCTCCCAGTCGGTATCGGCCATGGAGGAAAGCGAAATCGAGCAGACGAAAGTCGACTCCTTGGGCTTGCCGGTCGCGTCCAACGGGATGGTCTTGAGCTCGATCCCGAGGTTCACGAAGTCAGGCTCGGCTCGCGAACCCGCCGACGCACCCAGCACCTTCTCGAGAATCTGTCCCGCGACGCCTTTGCCGCGCGCCGACTCTTCAGGCAGATCGACGGCGACGCGAGCACCCAGTTCGCCGAGCGTCAGCCCAGCAACGTCCCGCGCGCGAGTCATGAGTTCGTCGACGGACTTTGGTTCTGGCCTCTGGGACACTGGTCTCGTTCGCCTTTTTGTTCAATGGAGCTCGCAGACTTTGGTGCCGAATAGGCGTTCTAGGCCGGTTAGGAGGGCGTCGCTTGGGTCTACGAAGAGGCCGGTTTCGGCAAGGTTGACGCGCCAGTCGCCGGGGGAGTTGAGTTCGAGGGTGACGGGGCAGGGGCCCGGGTATTGTTCGAGCATCGAGCGGAGGGAGTCGAGCTTCGTGCGGTCGATCGTTTCGACGGCGAGGCGGACGGTGATGGCGGTGGTGCGTTCTTGGAGCGCTTGGCTCAGCAACGTCGCTTCTTCGAGGAGGATTTTGGCTTCGGGTGCCGCGCTGTCGTCGTTGCGGTCCTGCTCGTGTTTGACGCGACCGGTGAGAAGAATGGGCTCGCCCGACTGGAGGGCCTCGCGGTTGCCCTCTTTCTCGAGCGGCTTGGGGCGGACGATCACTTCGACGCGGCCGAGCGAGTCCTCGATGTGGAAGAACGCCATGGTGTGACCCATCTTGGTGCGGCGCTCGCGGTATCCCTCGACCGTGCCTCCGACGGTGACCTGCCGGTGGTTGCCGAGCTGCGCCAGGCTTTCGGTCGTCGCGTCGGTGAACCGAAGGAGCTCCCCTCGGTAGCGGTCGAGCGGGTGACCGGAGACGTAGAACCCGAGCGTCCCTTTCTCTCGCGAGAGTTGGTCGCGTGAATCCCAGGGCTCGAGCACGGGGAAGCTTCCACCGGGGTGCTCGTACGCCTGCCCTTCCTCTTCGCCACCCATCAACCCGAAGAGGCTCTCTTGGCCGCTCGAGCGCTCCGCATGAATGCGTTTGCCGCGCTCGATGGCCTGTTCGATTGCGACGAACGATTGCGAGCGATGCACGTGGATGGCGTCGTGCACGGTGTCGAACGCGCCGCATTGAACCAGCGCTTCGACCACGCCCTTGTTCACCCGCCGCAAATCGACGCGCGCGCCAAAATCAAAGAGGTCGACGAAAGGCCGCTCTTGCGCTTCGCCGCCGTCCTCTTCCGGCTGTTCTTGGCGGGCATCGAGAATCGCCTCGACCGCGCCGGTACCCACGCCTTTGATCGCGCCGAGACCGAACCGAATCTTGGGCCCCATTGGGTCGTGGACCGCGCCGTTGTAGCAAACCGGCTTGTGACGAAGGCGTGCGACGTCCGCGGCGTCGTCCGGCGCGTAGACGACGGTGAATTCGATTTCGGATTCGTTCACGTCGGGCGGCAAGACCGTGATGCCCATCGAACGCGCCTCGGCGACCGTTCGCACGACTTTGTCGATCTTCTCTTTGTCGGCGGTCAGCGTTGCGCAGGTGAACTCCACGGGAAAGTGCGTCTTGAGATGCGCGGTCTGATACGTGATCAGCGCATACGCCGCGGAGTGGCTCTTGTTGAAGCCGTATCCCGCGAAGTACGCCATCAAGTCGAAGACTTCCTCCGCCTTCTCTTGGGTGTGTCCCCGCCCGGTCGCGCCGTCGATGAAGACGGTCTTCTGCTTGTCCATCTCGGAGGCCTTCTTTTTGCCCATGGCGCGCCGCAACAGATCTGCGCCGCCAAGTGAGTACCCCGCCATCTCCTGCGCGATCTGCATGACCTGTTCCTGGTAGACGATGACGCCACGCGTCTCTCGCAGAATGCCTTCGAGGGAAGGGTGCGGGTACTCGACCTGCTGGCGACCGTGCTTGCGGTGAACGAAGTCCTTGTCCATCTGTGCGCCCATCGGACCAGGGCGATAGAGCGCGACGGCGGCCACGATGTCGTCGAAGCGGTCGGGCCGAAGCTGCTTGAACAGGTTCTGCATGCCACTCGACTCGAGCTGAAACACGTTGGTGGTCTCCCCCGACTGGAGCAGCGCATAGGTTGCCGGATCGTCCATGGGGATCTGGTCGATTCGGAACGGTTGCTCCTGGCGATCTGGACGGCGGTCGATCAACTTCGTCGCGATGTCGATGACCGTGAGAGTACGTAGCCCGAGAAAATCGAACTTCACCAGGCCGGCCGCCTCCACGTCATCCTTGTGATACTGGGTGACGTAGACACCCGGCTCGGGACAGAACACCGGCACATGGTCCCAAATCGGGCCCTCACTGATGACAACACCAGCTGCGTGCATGCCCGCGTGGCGCGTCAGGTTCTCGAGTTCTTGCGCGGTGTCGAGCAGCTCATGAGCTTGGGCGTCCTGCTCGTACGCGGTCTTGAGTCGCGCCTCTTGCTCGAGCGCGTCGCCGATCGGGACGCTCCTCCCCCCGACCGGCTCCGGAATCATCGTCGCGATCAACCCCGCTTCACTCGGGGTCATCCCCATGACACGCCCGACATCCCGTACGACGCTCCGGCTCTTGAGCTGATGGAAAGTCGCGATCTGTCCGACGCTCGCTTGCCCGTACTTGTCGCGGACGTACTGAATGACGCGGTCGCGTTGATCCATGCAGAAGTCGATGTCGAAGTCCGGCATCGACACGCGTTCGGGGTTCAGGAACCGCTCGAACAGGAGCCCGTGCGTGATCGGGTCGAGGTCGGTGATGCGAAGTGCCCACGCCACCAACGAGCCCGCACCCGAACCGCGCCCGGGCCCCACTGGGACGCCGTTGTCCTTCGCCCAGTTGATGAAGTCCTGAACGATGAGGAAGTACCCCGCGAAGCCCATCTTCAAGATGACGTCGAGCTCGAGCTCGAGCCGGCTGTGGTACGCGCCGTCCTCGAACGATTCGCCACGGCCCTTCATTTCGACCATCCGACGACCGAGACCCGCGACCGATAGCGCCCGCAGGTAGTCTTCTTCAGTGGCGCCACCGGGCACCGCGAACCGCGGAAGCTTCGGGTCCGCGAGGGGAGTGGCCTGGCCCGCACACATCTCTGCGATCAACAGCGTGTTCTTGGCGGCGTCGGGGATGTGCGCGAAGAGATTGAGCATCTGTTCGGGCGTCTTCAGATAGAGCTCCGAAGAATGGTGATGCACCGCCTCCATCTCGCGCACGCTGCGCCCAGCGCCAATGCACTGAAGCACGAGTTGCGAATGCGAGGATTGGCGCTCCAGGTAGTGGCAGTCGTTGGTGCCGACCATCGGAAGCTCGAGCTCCTTGGCGAGCCGACCCAACACCTCGTTGAGCGGTCGGTTCTCCGGGAAACCATGGTCCTGCAGCTCGACGAAGAAGTGCCCAGGGTCGAAGGAGTCGCGGAGCTTCACGATGGCCTCGCGTCCCACCTCGGGCCCCTTGTTGAGGATCTCCTGCGCGACGTAGCCACCCATGCACGCACTCGTGCCGACGATGCCCTTGTTGTGCCTCTGCAGCACTTCGAAGTCGATACGCGGTTGATCGTAGACCGCCATCCCGTCGACCCAGCCCGCGCTCACCAGGCGCACCAGGTTCTGATAGCCTTCCTGCGAGCTGGCGAGCAGCAACAGATGATGGAGCTCGTGGTTCTGCGGGTCGCGGCGGTCGCCCGAGGTGAAGCTGACTTCACACCCGAGGATCGGCTTCACGTCGGTTCCTTGGCAGGCCCGAACCAGCTGCACGGCCCCAAACATGTTGCCGTTGTCGGTCAGCGCGACGGCCGGCATCCCCATCTTGCCGACGTGCTCGACGAGCTGCGGAATCCGGATGGCACCGTCCAACATCGAAAATTCGCTGTGAACGTGCAGGTGAACGAATTCGGCCGCCATGAGCGGGCTGACTCTACTGTGCCCGCCCGACTGGATCCACCGGACTTTCGCTCAGAGGAGCAAGTCGAGTAGGGCGCCGATGTGCGCTCGCCGGCGCTTTCGGTCTTCGTCGGTGAAGCGGTTTGCGCCAAAGAGCTGCTTGATCGTCGGATCACGGAAGAAGTACACGACCAGGGCGCCGAGTATCGACACGTATACATCGCGCGGGTCCCGACCTTGCTCAGGGGGGCTCGGGGCGTCTGCGGTGAGACCCGTGAGCGCCCCGGACATCGTGTGGTAGAAGGTCTTCATCGAGCGTTCGACGCGATCGTCCCCGGACGCCATCTCCCAGAGCATGATCCGCACTTGGTTCGGGTGCGCCCAGAAGAGATCGAAGCTCTCGAGCACGAGGTCGCGCGCGGTGAGGCGATTCCCCTCCGAGATGAGCCGCTCGAATAGTTGCTGATGGCGCCCGAATAGACGCGCGACGACTTCCTCGTAGAGGCGGTCTTTGGAGTCGAAGTAGTAGTGGAGCAGGCCGTGCGTCACTCCCGCTCGCTTGGCGATGGCGACCATGCGTGTGCCGTGAAAACCGTGGTCGGCGAACTCCTCTTCGGCTGCGTCTAGGATGTTGGCCCGGGTGCGTTCGGGGTCGGCATCTTTCGGGCGCGCCATCGCTACGACTCGTCGCCGGTGAAGTACGCGGTGGCCGCCTCGTAGGCGCGCGCAAAGTCGTTGTCGAAGGGGTCGTCGATCTCGTACAGGAAGCCGCCGAACGCGAGGAGGGCGGTGACGATCACGCCGGTGCCAACCGCGACCGGAACCCAGAACCCTACACCCCTACGAATGAACTGGGGTGCGCGCACGCCCATGACCCCGAGCGCGACGGGAATCCCGTAGAACGCGTGGTAGAGGCCCGCGATGCCGAGGAGTCCGTAGTACGGATAGAACCACCACGGCGCGAAGTGCATGGAGAACGACACGCCGCCGAAGAAGGGTGGCGCGTCGGCGAGCAGAGCGGGCAGGCGAGTCGCCGCGATATGCCCGAAAATGAAAATCGCGAGGTAGTACGCCGCGTAGCGATGCAGGCGGAGGCGCAGGGGCGGCCGGGCCTTCGA
>CAXMRN010000052.1:0-8950 GCA_964195565.1 uncultured Polyangiaceae bacterium | reverse complement strand
CCCAGCGAAACGCCTGGATGTTCTGTGCCCACTCGAAGTAGCTGACCGTCACACCGCCTGCGTTGGCCAAGATGTCCGGCACAGTGACGATGCCGCGATCGAGAAGGATCTCGTCGGCTTTGGGCGTCGTCGGCCCGTTGGCGCCCTCGACGATTAGGGTGGCTCGCACGTCCGTCGCGTTGTCCTCGGTAATCGCGTTCTCGAGCGCGGCGGGGATCAGAAGGTCTGCAGGCCAGGTGATGACGTCGGGTCCATTGAACGGCGCCCCGCCCGAAAAGCCGTTCACGGTGCCGTGCTCCGCCGTCCAGTTCATCAGCGCCGGCACGTCGAGCCCGTCCTTGTTTTCGACGGCGCCCAAGTGGTCGGCCACGGCAACGATCTTGCCGCCCTGTCCCGCGATCAAACGCGCCGCATGACTTCCGACGTTTCCAAAGCCCTGAATGGCCACGGTGACGTCGGCCAAGCTCTTGCCCTGATCTTTCAGGGCCTCCCGTGCGGCATACATCACGCCGCGGCCGGTCGCTTCGTTCCGGCCGAGCGAGCCAAAGAGGTCCACTGGCTTCCCGGTGACTACGCCCGGGGAGAAACCGTAGTCGCGCGAATACTCGTCCATGATCCAACCCATGACCTCAGCATTGGTGTTGACGTCGGGGGCGGGGATGTCGAGGGTCGGCCCAATGATCTCCTTCGTGCGTTCGACGAAGGTGCGGGTGATCCGGTTGAGCTCCGTCTTGGTCAGACTGTGTGGATCGCAGTCGATCCCACCTTTGGCGCCGCCGAAAGGAACGCCGGCGATCGCGGTCTTCCAAGTCATCAGGTTGGCGAGCGCGGACGCGTGGTCCTCGTTCATGGTCGGGTGGTAACGGAGCCCACCTTTATACGGACCGCGCGAGTTGTTGTGCTGGGTGCGAAAGCCCCGGTAGTGGATGAGCTCTCCGGCGTCGTCCTCGGTGACGATTTCGACCTTGACCACCCTCCGCGGCGTGATGAGGATCTCGCGAATGTGGTCACCGAGGCCCAAGACGTCGGCCGCCTTGTTGAAGTAGTAGTGGCTGTCTTCGAGCATGAGGGGGCGAGCCTATCGTATTGACGATGCGATCGCGAGCCCCGCGCACAACGTCGCCAAGGTCACACCTCGAGGACGCCAATGTAGTCGGCGCGGACTTTCGCGATCTCTTCATCGAGCGTGTCTAGCGTCCAAGATGACGTGTCGATTGGCGGTAGGACGACGGCCTCGATGACCGCCGGTCGCACTACGAGGGCTCCCTTGGGAAGGGCGTCGAGGACATTGCGAAACACGACCGGGACGATGGGGACGTCCGCATCCATCGCCAGTCGGAACGCACCCTTTTTGAAGCGGCCTACGTGTGCGGTCGTCGAACGGGTCCCTTCGGGTGCCATGATCAAGGAGCGGCCGTGCCGGAGGGCCTCCACCGCAGGCCCAAGCGCCTCGATTGCCTTGGCGGTGTCAGATCGATCGACGAACACGACTCCACCTGCCCGGAAGAGGGGGCCGAAGATGGGATTGTGCCGAAGCTCCTGCTTGGCGATACCCGTGAAGTCTCGGCGGAGCAGCTTGAGCAGCAGCACGAGCTCGAGGCCACTTTGGTGGTTGAAGATGAACACCGCGGGGCGGCGAGACCAAAGGTGCTCTTGGCCTTCGACGCGAAGATCGATTCCCGCGGCCGACGTAGCGAGATCCCCCCAGACGGATCCCATGACGTTGAATGCTTCACGCCTCGAACGGTTGAGCACGCCGGCCGCGACGCCGAAGCCCACGGAAGGCGCGAGGCTCCCGTAGAGCAGCCCGGTGCGAACGACGTCGCCAAACGTCGGGGTTCCACGACTGGTGAACCGCCGAACCGGCCACTGTCTCTCCTTGGCGATCTGCGCAAGCTTGCGGTTCGGGTTGAGGGGGCGAGGACGCCCGACGATGTCGAAAAGCGGCAGGTCTTCCTGGCTATCGGAGTAGAAGTAGCTCTCGTCGAGATCGAGGTCGTATTGGGAGGCTAGGCTTCGACCGGCGACGGCCTTTCCTTCCCCGTAGCAGGTGGGGCGCACGACCTTGCCAGTGAGGATCCCGTCCTCGACGCCAAGCTCGGTGTATAGGAGGTGCTCGATACCGAGCTCCCGAGCGACCGGCTCCGCTTGGTAGCGCGTTGCAGAGGTGATGATGGCCACCGTGTGGCCCATCTCCTGATGGGCCTTCACCAGTGCGCGCGACTCCGGATAGATCTGCGTCGCGAGATGCTTCTCGAACGTCTGCTGCCCCGCTTCCTCGATGACGCTTTCGGCCATGCCGCGATAGACCGCCGACGTGGCTGACACGAACGTGGAGAAGCCGGTCCGGCCGAAAGCGAAAGCGAGCGTAGCGCGGACCGAGTCGCGGAGATCCCTAGGTGACAGCCGACCCGAGGCGAACTGGTCGCGGGTAAACGCGGTGGCCGAAAAGCCAGCGAACAGAGTCTGATCCAAGTCGAAGAAAGCGCCCACACCTGCGCCGGACGGGCCGGTTCGAATCTCGCGGGTCAGTTGCTCGTGAAGGGTCATCGGAACTGCGGAGCATACCTCAACTCGGGCCGCTGCTTGTCGACCGTCGGAGCGCTAGGCGGCTTTCTCACTCACGAGCCGTCTCAGCGCGGCTACGAAGACTTCCGGATCTTGGGCGCCGGGGATCAGATACCGCCCGTCGAGGATGAACGACGGGACAGCGTTGATCCCCTTGCCCAGCCAGAACTGCTGCTCCTCCCGCACGGCGTCGGCGTAGCGGCCATCGGCCACCACGGCTCTGGCTAGTTCTTCGTCGAGGCCCGCGCGTCCTGCGGCCGCGACCATCACATCCAGGTCGTCGACGTCCTCTTCTCGGGAGAAGTAGCTGTCGAAGAGCGCCAGCTCGAGGTCGGTCTGCCTCCCTTGCTCACCAGCCCAGTGGAGGAGCTGGTGCGCCCTGAACGTGTTGCGTACACGCATGCCGTCATAGAAGCGAAACTCGACACCGAGGGATTTGGCGATCCCCGTCAGACGTTCGCGAGCGGCGTGGCTCTGTGCAGCGGTTGTCCCGTACTTCTCAGCCAGATGCTCGCGCAGATCCTGGCCTTCGGGAGGCATCTGGGGGTTGAGCTCGAACGGGTGCCAGTGAAGATCGGCGTCGACCTCGTCGCCCAACTGCTCCAGGGCTTGGCCCAACTGCTTGAAGCCGATGACGCACCAGGGACAGACCACGTCTGACACGATGTCGATCCGAATGCTCTTGGATGTCTCCGCCATGCCTAGAGCTACTTCTGGTTTCCTGGAGCCACAGGTCAAGGGGTCTGCCGCGACGCCTCTTTATTAAGGTCGGAATCTGCGTGTAGACTCGCGGCAATGCAGACCCTGTCGACGATCCTCATCTGTTTCGCGGGCCTCATCAATTTTCTCCCGGCGGTCGGCGCGCTTTCGAAGAACCGAATCGAGGCCCTCTACGACATCAAGGTCGAGGACGGCAACTACGAAATCCTCATGCGCCACCGCGGAATCCTCTTCGGAGTCATCGGCACCCTCATGATCGTCTCGGCATTCGACACCACCCTCCGCCCCGCCGGCTACGCCGCAGGCTTCACCGCCATGCTCGGCTACCTCCTCCTCGCCGTCATCATCCCCACCCACAACACCAACATCCGCCGAGTAGCCAAAGTCGACGTCATAGCCACAGCCGCGCTCCTAACCGCCGCCCTAATCGACTACACATAAAAGGGGACAGTCCCCTTTTTCGAAGGGTTAACCGTTTCAAAAAAGGGACTGTCCCCTTTTTATGGCGGGGTGGGTCTGCCAGGTGGTGGGGATTTTTAGGGGGAGGTCTAGTAGTTGTTGGGCGTAGCCTTTGCCTTGGGCGTCGAAGCGTAGGGAGGCGATGCCGCCTCCGCCTAGGGCGTCGCGGAGGACGAAATTGAGGGCGTCGATGCCCGGTAGGTCGTAGCGCTCGACGGGGACCACGTTGTGCACTTGCGTGAAAGTGGGGACCACGCTGTGCACTTGCGTGAAAGTGCCGCTACCGATCAGGTGGCTCATCCACTCGGCCACTACCTTGGCGGAGAGTTGGTCGCGCAGCAGCGGGAGGAAGTCCGGGTGGCGTGCGCGGACGCCGATGTTGGCGTCTGCGCCTTTGTCGCCGCTCCGAGCGTGCGCAATCGCGATGAGGGGAACCTCGACAGGATCATGGACCGCAAAGGACTCGGCCGCGATCGGCTTTCGTGGCGCGCTCGCCGATCCCGGCGCCGGGATCGGCTCCTCATATCGAACCGGTTGAGCGTCGAGGTAGATCTCCGGTTGAAAGCGACCGCGGGGCACGAGGTAACTTCGAAGCCGGACGACCGGCGTGGGTTTGGGTAGTCCGCGCCCGCCCGCAGTGAGGCCCGGCACGACGAGGCCAAACGAGCCCAGCTCGCGGACGACCGCAGCCAGTGCGGTGCGCGAGTCGTGGTGCAGGGCGACCTTGACCACCACCTCCCGCGTGTCGGCCGCTCGCGCGTGAGGGCCGTACGTGCTCTCCGCCCCGAGAAGCTCGATGTCGACGTCGCGCAGCGGCCCGAGGCCTTCCCGCTCGAGCAAACGCTCGGCGCGCTGAACGAAAGCCTCACCAAAATGCTCCGCCTTCTTCACCGCGTCGCGACCGGCAATCAGAAGCATGCCCGTCACCTTGTACCCATCCACGACTTGGGAACACGCCTTGAAAGTCCGGGGGGCGGCCCTCCCGAGGGCGCCCGTCACGCCCACGCGGTCGGGTCCCAGCTGCGCGAGCTCTACGCCCCGCCAGTCGCACGTCACATCGGGCAACAGGTAGGCAGAAGGATCCCCGATCTCGTAGAGCAGCTGCTCCGAGACCGTTCGAACATCGACCAAGCCTCCGGTACCCTCCGGTTTGGTGACGACGAACGACCCGTCTGCGCGACACTCTGCCATCGGATAGCCGAGGGAGGCCCAGTCCGTTGCGTCCTCCCAGTCGGTCAGCACTCCCCCGGTCGACTGCGGTCCGCATTCGAGCAGATGACCGACGAGGCTTCCCTGCGACAACGCGTCGAGTTCTCCGGGGCCCCATCCAAACTCGTGAATGAGCGGCCCGAGCGCCAAGGCGGAGTCCACGCACCGTCCCGTGATCACCACGTCTGCGCCGACATCGAGCGCCGCAGCGATCGGGCGGGCACCAAGGTAGGCGTTGAAGCTCAAGGGATCGTCCGCCAGGGAGGAACCGTCACCCATCTCCCGCAACCCCAGCTCACCAAGCTCGGCGAGACGTCCCATCAGGTCGTCACCCTCGATCCACGCGATGCGTATCGACACGCCCGCCTGCTCTGCCAGGTCGCGAAGAACCTCGGCGGCCGCTTTTGGGTTCACACCGCCGGCATTCGTCAGCACCCGCACCCCCTGCTCGACGAAGCGCGACAGGTCGCGGCCGATCATCTGGATCACATCGGTCGCATAGCCAAGGGCGGGGTCCTTCTGACGGGCCCGCGTGAGAATCCCCATCGTGATCTCGGCGAGCGCTTCAAAGAAAATGTAGTCGCATCGCCCGGAGTCGAGCAGCTGTGGCGCCGCGAACGACGTGTCCCCCCAGGCGCCGGCTGCGCCTCCAATGACGACGACCCGCTCGTCACGACTTCCCCTGCTATGCTCGTCGACCTCGCCCATCGGGCCCTCTCAGGTGTTGCCCGGCCAATCCACCAGGGACTGTGGTAATAGACGGGTTCCGCGATGTACACCAAGAAGAACTACTCGGTTAAGGATATGGCGTGGTGGACGAGGCAGGACACGTTCCGGCTCTTCGTCATCGCGCTGATCCCTGTCGTCATCTACCAGGCCTTCGACCAAAAATGGCTGCATCTACCTTGGCTGCCGATCGCCGTTGTGGGTACGGCGGTCGCCTTCATCATCAGCTTCCAGAACAACGCCACCTACGACCGAATGTGGGAGGCGAGAAAGATCTGGGGCGGGATTGTCAATTCGTCACGGGCCTGGGGCATCGCCGTCAACGACTTCATCACCAACGACTTCACGGACCAGAGCGCGGGCACCGACGAGCTGGCGGCCATCCGCAACGAGGTGATCTTCCGGCACGTCGCTTGGTTGACCGCGCTTAGACACGCGATGAGGCGGGAGAAGCCTTGGGAGCACTTCGTGGAGCACCCATCGAATAGGGAGTGGCGCGATGCGGTCCCCGTGAGAGAGCACCAATACTCTCTCGAGGAAGAGCTGACGCCCTATCTCTCTGATGAAGAGCTCGCTTACACTCTCTCGAAGTCTAACGAGGCCACCCACCTCATCTCTCTTCAGTCGAAGCAACTCCGGAAGCTCCGAACCCGCGGCCTCATCGAAGATTTCAGGCACATGGAGATGCAGAACATCCTGACCGAGCTGTACGCACTCCAAGGGAAGTCAGAACGAATCAAGAACTTCCCCTACCCACGCCAGTACGCGACCCTCAACTTGATCTTCCTGTGGATCTTCGTGCTCCTCCTCCCCTTCGGCGTGATGTTCGAGTTCGACAAGATCGGGGCCGCGGTCGCAGAGCGCTACCCGTTCATCGGTCCCAATTTCGTATGGCTGAGCGTGCCGTTCAGCGTCCTGGTCATGTGGGTGTTCCACACGATGGAGCGAATTGGCCGAGTCACCGAGAATCCATTCGAAGGGACGCCCAACGACGTTCCAATCACGACCATTTCCCGAGGGATCGAGATCGACCTGCGCGAGATGCTCGACGAGGACCCTTCGTCGATCCCTGGGCCGATCGAACCGCAACAACACGCACAAATGTAAGAGGGACCATGACCAGGTACGACGAAGTCTTTGAAAACAACCGCCAGTGGGTCGCGCGAAACACCGAACGAGATCCAGATTTCTTCAGCCGGCTCGCGACACATCAGGACCCGGACTTCTTGTTCATCGGGTGCGCCGACAGCCGGGTCCCCGCCAACGAGATCATGGGGCTCGATCCCGGCGACGTTTTCGTTCACCGCAACGTGGCGAACCTCGTCGTCGGCACCGACATCAACGCGCAGTCGGTTATCGAATACGCCGTTGGACATCTGGACGTGAAGCACGTCATCGTATGCGGGCACTACGGATGCGGTGGCGTGGCGGCGGCCATGCAACCCGCGGATCTCGGTTTACTGAATGGGTGGCTGCGCGAAATTCGAGATGTCTACCGGCTGCATCAGGAAGAGCTCGAAGCCATCGAAGACACGGACGCGCGCTACCGGCGGCTCGTCGAGCTGAACGTTCGGGAGCAGTGCGTGAACGTGATCAAGACGGCCGTCGTCCTGAAGAAATACGCCCACACAGGTCACCCGGTCGTACACGGATGGGTGTACGACGTCGCCAACGGGCTCCTGCGCGACCTCGAGGTCCCGTTCGAAGAAATCCTGGAGCGGATCCAGGAGATCTATCGCCTCGAAGATACGTAAGCCCGCCACCTTGACCGATAAGAAGGAAAGCCTGCGGCACGAACTGAGAGGGCGTCTGCTGGCCGACCGCCGCACACTCCCGACCACGGCGTTCGGGCGTTTCGGGCGCACCGGCGCGACCGGGTTGCGCATTGGTCGTGCGATGCTGGCAGCGCGGCGCGGGAGCGATCGGGAGGTCGACGTCGAGACGATCGCCAAGATCGTCGGCTCGATTGGTCAGCTCAAAGGCATCACGATGAAGGTGGGGCAGATCATGAGCTACATCGACGTCGCGCTTCCCGACGAGCTGCGCGACGCACTCTCGGTGCTCCAGACGCACGCACAGCCCATGCCCATCGAACAAGTGCACGACATCCTGCGCCAAGAGCTGGGCGGACGAGCTGACGAGCTGCTCGCCAACTTCGAATCCATGCCCATCGCGGCCGCCTCCATCGGACAGGTTCATCGAGCTCGGCTCCGAGACGGTACGCGGGTGGCCGTGAAGGTGCAGTACCCGGGGGTGGAGAGCGCCATCGAAAGCGATTTCAAACCGGCCGCCATCGGCACCATGGTCTCCGCCCTCGTCTACCCCGGCGCCAAGATAGACGACTTCATCGCCGAAGCGCGAGCTCGTTTCCTCGAAGAGTGCGACTACATCCACGAGGCAGCCGCTCAGAGCCGGTTCGCGACGATCTACGACGGTCACCCCGTCATCGCGGTCCCGTCGGTCCACAGTGCCTATAGCACGCGACGGGTTCTGACCTCGAGCTGGCTCGCCGGCTCGCGGTTTGACGCGTTCCTTGCGACAAACCCGTCACAGAGGACGCGGGATCGCATCGGTGAGGCGTTGTTCGGTTTCTACGTGGGCTCACTCTTCGAGCACGCGCTCTACAACTGCGACCCGCACCCGGGTAACTACCTTTTCCTGGCGGATGGCCGCATAGGAATGCTCGACTACGGCTGCACCCGGGAGTTCGAGCCTGCTTTCGTCCACAAGCTCGCGCAACTCACACGCGCGGTGCACCGCGATGAACACGACCTGTTGCACCAGGCGTTCCTCGATCTCGGCATGGTACGCGAGGGGCCGGCCTACGACTTCGACACGGCTCGCGATCTAGTCCGTGCCTTCTACGGCCCGATGCTACGTGATGCCGTCCAACCGGTGGACCTCGGTGAGGCCATGGGGATGCGTCAGGTGTTCGAGAGCAAGCGTGAGCTGATGAAGCTCCGGCTTCCGGGCGAGTTCCTCTTCCTATTTCGCATCCGCTTTGGCCTGATGTCCGTGCTCGCGAAGCTGGGCGCCCGGGCGAACTGGTACCAACTCGAGCGCGATTGGGTCGACACCCTCGGCTGACGGCACCGCGGTAGGAGACGCCGCCGCCCCTATTTCGCGTTCCTCGACACAACCGGTAGGATCCGACACCGCGGGGCAAGGTGGCGGAGCAAAGAGTGGACTCATACGCGCCCCCTCCGGGAGAGGGGTTCTTGGACCTGGGCTCCGGAGTGGGTCTGGTGGTGGCCAACATGATTGGCGC
>CAXMRN010000051.1:0-5205 GCA_964195565.1 uncultured Polyangiaceae bacterium | reverse complement strand
GCTCGAAGCACGGGAGCGCGGGGCGGCGGTCGTCGTGTTGGATCGCTTCGAAGGGGGCGGCGCAACGGCGATCAGCGGAGGCGTGTTCTACGCCGGTGGCGGCACGCACATCCAGAAGGAAGCCGGAGTCGAAGACACCGTGGAGAACATGTACCGCTATCTATCGATGGAGGTGCAGGACGCGGTATCGGAAGAGACGCTCCGGGACTTCTGCGAGACGAGCGCAGCCACCGTAAGATGGATGACCGACCGGGGCGTTCCGTTCTTGCCCACCTTGTGTCCGGTCAAGACGTCGTATCCGACGAACGAGTATCACCTCTACTACTCGGGGAACGAGACCTTCCCTCCTTATAGCGACCACGCAAGGCCTGCGCAGAGGGGACATCGGCCCGACGGGGGGGCGTTTCCCGGTTTCAACATCGTCGAGCCGCTGCGGCGGACCGCCATCCGGGAGGGCGTGCGCATGCAGCTTCAGTCCCGCGTGAGTCGACTGATCGTCGACGAGGCTGGGCGCGTCGTCGGACTCGAGTATCAGCATCTTCCATCGCGCTTCTGGAGAGTGCTTCACCAGCGGTTGCACCGCCTAGAGGTGATGGTCGGCAAGCTCGTCACCGGCGTTGCGGGGTGGCTACGAGAGCAGTGCGACAAGATCGAGAACAAGCACTCGGCTCCTCGGCGCATTCGATCCAAGCACGGCGTCGTCTTGTCCGCGGGCGGGTTCATCTTCAACCGAGAGATGGTCGCCGAACACGTGCCCGAGTTCATGCCCGGTTTGCCGCTCGGCACGGCGGGTGACGACGGCATGGGGATTCGACTCGGGCAGAGCGTCGGCGGCACGCTCAATCACATGGACCGGGCATCCGCGTGGCGGTTCCTCTACCCGCCCAACGCGTTCGCGGAGGGCGTGTTGATCAACGACAAGGGGGAACGGTTCGCCAACGAGTTCTGGTATGGCGCAAAGATCGGCGAGGCGATGGTCGAAAAGAACCACGGTGTCGCGACCCTGATCATCGACCAGCACCTCAAGAAGCTTGCGCACGAACAGTCCAAGGCCGGCAAACTGCAATGGTTCCAACGTGGCGTCGCTTTGATGAACCTCTACTTCAACTGCAAGAAGGCCAAGGACGTCACCGCGCTCGCCGAGATGCTGAATGTGCCGCGCGCGACTCTGCAAGAGACGCTGGACGAGTACAACGCAGCTGCGAAGGGCAAGCGCACCGACCGCTTCGAGAAGGCGAGCGACAGCATGCGCCCTCTCCCGGACGGACCGTACTACGCCATCGACTGCTCCCTCGGCTCGAAGCGTCACCTGTGTGCAGTCATGACGCTAGGAGGCCTCGCGGTGAACGAAAGGACGGGCCAAGTGCTGAACGAAAGCGGCAGCCCCATCGCAGGACTCTACGCCGCCGGCCGAAACGCCGTCGGCATCTGCTCCCGCCAATACGTCAGCGGCCTCTCGATCGCCGACTGCGTCTACTCCGGCCGCCGAGCCGCCCGCCACGCCACCACCAACTAAAAGGGGACTGTCCCCTTTTTTTGGTGGTTAGCAGGGGGGGGCCGGACGGGTCACCATAGACCTAAACGTTCGAATTGCTTATGCTCATTGCCCGCTCGAGGAGGTGTCTCATGACCACAGCAAAGGCGTTCACCGTGACCCTGGAAGTCATCGAGGAGGGTCCAACGACCAACGCGACAGCTCGCCTCGAGATCGACGGCGACAAGCTCGCCGCCACCGGCAAGGCCCAACGCAGTCCGGATGACCCAGACCTGCCGCTCATCGGCGACGAGCTCGCCATGGCGCGCGCGTTGCTCATGTTGGCGCGGGAACTCGGTCACAAGGCCGATGAGGGCATCGCGGCCTACGAAGGCCACGAGGTTCACGTCAGCATTTAGGCAGAAAAATCGCCTATTGCAGGTCGCGCGCCCCGTTTGAATGGGGCGCGAACAGCGAACGTCTACCTGAGAAGAGAGGACTTTCGCTATGGGGTTTTTCACTAACATACGTCTTGCTTGGTTATCGGTGGCGGTCGTTTCGACGAGCCTTGGTGGTTGTGTTTTCGTCGGCGACTACGAGGAAATCTTCGAGGTTCACCCGGACGCCCTCACCTACGAAGTCTGTTATTCGAGCGCGGAGTGCCTCGGGAGTCGATTCTGTGAGGAGCTCGCGTTACCTGCGGATCGCTACACGGACTACGTGAACGCGATCTGCACCGTCGACTGTTTCGACGACCTCGACTGTCCGGTGTCGGAGTTCAACGGGCTGCCGGGCGCATGCATCGATCACGAGATCCTGGGCGGGCCCATCTCGTCACGGGTCTGCGTCGAGCGCTGCGAGATCGACGCAGACTGTGACGTACCGGCCGGCTTCGGCTGCGAGGTCATCGCCGCAGAGCGCGTTTGTGTGCCCGTCCGGTGAGCCGCAAGGACTAGACACTTCGGTGGCGGCCCTATGATAGCCTTCCGGCAAGGAAGGTTTCATGGCGACAGCACTGATCACAGGCGCAAACAGAGGCATTGGGCTCGAGCTCAGTCGGCAGCTCGCAGAGCGAGGCGACACGGTGATCGCCCTGTGCCGAAAAGGCAGCCCTGAGCTAGAGGAGATCGGGGTCCGGGTCTTCGAGGGAGTCGACGTCACCGACCGGGCCTCGCTCGAGGCGGTCTCCAGCGAGCTCGGCGACACCCAACTCGATATCCTGATCAACAACGCTGGCATCTTCGAGAACGAGACGTTCGACGACCTCGATTTTGACCGCATCCGTCGGCAGTTCGAGGTCAACGCCTTGGGCGCACTCCTGGTGACATCCACCCTCCAACGCCATCTGAGCCTGGGCTCGAAGATCATCCTCCTGACCAGCAGAATGGGCTCCATCGACGACAACGGGTCGGGTAGCTTCTACGGCTACCGCATGTCGAAGGCGGCGCTGAACATGGCCGGCGTGAACCTCGCTCACGACTTCCGAAGCAAGGGCATCGCAGTCGCGATCCTACATCCCGGTATGGTCGCGACCGAGATGACGGGACGGAACGGCATTCCCGCGACGGAGTCCGCCGAAGGCTTGATCGCACGGATGGACGAGCTTCAACTACGGGACTCGGGCGGCTTCTGGCACGCCAACGGCGAGCGACTTCCCTGGTAAGCACCCGCTAGATCCGGCAAGCTGCTCGGGTCGTGCCCGTCGATTGGGAGAACCTGCCTACCGAAGAGCTCCTCGACGTTCGCCTCTGCGAGCTCGGCCTCACTGTGGAGGACACCTGGCTCGAAGACTGCGTCGCGCGCCTCCGAGAAGAGCTCGACACGGTGGGGCTTCGGCGCTTTCGTGTGCACACCTGGTTGAGCGACGAGTGGTGCTCACCGGACGGTATCCCCGGCATAGGCGTCCCTTTCTACTTGGCGCATCCCCGGCTCATTCGTCTCGAGCGACAGATGATGTTCGAAGTCGAAGGCGGGACGCGAATGGAGTGCATGCGCCTTCTTCGGCACGAAACGGGGCACGCGTTGCAGCACGCCTACAACCTCCAACGGCGCAAGCTCTGGCAGCGGGCATTCGGGCGCGCGTCCGAGCCCTACCCCGACTTCTATCGGCCGAACCCCTCGAGCAAGGGGTTCGTCGAACACTTGGATGGCTGGTACGCGCAGGCGCACCCGGTCGAGGACTTCGCGGAGACGTTCGCAGTTTGGCTTGCGCCTCGGTCGAACTGGCGACGTCAGTACGAACAGTCGTCTGCTCTCGGTAAGCTCGAGTACATCGGCGAGCTGGCCGCAGACCTCTCCGGCAAGAAGCCTCAGGTCAGCTCGCGAGCGCGCCCCTACTCTTTGCCTCGGCTCCGGCACACATTGCGACGTCACTACGAACGGCGCCAGGATCACTACAGCCCCGGCTTCACCGACGAGTACGATCGCGACCTACTCAAGATCTTCAGCGATTCGGCGCGCTATCGAAACAACGAGACTGCTGCTTCGTTCCTGCGGCGCAATCGCCGGCAAATTCGCGAGCAAATCTCCCTTTTCACTGGCGAATATCAGTTCACCGTCGACCAGGTGCTTCGTGATATCATGGGCCGGTGTCGTGAGCTTCGGCTGCGACTCATCAAGGGGGAACGTCAGACGAAGCTCGACTTCGCCATCATGTTGACGGTGCACACAGTGCACCTGCTGCACCGACGGGATACATGGCATCCACTCTAAAGCGACGGCGAATCATCGTTCTCGCGCACAAGAGCCTCATCCCCCCTGACGACATCAGCAAACTCTCCCGGGCGGAGGTCGCCCCGTTCAAGACCGAATTCGACGTCCGCGAAGGGCTTCGATGGCTTGGCCACGACGTCATGATGGTTGGTCTGAGCGACGAGCTGGCGCCACTTCGAACCGCAATCGAGGAGTTCAAGCCGCACGTCATATTCAACCTCCTCGAGGAATTCGACGGGGAGGCGATCTTCGACGCGCACGTCGTAGGGTACCTGGAGCTCCAGCGCGCTCCGTATACCGGGTGCAATCCGCGGGGCCTTCTTCTCGCCCGCGACAAGGCGCTTTCAAAAAAAGTCCTGACATACCACCGGATCCAAGTGCCCCGATTCCGTGTCTTTCCACGCTACCGGAAGATCACGCGGCCCCAGCAGCTCGAGTTTCCTCTCATCGTGAAGTCGTTGATCGAGGAAGGGAGCTACGGAATCGCCCAGGCCTCCGTGGTCAACAACGACAAGGCGCTCGCGGAACGAGTGTCGTTCATCCACGAGAAGATTCGGACCGATGCCGTGGTCGAGCAGTACATCCCCGGCCGCGAGCTCTACGTGTCGGTCCTCGGCAACCATCGGCTCCAGGTGCTCCCCACCTGGGAGATCTTTCTCGACAAGCTCCCCGAGGACGCCCCAAAGATCGCCACGCGCAAGGTGAAGTGGGACCTCGAGTTCCAGGAAAAGCACGGGGTCCGCATCGGACGCGCCAAGGGCGTTTCCGATGAGATGGAGCGGCGAATCGCCAGGCTATCGCGCCGCATCTGCCGGCGCCTGGGCACCGACGGCTGCGTGCGAATCGACTTTCGCCTCGACGAGTCGGGTAAGCTCTACTTCCTGGAAGCGAACCCGAATCCCGACATCGGTGAAGGCGATGAGTTTGCCGGTGCAGCCAAGGCGAGCGGCATCGAGTACCCCGCCTTGCTGCAAAAGATCGTCAACTTGGGCATCCGCCGCGCCGAACGCGGCTGAGCG
>CAXMRN010000050.1:0-17447 GCA_964195565.1 uncultured Polyangiaceae bacterium | reverse complement strand
CGAACGTTTGCGACGGGCGTACTCCATGGCGAGCGCGTGCCTCCCGGATGTCCCGGTCCACGTGACGGTGAAACGGATCGAAGACGGACTCGTTAGCAATCACCTAAACGACACGGTCGCAGCGGGCCAAGAGATCGAGGTTTTGGGCCCGTCCGGCAACTTCACGATCGAACCGCGGGAGGTCAATGAACGACATCTGGTGATGGTCGCCGGCGGGATCGGCATCACACCGATCATGAGCATCCTGGAAACGGCCCTTCGGTTGGAGAGAGGCACACGTGTGACCCTCATCTACGGGAACCGTGGCTGGGACGACGTGATCTTTCGAGATCGGTTGGCGGCACTGTCCGACGAGTTTGGGGAGCGGCTGCTGGTCGATCATGTTCTCGAACAGCCTCCCGAGGGCTGGTCCGCAGGCGAAGGGCTTCTCAGCGGCGATGTGCTCGAGGCGCGCCTGGGGGCGCTCGGCGTCGAGGACGATGGGCTCATTCGCTATTTCGTGTGCGGGCCTACCCCCATGATGGACGCGGCCCGTGAGGCCCTGCAACTGCGCGGCGTAGACGCCAGTCGAATCGCCGAAGAGCGCTTCAGCAGTGCGGAGGCGCGCTCCGGCGACGCCGGCAGCGACAAGACCGAGCTCGTGGTCGTCTCGAAGGCTGGCCACGAGCACGGCGTCCAAGTGGAACCGGGGCAGACGATCCTCGAGGCGGCCCTTGCGGCCGGCATCGACATGCCGTTCTCGTGCGCGATGGGAGGCTGTGGAGCCTGCCGCGTGCGACGGACCGAGGGCGACATCACAATGGAGGAGCCCAACTGCCTCAGTCGCGCGGAGCGGGAGCAAGGATACGTGTTGACGTGCGTTGGCCGCCCCCTGACGCAAACCAAGATCGACGTGGAGGTCGCGTGACGGCAACCGCACACGCCGCTGACCTCGATGAGGAGCGCTGGCGCTACCGCATGAAAGACCTGTGCGAAGCCACGGGTCTCCCGCGACAGGCGATTCATTTCTACATTCAGCAGGGTCTTCTCCCGGCCGGGAGAAAGACCGGCCGCAACATGGCCTGGTACACCGAAGAGCACCTCGAGCGCCTGCATCTGATCAAGAAGCTCCAACACGAGCGCTTCCTTCCCCTCAAGGCGATCAAAGCACTGTTCGACGGCGAGGACGGCGTGTTCTCCCCGCGCCAGCACGCCTTCCTTGCGGGGGTCAAAGAGCGCTTGGCCGAGTCGCTTAAAACGAGTGAGGACCGAAGCCCGACGCTCACCCCCCAGCAGATCGCAGACCAAGCCGGAATCGACGCGGAAGACGTTGAGCGCGCCTTCGAGCTCGGCCTGGTCGGTGGCGCACGGTCTGGGGGCGCGCTCCGAATCGCAGCAGCCGATGTCTGGATCTTCGAGGTATTCGGCAAGGTTCGTGCTTTGGGCTTCACGCCTGACCTCGGGTTCGCCGTCGAAGATATGGCGCTCTATCAGGACGCCATCACCAAGCTCCTCAACGACGAGGTGCGCCTGGTTTCCTCTCGACTTTCGGAGCTGCCTCCCGAGAAGGTCGCTATCATGATCGAGGAAGTCGTCCCGATACTCGATCGCTACATCATGCGTCTACATTCCACGAAGATTCGAGAATTCTTCGCCAACGTGCTCTAAATAAGGAACTGGCCATGCTCAGTGAGAAACTCCTCGACAGCCTGCCCCATGAGATTCGCCGTCGCCTCGAACCGTACGTCGAAGCGGTGAACCTCATGACGCAAACCAACAACACGAAGGTGCTGCGCTCGATGGCACCGTCGGGTGTGCGTGGGTTGATCCTCCAGCGTGGCAAGCAAGGCGTCCCGACGACGATGCCTTCGAACCACCGAGTGTATTTCGACTGGACCTACCCGAACGACCAGCCGGAGATGCGCGATCTCTACAAGCGAGCCAAAGAGCAACAGTGGAATGGCGAGGACCTCCCCTGGCACATCGACGTGGACCCCGAGAACCCAGAGAAGCCGATCATTCCGCGCAAGTTCATGGACTATGACGCTCTGCGAGGCATGGGCATCAAGTTGACGGATCTAGAGGAGCGGCGCCTCAACTCGAGCGTCGCTTCGTGGATGCTGAGTCAGTTCCTTCACGGCGAACAAGGCGCGCTCTTCGCGGCGGCGCAAGTGACGGAAGCCGTGCAGTTCTTCGATGGCAAGCTCTACGGCGCGACTCAAGTCGTCGACGAAGGCCGCCACGTCGAGGTGTTCCACCGCTATCTCGACTCGAAGATGAACAAGCTCTACCAGATCAACGACAACCTGTTCGTAATCATCGACGCTCTCATCCAAGATTCGCGCTGGGATGTGAAGTTCCTCGGGATGCAGATCATGGTCGAGGGCCTGGCGCTCGGCGCATTCGGGACGATGTACCAAATGACGGGAGAGCCGATGCTCAAGGCCCTCCTGAAGATGGTGATCCAGGACGAGGCACGGCACGTGCACTACGGCGTGATCGCGCTCCGGGACCATTTCCGCAACGAGCTCAGCGAGACCGAGCGAAGGGAACGCGAGGACTGGGCCTTCGAAGTTGCTCTTTTGATGCGCAACCGCTTTCTGTCCTTCGAAGTGTATGAAGAGTGGTTCGAACACAAACTGACCCGCAAGCAGTGGGCCGGGTTCGTGACGGACTCGCCTGGTTTCTCGCTCTTCCGCCAGGTGATGTTCAAGCGCTTGGTGCCGAATCTCCGAGAGATCGGTCTCCTCAGTGACCGCATCAAGCCGCACTACCACCGCGCGGGGTTGATGCAGTACGCTGACGGTCAGTCCGCCATCCATTTGAGTGGCGAGCAGTTGATCGCCGACCTCGACGCAGCCTGAGGCACCGGCTCAGTCGGAAACGACTGCAAGCAGGGCGTCCGCGTCCACTTGATCGCCGGCGGCTACGAGGAGCTGGGCCACGTTGCCGTCCTGCGGCGCGGTAACGGAGTGCTCCATCTTCATCGCTTCCATGATCATCAGCACTTGCCCCGCGTGCACCGTATCGCCTTCGTCCACACGGAGTTCGACGATCTTGCCCGGCATAGGCGCCACGCACCCTCCCTCGGGGACGGCTTGCGACTTGTCAGCAAAGCGAGGCTTGCGTGCAAGTCCGACGCTGAACTGAGCGGTGTGAACGTAGGCCCGGTCGCCGTCGAAGCTCATCCGCGCACCCCATCGGTACGAATCCTCTTCGACCGTCAGCTCCGGTGCCTCCCAAGAGACCACCCGAACGTCACGCTCGGCATCACCCGTCCATACGGTGAATCGGCCATCACCGAGGTGGCGGTAGTCCACGCGCACCTCGCGGTCGCCGACCGTGTATTCGACCGACTGCGGCGAGTGATAGTTGTTTCGCCATCCAGATGGGACACCCGGCACGAGCACTCGTTCGCGATCGTGCAGTTGCTGAGATGCGAGCGCGGCCGCGATGGCGGCTCGTTCCTCGTCGGCTTCGGAAGGTCCATCGCCGAGCTCCTCTTGCAGGTGCTTCTCGATGAAGTGCGTGTCGATGTCGCCCGCAATGAACGCAGGGTGGTCGAGGACGCGGAGCAAGAACCCACGATTGGTCTTCACGCCTTGCACGCTCAGGGAGCGCAGAGCGCTGCGCATCCTCTGAAGCGCAAGTGGTCGACTTTCTCCTGAGGTGATGATCTTCGCGAGCATCGGGTCGTAGTGAATGCTCACCTCGCTGCCGGTCTCTACGCCGCTATCGACCCGCAAACCCTCAGCGGGCGGCAGGTCCCAATCGACCACCTTCCCGCTCTGCGGAAGGAAACCAGCTCCGGGATCTTCGGCATACAGACGGACTTCGACGGCCGCACCTTCGAACCGGACTTCTTCTTGTGACACGCGAAGTGCTTCGCCTTGGGCCACCAGGATCTGCTCTTCGACGAGATCGAGCCCAGTGACGCATTCAGTGACCGGATGCTCGACCTGAAGGCGCGTGTTGACCTCGAGAAAGTAGAAACTTCGGTCGGGGGCGAGGATGAACTCGACCGTGCCCGCATTCTGGTAGCCGATCGCCTTGCCACACGCGACCGCCGCCCGCCCCATCTCGCTCCGAAGCGCGGCATCGAGCGCCGGGGAAGGCGTCTCTTCGATGATCTTCTGATGGCGGCGTTGAATCGAGCATTCTCGTTCGTTGAGGTGGATCAAGTTGCCGTGACTGTCGCCCAATATCTGGATCTCGACGTGGCGCGGGTCGTCGATGTACTTCTCGACCAACAGGGTCCCGTCACCGAAGGAGCTCTGCCCTTCACGCGCGGCGGACGCGATCGCGTCGGGAAGCTCTGCCTCCTCGCGAACGAGCTTCATGCCCTTGCCGCCACCGCCTGCGCTCGCCTTGAGCAGCACCGGAAAGCCGATCTGGAGCGCCTCTTTCGCGAGGTCGTTGGGATCTTGGCTGGCGCCGTCGTACCCGGGAATCACCGGTACGCCGGCCTTGCCGACCAATGCCTTGGCTTCGCGCTTCGAGCCCATCGACCGGATCGCGTCTGGCGTGGGTCCGATGAAAACGACGCCGGCTTCCTGGCATGCCTCGGCGAATGCGGCGTTCTCGGCCAAGAACCCGTACCCCGGGTGAATCGCGTCGGCACCCGTTAGCGAGGCGGCCTCGAGGATCTTGTCGATGCGCAGGTAGCTCTCGCTGCTCGGAGCGGGGCCGAGAAGAACTGCCTCGCCAGCCTCGGCCACGAAGGGCATCGCGGCGTCCGCATCGGAGTAGACCGCTACGGTCGCGATTCCCATGCTGCGGCACGTCCGCATGATCCGGCGTGCGATCTCACCCCGGTTGGCGACCAGGACCTTCTGAATCGTAGTGCTCAACGCCTGCTCGCTCCTTAGTGACGAAAGACGCCCCATGATGTGGTCCCTTCGACGGGAGCGTTGTAAGCGGCAGACAGACAAATCGCGATCGTCGTGCGCGTGTCGCGCGGATCGATAATGCCATCGTCCCAGAGACGAGCGGTCGCATAGAGCGCGGTAGACTGATCGTCGATCTGCTTCTCGGTCATCATCTTGGCGACATCGAGCATCTTCTCGTCCACCTCGAGGCCCTTCTTCCGCGCAGCGTCGCGCTGAATGATGTCGAGCACACCCGCCAGCTGCTTGCCGCCCATGACCGCAATCCGGTGGTTGGGCCAAGTGAAAAGAAATCGCGGCGAGTACGAGCGGCCCATCATCGCGTAGTTGCCTGCGCCGTAACTCGACCCGGTCATGATGGTGATGGCAGGAACGGTGCTGTTGGAGACCGCGTTGATCATCTTCGCGCCGTGCTTGATGATCCCATTCTGTTCGTACTGCTTGCCCACCATGAACCCGGTGGTGTTCTGGAGGAATATCAGCGGGACGTTGCTGCTATTGCATAGCTGGATGAACTGCGCGCCCTTGTTGGCGCTGTCACTGAAGATCGTCCCGTTGTTGGCGACGATGCCGACTGGAAATCCGTGGATGTGCGCCCAGCCGCAAAGCATCGTCTTTCCGTAGAGCGGTTTGAACTCGCTGAACCGGGACCCATCGACGATTCGGGCAATCACTTCGCGTTGATCGAAGGGCACACGGACGTCGGAGGAAGCGATTCCCAACAGCTCCTCTGAATCATAGAGCGGCGCCTCCACCGGCCTCGGTCGAACCCTGCCCTGCTTTTCCCACTCGAGATGCGCGACGATCTCCCTGCCGAGGCGAATCGCGTCCATTTCGTCTTCAGCGAGGTAGTCGGAGACGCCGCTGATCGTCGAGTGCATTTCGGCGCCGCCGAGCTCCTCGTGATCCGTCTCTTCCCCTGTGGCCATCTTCACGAGGGGAGGCCCTGCTAGGTACACCTGGGCCTGGTCCTTCACCATCACCACGTAGTCGCTCATGCCCGGCATGTACGCGCCACCGGCGGTCGAGCTGCCAAAGACGAGACAAATGGTTGGAATCCGTTGTTCCGACCGTTGTGTGAGATGGCGGAAGCCCGCGCCGCCGGGAACGAAGATCTGATCCTGCTTTGGCAGATCGGCCCCGGCGGATTCGATGCAACTGATCCCGGGCAATCGATTCTGTTCGCAGATCTCGGCAAGCCTGCCTGTCTTCAACATACTCGTCGGGCTAATCGCCCCACCCTTCACGGTCGCCTCGCTCGCGAGGATGCAGCACTCGACCCCACTGACGAGACCGACCCCGCCGACGACCGAAGTGCCGCTCGTCTCGCCCCTCATTCCATGCCCGGCCAGCGCCGCGATCTCCAAGAAGAAGCTGTCACGATCGAGAAGCATCTCGATGCGCTGACGCGGCAGGATTTTGCCGCGAGCGATGTGGCGACTCACGTACTTCTCGCCACCGCCGGCGTTGGCTTTGGCCAGCGCCTCGGCGACTTCCTGCAACGCGCCGAGATTTCCAGCACGGTTCGCTTCGTACCCTTCGGACTTCGTATCGGCCTTTGAACGTAGGACGGGGTAACGCTGTTCCGACATGCCCGGGAATCCTAGAGGCTGCCCACCGTTAGCGGCAACCTAAAAATGAATGACGATTCAATTAGCTCAAGATAACAGAAATTATGAGCAATTCCGGGCGTTGCCCAATCGACGGTGATGTTCCGCTCACAGTGTAGCTAGATTTTTTTGATCAGATGGTTGATAATTTTCCAGTGCGGTGGTACCACACGCTTAGACCTAGCGGAGAAATAGCAATGCCAACAAAAAAGTCCAGCGATACCATCATGATGAACGAAGTGGTTGATGCCGTGAAAGCGCGGGGTTGGATCACCTACAACGAAGCATCCGGGTTCATCGCAAAGATTGGCGCGACTCAGGGAACGGTTCGGAAGTTCCTTCGCCGAATCGAGGCAGCCGGGGTCGAGGTGACCGTCAAGCAAGGCAAGAACCGAAGGCCCGACCGACGGCGCGCCGCGAAGTCGACCGAGAAGACCAACCTGCTCAGCGCAGAGCCGGTGCAGACCTACCTCGATTGGATGGGCGCGGTCAGCCTCCTCACGCGAGAAGGCGAGGTCGAGCTCGCGCGCCAGATCGAAAAAGGTCGTCAGATCATCTTCGACGCCGTCGTCGAGCAGAAGCTCCACGCCGAAGAGATCGCCGAAGTGCGCGAACGCGTCGTCACCGGCGACCTGCCGGTCCGAGAGGCGGTCATCCACTCGAGCTTCGAGGCTGTGCTTTGTGCCCTCGATTCGTATGTGCAGTCGTGCGACGAGGGTTCCGCAACCCGCAAGAAGGCAGAAGCCGATTCGGGGCTCTCGGCCAACCAGTTGCGCAAGCTGCATCAGGTCGTCACTGCCGCGCACGGCAACGTGGAACGTGCGAAAGCCGAGATGGTCGAAGCCAACCTCCGCCTCGTCGTTGCCATCGCCAAGAAGTATCTCAAGCGCGGCCTACCCTTCATGGATCTCATCCAGGAAGGCAACATGGGTCTCATGCGCGCCATCGACAAGTTCGACTACCGGCGGGGCTACAAGCTTTCGACCTATGCCTCGTGGTGGATTCGTCAATCGATGGCACGCGCGACGACCGACCAGGCTCGTACGATTCGGATTCCGGTCCACGCCTGCGAACTCCTCACCAAGGTCACCGGCATGACGCGCAAGCTCACCGGTGAGCTCGGCCGCGAGCCGTCGCCTGCGGAAATCGCGGGGCGCATGAAGCTTCCGACCGACCAGGTGGCAAATCTGCTCATGATCTCGCGCGACACCGTCTCGCTCGAGATGCCGGTCGGCAACGACGGAAACAGCGAGCTCCGGGACTTGATCGCCGACGACGAAGCCGGAACACCAATGGACTCGGTCATCGGGGAAGACCTCTCGAAGTCCGTGCTCCGGGCCCTCGAGACCCTCAATCCGCGCGAGCAGCGCATCATTCGCATGCGCTTTGGGATCGGCGAGAAGGAATCGCACACCCTCGCCGAGATCGGCCGCGAGTTCGGACTCAGCCGAGAGCGCATCCGCCAGCTGCAAGCTCTAGCGCTTCGCAAACTGCGGAACGTCCACGGCGACGCCGCACTCAAACAATTTGTCAGCGCGTAACGTAAGCGGTTCGCGGTTTATCGGCGGGGGGAGAGGCCGGCAGCGAGGTATACGGCGTCGACCACCTGCATGGTCTTCACTGCCTCGGCGGTCGTGGTGATGAATGGCTTTCCCTCAACGACGGCATCGCGGAAAGCTTCCAGCTGGTAAGCATAGGTAGCCTTCTTGGGGAACTTCTCTTTGTTCCACGAGCCGCCGGTCTTGCGCCATTTCAAACCGTGAAACAGCTGAGGCACGATCGGGTTGAGCGCCCGGATTTCGCCACCGTCGAGCTTCACGGCGGCGGCAATCTTGCCGAGCTTCCATGACCATAGCGAGCAGTTGATTCTTCCTTCTGCCCCACTTGGGAATCGAAGATCGGCCTCCATCGCGCGATCGACCCCCTCGGACGCCAGCTTGGCCCGAGCCGAAACGACGGCGGGCTCTTCCCCGGCGATCGTCCGAGCCAAGTGAATGGCATAGCAGCCGGTGTCCATAGTTGCGCCGCCGGCTAGGTCGAGGCGGTATCGAATGTCCCGTGGGAGCGGGAGAGGAATGCACATCCAGGTCTCGATGAAACGCGGCGCACCGAGATCCCCGGAAGCAACGAGATCCCGTAGACGCTGGGCCAACGGATGATATCTGTAGTGGAACGCCTCCATGACGATCCGATCACTCTGTTCTGCAGCTTCGTGTACGCGCTGGGCCTCTGCAGCGTTCGATGTGAACGGCTTCTCACAGAGCACGTGTTTGCCGGCGTCGAGCGCGCGTAGCGTCCACTCAGCGTGGAGGTTGTTTGGCAGCGGATTGTAGACCGCATCGATTTCGGGGTCTGCGAGCAGTGCGTCGTAGTCGTCATGGACGGTCCCGATGCCGTGCTTCCTGGCGAACGCCTCGGCCCTACTTCGGTTGCGAGCCGCGACCGCGGTCACCGCCACACCTGAGGTGTGTCTGGCTGGGCGAATCAGCGCCATGGGCGTGATGCGCGCCGCTCCTAAGGCTCCGATCCGGAGATCGGAGCCCGTCATTCGAGCTCACCGTTCTTCGCCCGTTCGATCCACTTCTCCATCATTTTCTGCACGACGTCGAGCGCCATGTTCTTGAATGGCCGAAGAAGAAAGGGAACTTTCTGCATGTCGATGACCACTTCCCCCGGCTGCATGTCGATCGTCGCGGCGACGTTCACCCCTTTGACGCGAAAAGTGATCTCGGCATGGGTGTCGCTGAGCCAAGTCGTCTTCGCGTCGTACTTCTCCCACTTCGCGATGTAGTGTTCGGAGGCTTTGTCGGCCGCCTTCTTGGCGAGCTCCGGACTGACGTCGTGTTTGATGATGTGCTGCATGAAGCCTCTCGGTGAGCCGAAGGATTGCACAAAAGGACGGGTCTCCGCTACGTGAGCGGCCGGACCGGACGCGCCCCCTCGATCCAGGTAGCCAAGGCCGAGGTATCTCCGAGCGGGCGGGTCGATTCGGGGAGAGACCACCCGCGTACTCCGTGATCCTTGCAAAACGCCTCAGTATCGGCGCGCTTGCGCTCTTGTTCTTCAAAGAGAACGGCCCGCATGCGCGCCAGCTTCGGAGCGAACGGCAGTAAGGACTCGGGGTACGCCACAGGCCCACGATCGCGGCGCCCGACCTCAGCAATGAACGCTCGATTGAACATCACACAAGCGAGTTCGAACTCCCGTGCCGCAACCTCGGCGGCGACCGATCTAGCGGCCTCGATTCCGACCGGATCCGCGGAAGAAACCAGGATGAAGCTGGTACTCGAGGACCGCATCAGATCGCGCACTTCCCTCGCCCGCTCGGCAAAGCCTTCGCGAAGAAAGGCCATCTCGGTGAGAAACTCGGTGAGCGCGGCGACGAGCGAGTCCCCGGCAACCATTCGGAGCAAGCGCTGCGCGATCGCACCCCCGCGTAGCGTGGGAGACTCGTCCGACGCTTGGAGAAACCAACGAACCACACGTTGGTCCAGAAATCGCACCAGGCGGGCAGGAGCGTCCAAGATCTCGATCGAGCTTTGCGCGGGCGGCGTATCGACCACGACGAGGTCGTAGCGTGGATCGTGAACCGTCTCGTGAACTCGTTCCATCGCCGCGTAGGCGTGGGACCGTGCAAGCGTGTTGGAGAATGCTTGGTAGATTCGGTTGTCGAGGACGCGCTGCGCCCGTGCCTCGTCATCCGCGGCACGGCGGATGATCTCGTCGGCACTCGCCTTCGTCTCCAACATCAGGGCGTGCAATTCGCCGCCCGACACGTCCGAAGGCAGCGGGATGTTGGACGGTGTGTCACGCAGGCCTTGGACGCCGAGCGCGTCGGCCAATCGGCGCGCTGGATCCGCCGTCAGCACGAGAACCGACCTCCCCCGCAGCGCCTCCTGGAGACCGAGGGCCGCAGCCAGTGTCGTCTTGCCCACGCCGCCCACGCCAACACAGAAGACGAGCCTGCAGTCGTCTGGAAGCTCGATCACCAGACGCCCTCCTGTTCGAGCGCACGAGACAGCGCCTCGATGATGGCGGAGCTGTCTTCGTCGTGCGCATCGAAGGTCATGGTCGGAAGGTCGATATCCCTCCGCAGCCCCCGCAGGCACTTGTCGGCTGTCTGGCGTCGGTGGCTCAGGTACTCGGCAAGCCCCAGATCGGCGACCCAAGGTTCCGCCCCGGTAGCAGCCTCGAGCTCGGCTCTCACCAGCCGCTGCTCTTCCTCGTCGAGCCAGGCCCGGGGAATGCGATTGATGAACATACAACCGAGGTGGAGGTCCGTGCGCGCGCTAAGCCGGCTGTGGAGTTCGATCGTTTCGTTGACGGCCAGCGGCTCCGGAACAGTCACGATGTGGACCGCGCATCGCTTCTCGTCGCGGACGAGCGCACTTGCGCCATCGAGGACTTGGCGGAGGGGACCATCCTTGAGAAAAACTTCGAGGACACCGGGGAGATCAAAGAACATGAGCGCGTGCCCGGTCGATTCGAGGTCCACCAGGATCGGGCCCCAGCGCTCGTCGGAAGCGAGCTGCGCCACGCGGTGCAACGTCACGATCTCGTCTACTCCCGGCGCCGCCATGAACAGGCGCCGCAACGAAGGATTTTGCGCCACGAGGGTTGCAATGGGGCGGATCTTGAGTCGTGAGGTGATGTAGTCGATCAGCGCAGGCTCGAACTGAATGCGTGTCGCATGCACGCCCGGAGCCACCTCCGCCGGTTCGTATCCAACGCTTGGTCCGTGAAACAACTGCGACGACGAGGTGTGAATTCCCAACTCGACGATGAGCGGCCGCTCCCCCGCTCGGGCGGCGGCTGTCGCGACCGCGCCCAGGACCGTCGACTTACCCACGCCGCCCTTCCCCGTGAAGAACTGAACGGACCGTGTGAGAGGCTCCTTAAGAGGCGCATGCACGCCGAACACCTAGCAGGATCGAAACGTGATATCGAGGGACGTGGCCGGAATGAAGAGCTGGATCCAAGCGTCCCGCCCGCTCGCACACGTCAACATCGCCGTGCCGTTGTTCCTAGGGCAGGTGGCGGCGTGGCACGTGACGGGACGCTTCAGCGGAGCTTGGTTCGCCGCAGCCCTGGTGTGGGGCGTGCTGGATCACTTGTTTGTGATCTTCGCCAACGACTACGCCGACCGTGAAGCGGACAGCGGGCGGCGCACGATCCTATCCGGAGGGTCCGGTGTCATCCCGGAAGGCAAGCTCTTGCCGGCGCAAGTAGGGCGCGCCGGCGGCGGCGCAGCCATTCTACTGGTCGCGTACTCCTGCGGGTTGGTGCTCGCCGGGCGCCCATGGACACCCGTTTATGCCCTCGCCGCGATCCTGCTGATGTGGCTCTACAGCTTCGCGCCCGTGCGCTTGAGCTATCGCGGCGGTGGCGAGCTGTTGCAGGGGATCGGCGTCGGCGTCGCGCTGCCTTCCCTTGGCTACTACATGCAGGCCGAAGGCGTGCTCGCGCCGGCTTGGGTCATCGCGCCGGCCGCCCTGCTCGGCCTGTGCAGCAACGTCTTGACCGCCCTCCCGGACGTGGACGACGACACCCAGGCAGGCAAAAGGACGTGGCCCGTCAGGCGCGGGACGCAGTCCGCCCGTCGTTTTGCGTCCGCGGGAATCGCCTTCGCGGCGTTTGGCGTGTTCCTCTTCACTCCGCTGGTGTCCGTACCCGTCAAAGCGGTCGCGTCGATCGTCCCACTCGTACCGTTGTTGGCCGGCGCCCGGACCGCCGACCCGTTCCGCGCGGCTTGGTGGTCGAGTGTAGCGCTGAACCTACTGCTCGCGCTCTGGATGGCCGCGATGCTCCTCGGACTCTAGCGACTGAAGCCCAGCGATTTCGCCGCATCTTCGCGAAGCGCGTCGAAATCACGACCCGCATCGGGACGAGCGTCTGGATCCCACGCCTCGACCGGCACATCCCCTCGCTCGGCGAGCAAACGGTATAGAGGAAGCTCGTCCGCCGTATCGCGAGAAAACGGAAACGGGTTTCGTGAGTCGCCGTCGAGCAACCTTGGATACCAGTCGTCATCGGCCTCGATCAGGGTGAGGATGTCACGGCCACGGCTCTGCGTTTGCCGTAAGAAGTCGAGACCGAACGGCTCTGCGGACTCTCGGTTGGCTGGTTCGCGGCGAACCCAACGGGCCCAGTCAAACCCGTACATGAAGTCGTGTACGTAGCGAAATCGAATCGCCGACTGTTGGCCGTAGAGCTCCATCAGACCAACCGTGATGCCCGTCACGGCCGCTAGATAGGCCTGGTAGTCCGATGTGGCCGAGGCGCCGCGGTGAATCGACGCCAAGTAGAAGTCGAAATCCCAGAACAGGTTTTCGGGGAAACTCTGCAACTGCGCTTCAGCGACCGACGCCGCTGCCGCTGCCAGGTGCGCGGACTGGCGCGCATCCGCCAAGCTGGAGACGACCTCGCTGAGTGAGCGTGCGCGTGATCGACTCGGATCGAGCGTCAATGCACCCAAGGGTGTCTGCTCGATCCTGGCCTCGAGCTCCGCCAGCGGGGTGTTCTCGTCGTTTATCGCGTGCGCCGTCATCCGAGCCCTGGTCGCAGCCACAAGAGCAGCGCGGCCACTGTCGTACTATGCCAGATCGCTCGGTGAAGAAAGCGTTTGTACGCCGACTGTGCCGAAAAGGCATTGGTGACCGCCGTTCGGCCCACTCTACGCATGCGAACCAAGTTCCACACGGCGATCGCGGAGGCGGGCAAGGCCGCCCAGACGGGAACCCAGTCCGGCCGCAACAACGAGCCGAGCAGCCAGATAGCAACGCCGATCAGGACGCACGCCTCGGTCACTCTTCGGGCCGCTGGGTTGCCGTACAAAGACGCAAAGGTTCGTTTTCCCCCGGCGCGGTCGCTCTCTTCATCGGACAGGCCGCTCGCCACGGCACTGCCGAGGCTGAGAGCCATGAAGCCCGCGATCCAGGGCCACACGCGCGGTGCCACGACGCCTCCCTGCAGATAGGCGTTGTACAGCGGAAGCGCCGCTCCCACCCCGAGCATCTCCAAGACCTCTCCCCCGCCACGGTAGTTGAGCTGGACTGGTGGCAGGGTGTACGCGACGAAGATCAGCATGCATCCAAGCCCTGCTTCAAAGGCGAGCGGCCGCTGGAGCGTCGCCTCCGCGGCGGCGGCAACCGCGATAGTCGCGACGCCCAACAACAGCCCCGCCGCCCCCACGACGCGCGCATCGAGGATTCGATCCGGAATCGTTTTGGGAGAGCCCCCATCGGGAAACATGCGTCGTTTGATGGTGTCCACGTCGCGGTCGCCCCAGTCGTTCAGCAGCACGATAAAACCAAGCCCCAGCACCGTGAACGCGACGCCCCAACCAAACGCGGCCAAATCGAGCCCCTCTGCTGGACTCGCGCCGAGGACTTGTCCGAACAGTGCGGGCACCAGTAGCTTCGGCCAACTCGCCGGCTTGAGCGCATAGAACCATCGCCCGATGTGCGAAGTCGGAAGAGCGGTGCCCGTGGGCGCGGTGCTCATTGGCCTCGCGAGGGGTCGGGCGGCGTCGGCACGTCGGGACGTTCGCTCTCAATGTGCTTCGCGCGCGCTTCCCACTTCGCGCGCGCCATCGCGCGCATGTCTTTGACCGAGTCCATCTCGTCGACGATTTCGAGGCCGATGAGCGTTTCGAGGACATCCTCCATCGTGACGACGCCGTCCACGCCCCCGTACTCGTCGACAACCACGGCGATGTGTTCGCGCTTGTCGAGGAGAGTCTCAAACAGCGCAGGGAGCGCCACGGAGTCGGGCACCATCAACGCCTCGCGGGCGAAGGCGTGAACCGGCACGTCGAGCTCATCGCGTGCCGCGCGTAGCAACAGCTGGTCCTTCAGAATGTAGCCGGTGATCTGGTCAGGGGTTTCCTTCCAAATCGGGATACGCGAGAAAACCATGGAGCCGCGTTGGGCAATCGCATCCCGGACCGTCGTGTTCTCCTCGAGGGCGAACATCACAGTGCGCGGGGTCATGATGTCTCTGGTCCGGAGCGAGCCGAACAGAAACAAATTGCGCAGGATCCTCATCTCGGATTCGTCGAACACCCCTTGCTCTTCACCGACGCGCGCCAAGGCGGCGAACTCTTCTCGGGAGATCTTTTCGACCACCCCGCGACGCCTCATGACACCGGTGATCACCTCCGACAGCCAGACGAGCGGAAGCATGAGCAGAATCAACGGAGGGAGGACGGCAGCGATGAAACCGGTCAAACGGCGCCAGTACATCGCGCCCAGCGTCTTGGGGATGATCTCGGAGACGAACAGGATGAGCAGCGTCAGAACTGCGGACGCGATGGCCAGCACCTCCGACCCCCAAAGGCGTTGCGCCTCGGCGCCAGCGCCCGCGGCGCCGACGGTGTGCGCGATGGTGTTCAGGCTGAGGATCGCGGCGAGCGGCCGGTCGATGTGCACCTTCAGCGAACGCACTCGTGCGCCCACCTTCGGCCGATCCTGCTCCAGCTTGGCGAGGTGGGAAGGCGTGATGCTGAGAAGCGCCGCCTCGAGGATCGAGCATAGGAACGACACTCCGAGCGCGGTTCCGACGTAAACGAAGAGGAGGGTCATCCGGGGGCTCGGGTCCGTTCTGATTCGCCTTCGTCGCGTCGTCTGAACGGGCCGTGATGGCTGAGCTCCTCGATCTGTTGTTGGACCGAAAAGGCTTCGCGCGGCAGAAAGTCGGCGACGGCTTGGGAGAGGACTGGGTTGCGAATCCAGTGCGCGCTATGGATCGGGACAGGCATCAAGCCGCGCCTCAGCTTGTGCGTTCCCTGGGCGCCCGCCTCGAAACGGCGCATACGATGGTCGATCGCGTGCTCGATGAGTCGATAGTAACAGAGCTCGAAATGGAGCATGTCGTGTCTTTGGGTTGCGCCCCAATAGCGGCCATAAAGATGGCCGCCCTTGGCGAAATTGATCGAGGCTGCGACGATTCGCCCCTGGTCCCTCGCTGCGAACACGAGTGGCGAAGCGCCAAGCATCGTCGGCGCGAGCTCGAAGAACTCCCGCGTCAAGTACGGGTACGAGCCCTTTCGGCCACAGGTCGAGCGGTAGAGGTGTTCAAGGCCCCGCCAATCGGCGAGGCTCAGCTCATCGCCCTGCAGAGCCTCGATCCGAAGATCGGCTTCGGCAGCGATGCGGCGCTCCTTGCGTAGCTTCTTTCTCATCGATGAGCGGAAGTCGCCCACGAAATCCTCGAAAGTGTCGTATCCCTGATTCCGCCAGTGGAACTGAAAGGAAAGCCGCTTCATGAGTCGGCCATCCCGGGAAACCCACTCCTGCTCTTCGGGGCTCAGAAAAAGCAAATGTATCGAAGAGGACTTCGTGGATTCAGCGACATCGAGGCAACCGTCGATCAGTCGGCGGACGATCTCGGCGGGGTCCTGCCCGGGAGCATAGAGAAACCTTCGACCGGTCACCGGCGTCACTGGCACCATCGCAACGAGTTTCGGGTAGTAGTCCACCCCCAAACGCGAAGCCGCATCGGCCCACCCCCAATCGAAGATGTACTCGCCATAGCTGTGCGTCTTCAGGTAGAGGGGCAGCGCGCCGACGAGGCGCCCGTCGCGCCACGCGGTCACGTGCGTGGGCTCCCAGCCCGATCCGCGCCCGACCGACCCGCTGCGTTCGAGCAGCGACAGGAACGCATGGTCGACAAACGGGTCGTCTTCGCCCACCAGCTCGTCCCAGGCGTCCGCGTCCACCGACCCTAGCGACGACAAGATCTTTATGTCGATCGACTCGTGCAAGTGAATGGGGGAGTGTGCACGACCAGGGGTGCTAGAGCCAGCCGAGGTAACGCGTGGGTCCCGGTTTGCCACGAACCAGGTTGATCAAGCGCTTTGCGGCCGCATAGCAGCGAAAGAACCCTGCAACCTGGAGGCGATCGAAGCGGCTGAGCGGAGCATCGGCGCAAATCCACTTCGGGTCGGCTTGCCCCGCATCGATGAAATCGACGCGCGCTCGGGCGACGACAGTAGCGGTGCTTCCGAGGGGACGCTTCGGTCCCAGGATCACTGCGTCGAGCGCGTCACCGTCTTCCGCCACGGTGCCACGCACGTGGCCGTAGTTGAATGGACAGGGCACCGGCGAGACGAAATCGACCGCCCCGTCATCGTCTCGTTTGACGAAGCTACCTCGCGGAACGTCGATGATGACCATGAGGCCCTCCGCCGTCATCGCGCGAGCTCGCAAGCGGTTGCCACGAGCCCCTCTTCGACGAGATAGCGACCCGACATCACATCACCGGGCCGGAACTCCCCAGCCTCCTGCTGGAAGACCGCGCGGAACGACCCGTCATCGAGCTCCACTTCGACGGCGTGGAAGCCGAGGAACTTGTTGGTGATCGGGTACTGGCACTTGTAGACCGCTTCCTTGACACTGAAGAGGACCTTGCCGGTGAGGCCGGGCTCGGGAAGCTCATGCAGCCAGTCTCGCTCGTTGGACGTGCACACCCTGCGCCAGAGCGATTCCTTCAAGGGCGTCGCGGGCTCTAGATCGATGCCGATCGAGCGAACGTCTTCGGCCCTCGCGACGGCGGCCGCGCACCAGGTGTCCGTGTGAGAAATGGTACCCACAAAACCTGGCGGCCAAATCGGGGCACGGTCTTCGCCGCGGAGCACGGGCGTGGTAGTCGCCACACCAAGCCGGCCAAGCGCAATTCGGCTGCAGACGCGACCGGCCGTGAACTGTTCGATGCGAGTTTGCGCGGCGCCTTCGACGGCTTCTTCCTCAGCTTTCAGGAGCCCACCGTCTAGCGAATGCGGGTCGACCTCTTCGGTCTCTATGTGCGGACCGAGCAAGCGCTGGAAGACTGGCTGGTGCATCTAGTTGGTGCCGCTGATGGCGCCCGCGATGCCGAAAACCGCCACGGTGTTCGCGAGGGAGAGGATCGGCGCCAGAGCGCTCAGCACGTCGGTTGCGCTCGCATACCACGCCTTGGTGACGTATACGATATC
>CAXMRN010000049.1:0-10778 GCA_964195565.1 uncultured Polyangiaceae bacterium | reverse complement strand
TTCGCTAGGTCTTGGTCGGCGAGGATCGGCTCTAGGGTCGATTTCACCCGGTCCACATCCACCAGGTACTTCGATTGCGCGCGCTCCGACGCGTCGTACGAGAGCTCTTCGAGGAGCGCCTCCATGATTGTGTACAGGCGTCGAGCACCGATGTTCTCGGCGCGCCGGTTCGCTTCGGCGGCGTATCCGGCCAGCGCTTCGACGGCGTCCGGCTCGAACACCACGTCGATGCCCTCGGTCGCCATCAGGGCCTGGTATTGCTTGGTGAGCGAATTCTTCGGCTCGGTGAGGATCTTGACGAAGTCGTCCTTTTCGAGCGAGTCGAGCTCGACTCGGATCGGGAAGCGACCCTGCAGCTCGGGGATGAGGTCCGCGACCTTCGAGACGTGGAAGGCACCAGCCGCAATGAACAGGATGTGGTCGGTCTTCACCGTGCCGTACTTCGTGCTCACCGTGGAGCCTTCGACGATGGGAAGAAGGTCACGCTGCACCCCTTCCCTCGATATGTCCGGCCCCCCGTGACTGCGGTCGGACGCAACCTTGTCGATCTCGTCCAAGAACACGATGCCCGCCTGCTCGGTGCGCTGCACCGCATCGCGGTTGACCTTGTCGTGGTCGATGAGCTTCTTCGCCTCCTGCTCCTTGAGGAGCTCCAAGGCATCGGGGACCTTGAGCCGACGTCGCTTCGTCCGCCCCTTGAAGCCCGGCATCTGAGACATCATGTCCTGGAGGTTCACCTCCTCGGTACCCTGCGCACCGAAGATAGTCATGAACGGGTTGTTCGTGTCGGTGACGTCGAGCTCGACCTCGGCGTCGTCGAGAGCCCCGTTTCGAAGCTGCTGCCGAATGTCGTTGAGCTCGCTGTCCGAGTAGAAAGCCTGCGGCTGCTGCGCTTGCTGCGGGTTGATTTGGAAGCTCAAGGGGCCGAACTGATGGGTTTGCTGGTTCTGCTCCGGTTGCGTCGGCTGCGCGGGCGGCCGCTTCGCCGCGAGCACCATCTTCGCGAGAAGCTCCTCCGCGGCGTCCTGGGCGCGCGTCTGCACGCCCTCGAGTGCTTCCTTCTCGCAGATCTGAATCGCGTTCTCGACCAGGTCGCGGATCATCGACTCGACGTCGCGCCCGACATACCCAACCTCGGTGAACTTGGAAGCCTCGACCTTCACGAAGGGCGCGCGCGCCAGCTTAGCGAGCCGTCGAGCGATTTCCGTCTTCCCGACGCCCGTGGGCCCGATCATGATGATGTTCCGGGGCGCGATTTCCTCACGAAGGTCGCTCTCGACGTGCTGTCGGCGCCAGCGATTGCGAAGTGCGATAGCGACGGCGCGCTTGGCCTTGTGCTGCCCGATGATGTAGCGGTCGAGCTCGCCAACGGTCTCACGTGGTGTGAAGTTCCCTAGTGTCATCCACCCATCTCCTCGACCACGATCTCTTGGTTGGTATACACGCAGATCTCTGCGGCGATCTCGATGGCCCGGCGAGCGACGTCCGCCGCCGGAAGATCCGTGTTGCGAACGAGCGCGCGAGCCGCAGCCAACGCGTACGACCCGCCGGACCCAATCGCGATCACACCCTCATCAGGCTCGATGACGTCACCTGTCCCGCTGATCAACAGGGTCTCCTTGTCATCCATGACGACGAGCATCGCCTCGAGTCGTCGCAAATACCGATCGGTGCGCCAGTCCTTGGCTAGCTCGACCGCCGAACGCTGCAGGCTCCCCCGGTGCTCCTTCAGCTTTGCCTCGAAACGATCGAGGAGCGTAAAGGCGTCAGCAGTCGCGCCGGCAAACCCCGCCACTACCTTGCCTTCGGCAATGCGGCGAACCTTTCGGGCCTGGCCCTTCATGACCGTCTGCCCGAGGGAAACTTGGCCGTCTCCGGCCATGGCAGCCTGGCCGTTTAGGCGGACGGCGATGATTGTAGTGGAACGAAATACAGGGGGATCAGGCTGGTTCATCTTGGGTCGGAGCAACCTAAGTCGGCCTTGAGGGCTGTCAACCGTCGCCCGGCTTGTCCCGCGCCAAAGGGTGAGCACGGTCGTATACTTCCATCAGCCGGTCGACGCTGACGTGCGTGTACCGCTGCGTCGTCGACAGGCTGGAGTGGCCCAGCAGCTCTTGAATCGAGCGGAGGTCGGCACCGGCATCGAGCAGATGAGTGGCGCAGGTGTGCCGTAGGGCGTGGGGATGAAGGTCGCCGCGCCCTGCCCCCAGGGTCCCATGACGCCGCACGATATTCTGAACCTGCCGAACACCGAGCCGGCGACCGCCACGCGACAGCCAAAGCGCGTCAGGGTCTCCCTCTTTCGCTTTATCGAGCAGGCCGGCGCGGGCGGGCAAGTACGCCCGGATCGCTTCCGTCGCCGACTTGCCAAGAGGCACGATCCGCTCCTTGCCACCCTTGCCGAGGACCCGCACCTCGGACTCCGCAAAGTCGCAGTGGGCGAGGTCCATGCCCCCGAGCTCGCTGACGCGCACTCCAGTTCCGTAGAGGGTCTCGAGCAGCGCTTGGTCGCGCAGCTTGAACAGCGCCGCGCGCTTGTCTTCCTTGGGAGGCGCGTCCATGACCCGAAACGCCTGCTCAACGGTCAGGAAGCGTGGCAATGACTTGCCGATCTTCGGCGACCGCAGCCCCGACGCCGGGTTCTGTTCGATCATCTGGCGCTTCAAGAGAAACTTGAAGAAGGAGCGAACGGCGCTCACCTTCTTCTTCATCGTGCTCGCTTGGTTGGAGCCAAACAGGCTCGACAAGAACCCCCTCAAGGCGACGATATCGAGCTTGCCCGCATCCGCCGGTAGCCCTTCTTCGCGGACGTAGTCGCCGAAGCTCCGCAAATCACGAATGTAGGTCTCGACGGTTCGCGCCGACGCCCTGCGCTCATCCGCTAGGTACTGAGCGAAGGCGTTGATCTGCTGTTCGAGCGGATCCGTTGCGCCCATCATTCGACTCTACCACGTCGGTCAGCCACACCCCGAGATCCTGCAGTGCGCGCTCCGACTGCAGGTCGCGTCGGGCGCGTTTCTTCATGCGTCGTCCCTCGATGGGCGGCACCATGCTGAACATCACGTTGGAAGGCTGGAAGTCTTCGTTAGCCTCTCGAAGGTGCCCGACCATCCCCCCGAGCATCGTCGTCGGAGGCGGAAACGAGAACTCGAGCCCCTGCGCCTCGTGGGCCAGCTTGATGCCGAGCAGCATGCCGCAGGCCGCACTCTCGACATACCCTTCGACTCCGCTGACCTGGCCCGCAAGGTACACACCCGGACGCGCGGCGATCGCTAAGTCGTCGTCGAGAACCTTCGGAGAATCCACGAACGTGTTGCGGTGGACGCTCCCAAGCCGTTCGAACTCGGCATTCTCGAGGCCCGGGATCGTTCGAAACACCCGCTTCTGCTCCGGCCACTTCATCCTAGTTTGGAAGCCCACCATATTGAACGCGGTGCCGGCCGCGTCCTCCTGGCGCAGTTGCACCACGGCGTGGGGCCAGCGCCCGGTCCGTGGATCGGTCAGACCGACAGGCTTCATGCACCCGAACGACAATGTCTTGTGTCCCCGAGCAGCCAATACTTCGATCGGAAGGCAGCCCTCGAAGTAGCGAACCTTCTCGAAGTCGCGTGGCGCGACCTTGTCCGCATCGAGGAGGGCCTGGACGAACCCGTTGTACTCTTCTTCGTTGAGAGGGCAGTTCACGTAGGCGGCGTCCCCGCCCTTGTCGTACCGCGAGGCCCGGAACGCAAGGTCGAAGTTGATCGAGTCGGCGGACACAATCGGGGCGATCGCGTCGTAGTACGCCAAGTGCTCGGCGCCCACCGCCGCGGCGATGCCGTCCGCGAGACCTCCCGAAGTGAGCGGACCTGTCGCGATGACCACAGGCCGCTGCGCGGGGATCCGATCGACCACTTCATTAAGTACTTCGATGAGTGGATGCGCCTGCATCCGGCGCGTGATTTCAGCGCTGAACTGATCGCGGTCCACGGCGAAGGCACCGCCCGCTGGCACGCGGTGAACCTCCCCAACCTCCATCACGAGTGAGCCCGTGCGGCTCATCTCTTCCTTGAGAAGGCCGACCGCGTTGTGAATCGCGGCGCCGCGGAACGAGTTGGAACAGACGAGCTCAGCCATTTGGTCGGAGTGCTGCGCGGGCGTGCGCGACGATGGCTTCTGCTCGATCAGGCGAACCGATACGCCACGCTGCGCCAACTGCCACGCGCACTCGGTGCCGGCGAGGCCCGCACCAACGACAACCACATCTGCCACTGCCGGACCCTACCCTGCGGCCGACCCGGCGGCAGCTGACGTCTCGTCTGATGCGTTCTCGTCCGGCAATTCGCTGGGATCGTAGGGGCGCTCGAAGTCGCAGGTCTCATTGACGCACTTGAGCTTAGGGCTCTTCTTGCCGCCCATCGCTACGAGGAAATCCGTGCCGCATGTCGGACACTTGATCCCAATCGGCTTCTGCCACGATCGGAAATCGCACGGCTCGTCGGAGCGGTAGTTCGTGCACCCATAGAACGGGCGTCCACGACCCTTCGCCTTGATGGGAACGATGTCGCCCGTCTTGCACTTCGGGCACTTGTACCCGAGCGGCACGGCGCGCGTATGCTTGCACGCGGGATACTTCGAGCACCCGAGGAACCAACCGTTGCGACCCCAGCGCTTGGTCATCTTCGCGCCACACTCGTGGCAGTCGTAGTCCGTCAGCTCCGGCTCTTTGGGCGGCTCGACCTCGCCGTCGGGCCCAATGTTGAGCGTGTACCGGCACTCGGGGTACTTCGTGCAACCGATGAACGGCCCGTTGCGGCCCCAGCGCTTCACCAACGGATCGCCCGACTCGGGGCATTCCTCGCCAGTCTCCACCGGGTCGGGCCACCACTTCCCCTTGTCCTCGACGGCGTGCGCGATCTGGGCCTGTAGCCGATCGTGGAAGGGCTGCAGCACGTCGAGGCGCTTCGCGCGAGCCTCACCTACGGCATCGAGGTCCTCTTCGAGCTTCCGAGTGAAGCCGATGTCGGCAAGGTCGAAGTTGCCGGCGACCAGCTTCTCGACAACGAGAGTCCCGATAGGCGTCGGGACGAGCTTGTTGCCGTCCTTCTCGACGTACGAGCGCTGCTCGACCTTGCTGATGATCTCGGCGTAGGTGCTCGGGCGACCGATGCCCTCTTCCTCCAACTTCTTCACGAGCGTGGCTTCTGTGAAGAGGGGCGGCGGCTCGGTCTGCTTGTGGTGCGACTCGGCGCCCGGCGGAATCACCAGGTGCAGCCCCTCCCCCTCGTTGAGTTCGGGAAGGCTATCGTCGTCGTCGGTTCGGTCTTCAGGACTCGGCTCCTCACCGGCAAGCGGCTCGGTCGCGGCCCCGTACACGGCACGCCAGCCAGGGACCTTGAGCACACTTCCGCTCGCGCGAAGTCCGTAGGTGCGGCCGTCCGTGGTCGCTTCGATCTCGACGCCGGTCTGATCGAACACTGCCGGGGTCATTTGTGAAGCCACGAAGCGATCCCAGATCAGCTTGTAGAGACGGCGCTGAGGGTCGGTGAGGTACTTGCTCACCGCCTCGGGCGGAAGATCGAGCTGGGTCGGACGAATCGCCTCGTGAGCGTCCTGCACGTTCTGGTTCTTGGTCTTGAAGACGTTGGGCTTCTCGGGCACCGAGTCTTTGCCGTACTTCTTGCCGATGTACGCTCGGCAATCATTCACGGCATCCGGTGAAAGGCGCACGCTGTCAGTACGCATGTAGGTGATGAGACCGACGCCTTCGGCGTTCTTGCCGCGGCCGAGCGTGATGCCTTCATAGAGTTGCTGGGCGATCCGCATCGCGCGCTTGGGCGGCATGCTCAGGCGATTCGCGGCATCCTGCTGAAGCTTCGAAGTCGTGTACGGCGCCGGAGCTTTTCGCGACGCCTTACGCTTCGTGATGCCCTTGACCTGGTAGTCAGCCACCTTGAGGTCCGACACGTATCGAGCTGCGTCCTTCTCGTTGAGGACGGCCGATCGCGAGCCGACCTTGTCGAGCTTCTTGCCGTCGACGCTCTGAAGCCCAGCCATGAACGAATGGGGCTTGTCGCTCTTGAGGCGCGCGTCGACGGGCCAGTATTCGACAGGAACGAAGGCGTCACGCTCGTGCTGCCGGTCAACGATGATGCGAAGCGCCGGCGTCTGAACGCGGCCCGCAGAAAGACCAAACGCGAGCTTCTTCCACAACAAGCTCGAGAGTGGATAGCCACCGATGCGATCGAGCACCCGGCGCGTTCGTTGCGCCTCGTAGAGGTTCGAGTCGAGATCCCGCGGCTCATCGAGGCCCTTTTTGACGCCGCGCTTGGTGATCTCTTCGAAGAGGACCCGCTTGATCTCCGCCTCTTTGTTCGCCTTCTTCGCCACCTCCATCAGGTGGTAGGCGATCGCCTCACCTTCACGGTCGGGGTCAGTCGCGAGTAGGACTTTGTCGGCCTTCTTGGCCGCGGCCCGAATCGCTCTGACGACCTCAGGCTTCCCCTTATCCTCGAGGAGCTCGTAGGTTTCCTGGAAACCCTTCTCGACGTCGACGCCGCCCTTCTTCGGGAGATCCTTGATGTGGCCCTTGGACGCGAGCACCTCGTAGCCCGCGCCGACGTACTTCTTGATGGTCTTCGCCTTGGCAGGGGACTCGACAATGAGGAGGATTTTGGACATCGATCTCCTTTAGTAAGGCTTGCGGCCGGTTCGGCAAGTTTGGTACCGGGCCCCCGGCTTCTCTTCGATCAGCCCCCGAACGAGCAGCCGCAGAATAGACCGCTGAACCTCGAACGCCGGAATTCCAGTGCGTTGACACAGGTCCTCGGCGTGGCGGGCCCTGCCTCCTAGGGATCGGAGAATGGTTTGCTCAGGTTGGGTCAATTCGTTGAAATCGTGAGTGTTTTCGTTCGGTCCGGGGGGCTCGGCCAGCCGGGGGACGCCCCTCAGCGCGGTCTCCGATAGGACATCGCCGGGAGAGGCGCAAATCCTCGCCCCTCCGCAGAGCAGCTTCAGATTGCCCGATCCCCTGGGATCCCAAGGGGAAGCTGGCACCACAAAAACCCCCCGTCCCAGCCGCTCAGCGAACCTCGCCGTGGATAAAGCGCCAGACCGGGCCGGGGCCTGCACGACGACCGTCGTCCCACTGAGGGCGGCGATCAGGCGATTCCTTTTAAGGAAGCGTCCAGGCTTCGGGGCCGCGCCGTCCTCGACCTCCGTGAGCAGGCACCCCACCTCGACCGCCCGCGCGAACAGGTCGTGATTGGCCGGCGGATACGGCGCATCGAGCCCCGTCGGCAACACCACCACTGTCCTCCCTCCTCCATCGATCGCCCCTTCGTGGGCCGCCCGATCCACCCCAATCGCCCCGCCCGACACGACGGTCACGCCGGTGAGGGCCGCCGCACGCCCAAGGGAGTACGCAAAGTCGAGCGCCTCGTCATCGGCGCGGCGCGTCCCCACGATGGAAACCGCCGTAGGCCCGAGTGCGGGCAACTCTCCCGCCACGCGAAACTCACGGGGCGCATCAGGGAGATCCCGCAGGCCGGTTGGATAGTCCGAACACCCGGAAGTCACCCAGCGCTCGCCGCCCACGAGATCCCGAAGCGTCACGCAGCACTATCGACCGCCGCCTCCACGAGTTGCGTCCCGTGGCCTGGGTCTCGCTGCCGTTGAACTAGGATGAGGCCTGGCATGTGCGGACCCTCCGGGGCTAGTATCGGCGCCTGGTGATCACCTCACTCGACCACATTCACATTCACGCGGGCGACCCGTTGGCGACGATTCGGTTCTACGAGTCATGCCTCGGCGCCGAGCACCTCGGTTCCATCCCTTCCGGTGAGGGCGGGAGGAATCACGGCGTGATCCTGGGTGGACAGATCTTGGTGATCAGCGAGTTCCCCCCAGGCATGACACCAGCCGAACCACCCGAAGTGGGCGCAGGCGCGCTTCGTTCGGGGTTTGGAGTGGCACACTTCGGGCTGCAAACTACCGACCTCGACGGTGTGCTGACTCGCCTCCGCGACGCCGGAGCGCACGTTCACGCCGAGCCGCGGCGCACAGGCTCGGTCCGCTACGTCTATGTCAGCGCGCCCGACGGTGTAGTCATCGAGCTCGTCGAGCTCCACCTCCCCGCTCGCCTCGCGCGGTTCGTACCCTTGGTCAATCGCGTGAACCGAGGGATCCACCTCACCCGGCGCGCACTAGCGAAACAGCTTTTCAAATAGCGGCCGACCGCTCGAAGACGGGACGCCGGCCGGTTCGGGCACTAGAGTCCGTCCATGCCCAACCTCAAACTCACCTATTTCGACATCCACGGCGGCCGCGCAGAGCCCGCACGGCTCGCGATGCACATCGGGGGCGTGGCCTTCGAAGACCACCGCATCAGCTTCCGCGAATTCGGGTCCGGCCGGGCGAACTACCCATTCAATCGGGTGCCGGTTCTCCAGATCGACGATGTCTTGCTCAGTCAGGGCAACAGCATCAACCGCTACGTCGGCACCCTTGCGGGCCTCTACCCAACCGACCCGCTCGAGGCGGCTTTCTGCGACGAAGTGATGGACGCCGTCGAAGACATCGCCTCCAAGCAGTTTGAGACAATGTCCATCAAAGACGAGGACGAAAAGAAGGCGGCACGCGAAGCCCTCTCAGAAGGACCGCTCGCGATCTACCTTCGCCAACTGCAGGCAATGCTCGAGGCCCGCGGAGGTGAGTACTTCGCGGACGGCCGCCTCACGATCGCGGACCTCAAAGTGATGGTCTGGATACGAAGCCTCCGCGCCGGCATCCTCGACCACGTGCCAGCAGATCTCCCGGACAAACTCGCGCCAAAGCTCGTCGCGCACCTCGAACGCATCGACGGGGATCCGAGGATCCGAGAGTACTACGCCGGCTTCAATTGAGCGCTCGCCCTGGATCAAGACCCAAGAGCTCGCCAGCTCACGCAACCGCCGCAGCGATGGCCGCGCTGGGGGGCATCTCTGAGCCTATTGTGTTCCCCGTGACGACGTGAAAGGCCAGCCCTCGGAGTACGTCTCTGGTGACCCCGCTCATCATGGGCTTCATCATGACTGCGCCCATGAGCCATCCAAAGGGACCGTATTTCACGACGAAGTCCATCGCGAAACTGACATCGCTCCTCGCATCGTCGACGGGAGTCACCTTCATTTGTGCCCGCAGGCTCTCGAGCGGCATCGAGAACTCACTGAGCTCGATATCGAGGCTCTGACCCTCTGCATACCCGACGATCTCTTCGACCACGGTGGACTTGTCGTAGAAGGTGCATATGCGTTTTGTGCCGAGGCCGAAGGCGACCTCGCCGACAATGGGCGAGCTCTCGACCTTCGACGAAAAGCGCTCGATGCTGCTGAAGTCTCGAAGCGTCTCCCAGACCTTCTCCGCCGGCGCGTTGACTCTGAGGGTTGTTTCTACGTGATGTGCCATGGATCATTTCCCCTGGTTCTGAGTCACAGATCTGATCCCTATCGGAGATAGTCCATCACCGGCACCACTCCGTCCAGTGTTGTCGTGCCTGCCATTTTGGGCTCTTCTGGGCGGGTTCGTGCGTGAGTTGCCCGCGTAGTCATCGTGTGGCCCAGTGCTTCTTTATCGCGAAGGACTCGAGCCTGGCGGTGACTCGCACCAGAGGCTCAACTGGAAGCCAGGCTAGCCTGTGTCGTTCGAAGTCCCGCCACAACCGCGTCAGCTTCGTGGCGCCGGCATCGTCTTCGAGGTGCCAGTCTTCCAGCATGGAGAACATGGCGGCGCGCTTGAGGCGTTCGGCGGTGTACGGCGGATCGCAGGACGTGGCGTTGTGCACCTTCAGCAAGATGTAGTCGGGGTCGCTCCGCAAGACCTCGAACAGCGACACCCCGAGCCGTCCTTTGCAGTAGAAGGATCTGCCTGGTTCGATATCGCCTGATCCGTCACCCATTGGATAGTACTGAAGGATCCGGTTCGCCGAGAGAATGCATTGCCGCACCGCCTCAGGAGTTGCCTGAATCCGGATCACTTCTTTGATGGCGCTGGTCGTCATGTGAGTGAGCTCATGATTTCAGCTCCCGCGTACGATTCGCCGAAAGCCTCCGGCCTCCAAGCGTGTCTCCGCGCGATCGCCCACATCTCCGAGGAGAACCACGTCGTCTCCCTCGATCGTCGCGCCGCACCCCAGCTCCTTTTTCAGCTTTGTGGTCCAGTACGCACGGGCGTCGGGCGTCGGCAAACCGAGTAAACGCGTCACGGTCTTCCCTCCACGACCTTTCTTCTCCCTCTGCAGGACGAGCTTCGTCTCCGCCGTGGACGTGCCGGGCGAGGCTATAAGGCCGGGTTGCGGCCCCGGGTCTGGCGATTCGAACGACGGTAGATCTGCCCGAAGCGAAGCGAGGCCGGAGAACGCGCTCTGAAACGGCTCACTGGCGGGTGCGTCTGTCGCCGGCTTTCCCTTCTTCTTTCCCATCTGCTGACAGCCGCTACGCGCGGCTTCCTTCCGAGAGCCGAAAGTAGACATATAGGGTGCCCTGCGCAATCGGCGCTCTGTACTTGAAATGAACCGTGGCGATGATAGCGTCCGCCGGCGTATCACGCAGATTTGGAGGAGCAGAACGCATGAAGACTGACTTAAAGAGATTCGCCCTGTTGCTGTGCGGGCTGAGCCCCACCCTTTTGGCGACCGGCTGCCCAGACGCAGTGTATTGCAACAACGGCGTCTGTCACGGCTACTACTACGACAGCCTCGTCTCCGGATTGGCGTACGAGTCGCGAGGCGAGAACGGTGTCACCTACTCGGGCGTCACTGGCGA
>CAXMRN010000048.1:0-4211 GCA_964195565.1 uncultured Polyangiaceae bacterium | reverse complement strand
GCTCCTTTGGTTGTGTCGGTTGGTTGATGTTTGTCATCGGGAGCCCTCAGGCAGGCTCGCGATCCAAGACTCGGTACTGCAACGCCTCCGCGGTGTGAGCCGGGAGGACTTCCACCGACTCCTCGAGGGCGGCGATGGTGTGGGCGACTCGGAGCGCCTTCATATATGCGCGGGCGCTCATCTTCAGCCGATCAACGCCAAGCTCGAGGAGAGTGAGCGCTTCCTGCGCGACGTTGCTCGTGAGTGATTCGAGGCTCGAGCGTGTGCCCACGGATGCCAGGCGTGCGCGTGTGCGTTCGACCCTTCGCTGCACCGCCTTGGACGACTCGCCGCGCGTGGCCTTGCGCATGGTTCGCGCGCTGACTCGAGGCACGGCCACTTGCAGGTCGAACCGATCGAGGAGGGGCCCCGACACCCGGCCTCGATACCTTGCGATTTGCAGCTCCCCGCAGCGACAGAATCGGGTCGGGTCGCCGTAGTAGCCGCAGGGGCATGGGTTCATGGCGGCGACGACCATTGGTTCGGCAGGCAAGCGGACGCGCTGGCGCGCGCGCGAGATCACGACCTCGCCTTCCTCCATGGTGGTGCGCAGTGTTTCGATCGCGTCGCGTCGAAACTCCGGGAGCTCGTCGAGAAAGAGCACCCCCCGATGAGCCAGTGTCAGCTCGCCCGCGCGGATCGGTTCGCCGCCACCCACGATTGCCGCGGCGCTTGCCGTGTGATGCGGCGCACGGAATGGGCGCTGCCTGCCGACGAGAACCCGCGACGAACGAAGGCCTGCGGAGCTGGCAATAGTCGCGATTTCGAGGGCCTCCTCGGCGGTTGGTGGCGGCAAGATCGAGGGGAGGGCCCGAGCGAGCATGGTCTTCCCTGCGCCCGGGCAGCCGATCAGCAGCATGTGGTGGCTGCCCGCCGCGGCGATTTCGAGCGCCCGACGAGCAGCCTCCTGCCCCCGGATCGCGGCGAGGTCACGGCCGGCGTCTCCGTCGGGATTCGGATCGAACACGGCTGCGTCACCCGCGATGTCCGGGAGCGGCGCCTCGCCGCTCAACCAGCGAACGACGGCGCCGACATGCGGCGCGCTGTGCACCGACACCCCTTCGACGAGCATCGCTTCTCGGCGGTTGCCTTCCGGAATGATCGCATTGCGGAGACCCGCCTCGCGCGCACTTCGCAGCAACGCGAGCACCCCCCGCACCGGCCGTAGCTCCCCCGACAGCGACAGCTCGCCGATAAACAGGGTGCTCGAGAGTTGATCGGTGGAGACGCCCTCACATGCGGCGAGGACCGCCACCGCGATCGCGAGGTCGAGCCCAGCGCCTGTCTTGGGCACATCGCCCGGCGCGAGGTTCAGCACCACGTGCCGTGGCGGGAGCGCGAACCCGATCGACGACAACGCAGCCCGAACACGAATCCGGCTCTCCCGAACGCCGCGCTCCGGAAGCCCGACGATGTCGAACCCGGGCAACCCTTCCCCGAGGCGCACCTCGACCTGAACGGGGTTCGCTTCGATGCCGATGAGGCACGCGGCATGTGCGATGGCGAGCATGCGGGTGGAAGGAGCACGACTCGTGCCAGCGATCCGCGCAGCAGCTTCGCGGACTTAGGCGACGCCTGTTGACGGTATCCGCCACCGCCGCCAGCGCCCGTCGGGGATGAACGGTTTGGACGGGGAGCGTGTCCCCTAGTAGGGTGGGCACTCCAATGGGCTTCACCTACGAGGAGATGATCGACGCCCTCGCCCAACTGGTAGACGGCTCCGCATTCTAGCCCGCTGCCTCCCTCGTCTTGAAGCCCTCACCCAAGAACGGCCCCTGAAAAAGGGGACTGTCCCCTTTTAGTTGAGGGTGCAGGTTGGGTTTACGCAGTAGCTGTTGCCGTCGCCGCTGGCGTCAAAGCAGGCGAAGCCGCCTGGGCATTGGACGTTGCTGGTGCAGCTCAGTTGGCAGGTGTTGGTTTCGCCGTCGCAGGTGAGCTTGAGGTTGTCGCGGTCGTAGCGCTCCTTGAGGATGCGCGTCTCGCAGTCTTCGAGTGACTCCCCATCGAGGCAGTTGTCCGGGTTGGGGTTGCAGATCGTGTCGGCGCCGCCGTCGTCGGCTGCGTCGTTGCACGGCCAGCCCACGTCCTCGGTGGTCGGCGGTGCGGCCTGCAAGCACTCGAAGCGGATGCGTGCGCCGGTGATAGGAGCTGCGTCGTCCGTGAAGCTCACGCGCTGTTGTTCAGGATTGAACGTGCAGGCGGAAACCGTTTCAGGCGTGAAGTCGTCGTAGAACCAGCCGAGGCCTCCCGGTACGCCCACGGTGGGGTCGCTCGGAAGCTGCGTGACGCGGCACACCTCGCGCCCGTCTTCGGTGCCGACAGCTACTTCCTCTCGGCCACGACCGGCGGTCGCGCAGGTGCCACCTTCGGGCTGAACCTCACGGACCTCACAACCGACCATGTCGATCGAGTTGCGGTTGAGTGGGCGTGGCAGGCAAAGTTGGCGAAGCGCGGCCGCGATGCGCTCGACGATCGCGTTGAGTGCCGGCGAGTAGTCCGCCGCGCAGATTGACTCGACGACGGTGCCTACGCCGGTGTTTCCGCTCGCGAGACCTTTCATGGTCTCGACGATTCGGCGGCCCGGCGCGGCGGCGCCGGATCCATCGGTCGCGTTGCATGCGGGGCGGAGTTGCTGCCCTTGCGTATCGTCTGTCGCGGGGTCGGGAACCTCCGTCATGGCGTCCGCAGCGAGGATTGCTGCGTAGCGGTCCTCGTCGCTATTGAAGTTCTCCCGGTCGAGCGTGTCGTCCTCGGGAATCCCGGTGATGGCTGCAAACACAACCTGGCTCGGGTCCGGCTTGAGGCCGGCCACGCCGCTTACGTAATCCTCGACGGCGCGAAGCGCGTCGCGGTGTTCCCAGCAACGAAGGTTGAACTGGAGCTGGTCCATCGAAGTGAACGGACCTTGGAACGGATTGCTCGTACGCGGCTCGACATCGAAGATGCGCGGGTCGGTCGTCGAGCAGTCGTCCTCGTCTGTAATGAGGATGACCGCTAGCAACGCCCCGTCGCGGTTGAAGCCACCGTTGGCGGTGTTGCGGTCCGAGGCGACGATGCTCTCGAGCTGTTGCTCGAAACCGCAGCCGCCGTCCTGGCCGGTCACGCAGGTGACGTCGCTGATCAGGTCGGCCGCGTCGAAGCCGGGTTCCGGGAAGTTGAGATAGAGCGTGCCCTCGGGCGGCGTCACCGCCGTGCAAACCTCGCGGGGTGTGCCGCTGAGGCCTTCGACCTGCATGAAGCCTGCCTTACCATTGCCGCCGTTGGTCATGCACGCGTTGGTCGGGTTGAAGTCGACGTCAGGTCCAGAGCCCGCCGTGAAGTTGTGTGGAGGAACCGTCGAGTGTCCGAGGTCCGGCGTGATGATGCCGACGTGGAGACTTTCGATCGCCGGGAACTCACCGACGGGCGTCGAGCCGTCTGTGTCCTGACCACCGGTGAGCAGCAGGTTCACGAGGCGCGGCACCTGTTCCTGAAGCTTCTCCTGCTCGTCGCGCATCGAAGGGGAGTCATCAATGACGATCAAGAGGTCCAGCGCACGCTGTGGATTGACCGGCACGTTCTGGACGACACCGTTGATCGTGCACGGATTGAGCGCGTTCAAGGACCGTTGTGTACAACTGCTAACGGTCGTGATGAGCCCCACCACGGCCAGTAAAAAAGCAAAGCGGATCTTCATGTCTTCTCCCCCTACCCGACAGCGAAATCATACCCACTAGGGCGCATTAAAGCCAATCGAGCGGGAACTTTACAGCACACCTCGCCGCATACCCTCAAGATCATGAAATTTTTTCCGATTCTATGCATCTGCTATGCAGAAAGTATAGGGTTAATTCCATGCGCCGGGTTCTGGTCGTCGATGATGAAGAAAACATCCGGGTCGTACTCCGGACGCTGCTGAAGAAGCACGACTACCAGGTCGAGACGGCGCAAAGCGCCGAGAACGCCCTCGAGCAGCTCGCGCGCTTCGATCCGGATTTCGTGCTCGCCGATGTCCGGATGAGCGGCATGACTGGGCTCGAGCTTTGCGCGGAGATGAAGGCGCGTTCGTCGTTGGCAACGGTCATCCTGATGAGCGCGTACGGCTCGGTGGACCTCGCCATCGAGGCGATGAAAGTGGGCGCCTACGACTACATCTCGAAGCCTTTCAAACAAGACGAAGTGCTGATGGCGCT
>CAXMRN010000047.1:0-51585 GCA_964195565.1 uncultured Polyangiaceae bacterium | reverse complement strand
GCCCAGTCGATCGGTGAGCCGGGTACACAGCTCACCATGCGTACGTTCCACATCGGTGGTGCGGCGGCGCGCGGCAAGATCGAGCAGAGCTCCATCGAGTCTCGTTCGGGCGGCGTGGTGAAATTCGACAACACCAAGATGGTGACCAAGGGCGACGGGACGGTCGTCGTGATGAACCGGCATGGCGCGGTAACGGTCGTCGACGAGTCGGGCCGCGAACGTGAGCACTTCACGCTGACCTACGGCGCGTTCATGAAGGTTGCTGAGGGTGATAGCGTCGAGCGAGGCACGATGCTCGCCGAGTGGGACCCCTACGCCATTCCGATCCTCACCGAGGTCAACGGCCTCGTGAAGTACGGCGACTTGGTCGAAGCGGTGACCATGGAAGAGAAGCTCGACGAGGTGACCGGTTTGTCCAGGCGCGTCGTCATCGAGTCCCGCGACCCGAGTGCGCGCCCGCGCATCTCGATCAAGGACCCGCAAACGGGCGATACTCAGAGCACGGGTGCGGGCGAGAACGTGGCCCGGTACTTCCTGCCGGTCGGCGCGAACATCATCCCCACCGATGGTCAGACCGTCGAAGCGGGTGAGATCATCGCAAAGATCCCGCGCGAGACGACTAAGACCAAGGACATCACCGGTGGTCTGCCGCGTGTCGCCGAGCTCTTCGAGGCCCGCAAGCCCAAGGACCACGCGATCATCAGCGAGATCGATGGCATCGTGACCTTTGGCAAGGACACCAAGGGTAAGCGCAAGGTCATGATTACGCCGGAGGTCGGTGAGCCGAAGGAATACCTCATCGCGAAGGGCAAGCACCTCACCGTCAAGGACGGTGATCACGTGCGGGCCGGCGAGCCGTTGATGGACGGTCCTGCGAATCCGCACGACATTCTCAAGGTAAAGGGCGAGAAAGAACTCGCGGCTTGGTTGGTTGATGAGATTCAGCAGGTCTACCGACTGCAGGGCGTTGCGATCAACGACAAGCACATCGAGGTCATCGTTCGTCAGATGCTCCGGCGTGTTCGGATCAAGGAGACGGGGGACACTCGGTTCCTTCCGGACGAGCAGGTCGAGAAGACGGTGTTCGAGCGTGAGAACGAGCGAGTCATCGCCAAGGGCGGTCAGCCCGCGGTGGCAGAGCCCCTCTTGCTCGGCATCACCAAGGCATCGCTCTCCACCGAGTCGTTCATCAGCGCTTCGTCCTTCCAGGAGACGACGAAGGTGCTCACCGAGGCTGCCATCAGCGGCAAGGTCGACGAGCTTCGCGGACTCAAAGAGAACGTCATCATGGGTCGGTTGCTACCAGCTGGTACAGGCCTTGGCGCGTACAACAAGATCGACATGGTCGTCGCCGACGATGCGGTTAAGCCGCTCGCCCCGGCGCCAGCCATCCTCGAGCCAGAGCCCGTCGCGGCCGCGGCCTCAGAGGAGTAAGTCGACCTCACATCGGGCGACCACGCCTGCGAATCATCCGGAGGTGTCCGCGCCTATTCGGCTGACTCGCGGGGGCGTCCCCGTGTAGAGTCGGCGTATGCAAGCACCGACCAAAGGCTATCTGTTCGAGACCGACGAGCACCGGGCGCTGCGGGAGCAGATTCGTCGGTTCGCGAGCAACGAGATCGCCCCCAATGCGCATGCTTGGGAAGAGGCCAACGAGTTCCCGAGAGAACTCTACCAAGCAGCGGCCAAGGCAGGCTTCTTGGGCATCGGGTACCCGGAGGAGCTTGGTGGCAATGGAGGGGATCTCACTCACGTGCTCTGCGCTTCGGAGGAGATGGTCCTCGCGGGGAAGTCGGTTGGCACGCTGGTTGGGCTCGGGAGCCTAGGTATTGCGATTCCTCCCATCGTGAAGTTCGGGACCGACGAGCAGAAGGAGCGTTTCGTCAAGCCGGCGCTCACCGGCGAAAAGGTGAGTGCCCTCGGGATCACTGAACCAGGTGGCGGCAGTGACGTCGCCGCTGTTCGCACCAAGGCTGTGCGGGACGGTGACCACTACATCGTCAACGGCTCCAAAACGTTCATCACATCGGGATGCCGTGCCGACTTTGTGACGGCGGCGGTACGGACGGGGGGGGAAGGGCATGGTGGTATCTCCATGCTCGTCATCGAGAGCGACACACCCGGCTTCAGCGTATCGAGCAAGCTCAAGAAGACGGGATGGTGGGCAAGCGATACAGCAGAGCTGGCGTTCGAGGACTGTCGCGTTCCGGTGAGCAACCTCATCGGTCAGGAGGGAGCCGGCTTCCTGATGATCATGATGAACTTCGTGACCGAACGCCTCTTCATTGCTGGCCAATGTGTGGCAATCGCCGAGCTCGCATATCGCGAGGCGGTGCAGTACGCGAAGGAACGCCACGCGTTTGGCAAGAACCTCTCTGGGTTCCAGGTGATCCGGCACAAGCTCGCCGACATGGCGACACAAATTGCCGCGGCCCGCTCGCTCACAGGCGAGTGCGTCACGCGATACTTGGCCGGCGAACAAACACCAGCCCTCGCCGCCATGGCCAAGAACACCGCGACCGACGCCTGCTCAGCGGTGTGCGACCAAGCTGTCCAAATCCACGGCGGCTACGGCTACATGCGAGAGTACGTCGTAGAACGCCTCTACCGCGACGCCCGACTGTACCCAATCGGCGGCGGCACCCGCGAAATCATGAACGAAATCATCAGCAAAGTAGAAGGCTACTAGGGGGACACTCTCCACCCCCATAACCCACAGAGATCACTCCGCTTCTCTGGCAAAGATCGCAGCGTCTACCGGTCGAGGCCGGCAGCACTCATGATAGGCGCTGCGATCTTTGCCGGGGAAAGCGTTTGGTTCCGGGAGGTTAGGGGGGTGGAGAGTGTCCCCCTAGGAGGATGCCTCTTTGGATGAAGTCGGCGATGAGGGTGGAGAGTTTATCGATGAACTCGGGGCCGATCTGCGTGCCGTGGGCGGCGGCGACCTCTTGCACCGATTCGGCGACGGTTTGATCGGCCGCGCGCCATGCATCGAGCAGGTCGGCGGCCATGGGGTTGAGCTTCCGAGGGATCGCCTTGTGGTGCTTGTCACGATAGACACAGAGGAGCGTGGCCTCCGGTTCGTAACCCGCGTCGGGGGTGGGCTTGGTGTGGACTGGATACGCCAGTCGAACAACTTTGACGGCCGTGCCGAGGACCGGCTTGCGGTCGAACGCGAACTCGTGGGACGGCTCGGGGTCCCGGGGACCGTGACGGACTTCCCATGTTGTAATCTCGTACCCCGCAAGGTCAGCGACCCACGGGGCCTCGGTGCGTTGCCAGATGGGAATCGCAAACTCTGCGAGCTCGCTGGGCACGAATCGAAGGTAACGGGTGGTGGGGCCGCCCGCGCCGTACCACTCGTCGACGATCCGGGTGAACGCTTCGTTCCCGATGGCGTTCTTGGTGCGAGCCAGGGCCACCCCAATCACCTGGTTGAGCCGGTTTCGCACGAGGTCTCGATAGATGAGCCATCGTTCACGGGAGCCGAGGAGCTCGAGGTCGGCCTCGCTCGGCTCTGAGCCGAAGCAGACACGCTGCATGGCTTTGGCGCGATCAGCGAGCATCGGCAGCCCCCGTTGCACCGCGATAGATCGTCCAGAGCTCATCGACCTCGGCGAGCAGCTCGTCGAGCGGTGGAATGTTGTTGTCGCGCTCAAGAAGCACCGGCACAGGTCCCTTCTTTCGCAGCGTGTAGTCGAGTAGCTCATACACGGCGTCCGGGACCGGCTCCCCATGGGTGTCGATGCGTATGCCGTCGTCGCGGACGAAATGACCGGCGACGTGGATCTGCACGACGCGCTCCATGGGAATCTTGTCGATATACAGTTTGGGATCGAAGTCGAAGTTGCGGCTGTTTACGTAGACGTTGTTGACGTCCAGCAGCAGTTTCCCTCCGGTCCGTTCGAGGACCTCCACCACGAAGTCGGCCTCCGCTAAGCCGTCTGGGCCTTGCGGCGCGTAGTAGCTCGCGTTCTCGAGCGCGAGCGGCACCCCGATCGCGTCACGCACCTCGATCAATCGCTGCGACGCGATCGCCGCCGCCTCCTCCGTGAACGGGAGCGGAAGTAAGTCGTGGAAGAAGCGATCATCAACCCCGCCGAGGCACAGGTGCTCGCTGTGCCATGGGATTTCGAGGTCCTTGAGGAATGCCCCGAGCTGTTTCAGGTACCCTGCGTCGAAGGGCTCGACCGAGCCCAGACAAGTGCTCAGTCCATGCGTGATTACCGGCCAATCCTCGCGGGCCAGGTCCAACATCTCTTGGTAACGGCCGCCGCGGTCGACGTAGTTTTCTGGGTGGATCTCCAACCAGGCGACGTTTTTCGGAGCCCGTTCGAGGAGCTCGGTCGCGAGGTCGTGTCGAAGCCCCAGGCCGATACCGGTGACGTCTCGAGTCATTTGGCCTCTCAGAAAACAAGAAGCCGCGGCGACATCCGCCGCCGCGGCTCCGAACTCCATACTGCCCGCTCACGAGCAGCGTGACCTTCGTGCTTTACTTGGCGCCGCCGCAGCTGCCTTCGCCGCAGGAAGCTTCGGCATCTTTGGCCCCACTACAGCTGCCTTCGCCACAGGAAGCTTCCGCAGCTGCCTCTTCGGCGGGAGCCGCCTCTTCGGTTGCTGCAGCCTCTGCGCCTGTCGTTGCCTCGGCCGCCTCCGGACCATCGTCCGACTTGCAGGCCGCGGTCATGCTGAGTGCCGCGGTCGCCATCGCGATGATCGTGTGCTTGAGTGCTGAGTTCATTGGTTCTTTCCTCTTTCTTGTAAGAGCATCAGGAGCGACAAGAAAGGCCCCGGTCGATGCAACGCGGCGTCAGGGACCAATCCCCACCCCCCGCTTCGTTCTAAGGCACGCTAGCCAAAGGGCGCGTTTGTCGCAATCTAAAAGCGAAGCGTGCGTCATGACATCAGGTACGTTCATGGGGCGCAGATGTTTCGCCCGAATTGTGACTGCAGGGCACTGGCGATTCGAGGCGAATACCCCATGGGTTCTCATGGGTTACACGATGATGAGGCTGTGGAGAGTAGGAGGATTCGTTTGCCTCCTTGGCTGCGCGCACGCCGCTGAGGCGCCCGCCACGACCGAGCCCAGTCGTGCGACCGCACACTACACCGTTACAATCTATGACAACTTTCGCGGCGCCAAGGTGAAGGCGTGCCTTGAGGGCGCGACGGTGCGCGAGCTCGTCCCGATCGGTGAGAGTGACGGGCGCGAGCTGAGTGGCGCCTGGCTCGAAGGTGAGTCGCTCGACATCGCGCGCGGCCACATTCGCTTGAAAGAACCCTTGCGGGCCGCATGCATCGACTACGCGACTCGCTTCGAGCCCCCGATGCTGCGACCCAGCGACTCGGACGCCGTCATCCTGTCGCAGGCACAGTGGCTATGGCGGCCCGATCCTTTTCCAGCGGATCTCGACGCTTCGATTCGCTTCGTGGTGCCCGCGGGCAGCGAGGCGTCGTTCCCCTGGCCGAGCTCTGAAGGGGTCTACTTCCCGGCCGAGAGCGCGTTCTTCAGTAGTGCGTTCGGCGTGTTCGGCCAGTTCGAGCGGCAAGCGTTTTCCGCCGCGGGTACGCACATCGATGTCGCACGCCTCGGACACGGTCCGTCCGACGACGATGTTCGTGCTTGGATCACCAGCGCCATGCAGACCACCGCATCGCTCGGCGACAGATTCCCACGCGATCGAGTCTACATCTTCATTGTCCCTGTGCGCAGCCCGGAGAAGCAGGTGGCGTTCGGGATGGTGCGGAGGGGCGGGGGCTCCTCGATCCTGCTCGTCGCGTCGCCGGACGCCACCGCCGAAGAGCTCGCGGCGAGCTGGGTTACGGTTCACGAGCTGTCGCATCTCTGGCTGCCGCCCCTCCACGCGAAGGACCGTTGGCTCTCGGAAGGCATCGCGACGTACTTGCAGGAAGTGTTGCGCGCACGTTGCGGTTTGCAGAGCGCCGAGCACGCGTGGGCGCGTCTTCGAAAGGGTTTTGAGCGAGGGAGGCGCTCGGGCACTGGGCGCAAGCTGAGCAGCGAGAGCGAGAACATGAATCGAACCGGTGCCTACCATCGTGTCTACTGGGCAGGAGCCGCCTTCGCGATGGAGGTCGACGCACGGCTTCGGAAGGGCAGCGGCGGCGAGATGACCCTTCTGCGCGCGATCAGTGATGCGCAACGCGTCTGGGGGACCGAGGCGCGACCCGTCCCGGCATCGATGGTGCTCGACGCTCTCGACGGTGCGAACGGTACGGAGTTCGTCGCTGGCCTCGCGGAGCGGTACGCACAGAGCACTGAGTTTCCCGACGTCCCGTACGTCGACTCGCCGGCGTATCGTCAAGTACGCGCTCAGATCACATCCCGCGCCGATGGAGCCTGCCGGCTCAGCGTCGAATCGTCTCGATGACTCGACTGCGCACGGGTGGGCGTCGTTTGCCGACCCGGAACGAGGCCGCCACTCGGTCTTTGGCTGTCCCGAGCCGTGCGCGCTTCGACGTGTACAACGTCGCGAGTTCGTCGCCGGCCTCCACTCGGTCCCCGACCTGGACGTGCAATCGAACGCCTGCCCCAGGGTCGACTTCGTCGTCTGTACGCTGGCGTCCTGCGCCGAGCCCCATCGATGCGTAGCCGAGCTCGAGTGGATCGATGTTCGTCACATACCCGTCGCTAGCCGAGACGCACACCGCGCGGGAGCGAGCCAGCGCGAGGCGGTCGGGCTCATCGACGACCCGCGGGTCCCCACCCTGTGCTTCGACGACTTGTCGCATCTTGGTGAGCGCGCTTCCATCCGTGACGGCTCGCTCGGCCTGGCGCAATGCCTGAGCCTTCGTCTTGGCGACTCCTGCGGCGCGTAGCATTTCCGCGCCGAGCTCGTAGGTGAGTTGCCTCAAGTCGGTCGGCCCTTCGTCATGAAGGACTTCGAGTGCTTCGGTGGTCTCGAGAGCGTTTCCGATCGTGTAGCCGATCGGTGCGTTCATGTCGGTGAGCAGGGCGGAGACGCGCTTCCCGGCCAGCGTCCCGACTCGCACCAAGCAGCGCGCCAGCTCTCTTGCTTCCGCTTCGGTCTTCATGAAGGCGCCGCGCCCGACCTTGACGTCGAGCACCAACGCGTCGATCCCCTCCGCGAGTTTCTTCGACAAAATGCTCGACGTGATCAGCGGGATGGACTCTACCGTCCCGGTCACATCCCGCAGCGCGTACAAGCGTTTGTCGGCGGGCGCTAGGTCGGCAGTCTGGCCGATTAATGCGCACCCGATCTTCCGAAGTTGCGCACGAAACTCAGGCGCAGACAGATCTACACGGAAACCCGGAATCGCTTCGAGTTTGTCGAGGGTGCCTCCCGTGTGGCCGAGCCCACGCCCGCTCATCATCGGCACCGTCACGCCACATGCTGCCACGATCGGAGCGAGGCAAATGCTGACCTTGTCTCCGACACCTCCCGTGGAGTGCTTGTCGACTTTGGGCGCGTCGATGTGATCGAGGCTCAGAACCTTGCCGCTGTCGCGCATGGCTAAAGTCATCGCGACGGTCTCGTCGAAGTCCATGCCCTGGAAGAAGACCGCCATGGCGAGGGCGCTCATCTGATAGTCGGCCACCGAGCCGTCCAGGAAACCGTCGATGAGGTCCCGAATCTCGTCATCGTCGAGTTTCCCGCCATCCCGCTTGCGAGCGATCAGCTCGGGTACCGCTAGAGCTTTCCGCTTCCTTCGCTCCATCACTTGCGTCGTGTGCGCCGCGCCCGCTTTCGAGGCTCGGAGGGCCGTTCCTTGCGTTCGGAGCCTCCATCCTTCGGCGCCGAACGGCCTTTCTTCGCGGCCTCGCCACCCTTCTTCCCGGTACCGCCGCGTTTCCTCTGGGCCCCGTCTCGTCTCTTCGGGGCGTCGCCTCGTTGCTTCGGCGCGTCCGCCCGCTTCTGCGAGCCACCACGCCGCCTTCTTGCGGGCTCAGTTGGAGCCTCCGCCGGGTGGTGGGACAGTAGCGAGCCCACGACGTCGCGAGCTTGCACGTTGGCGTCCTCGATTCGCACGGTGACAGGGTCGTTCATCGTGAAGATCTTCGAGGTCCGGGTCCCGATGAGACGAATGCCCAAATCATCGGGCTCATAGGTGTCTTCGAGCTGCTCGAACGGCAGCAAGACGCTCACAAAAGGATCCAGAACCTGAACATAGATCCCAAACGGGGCAAAGCCCGAGATGCGTCCCTCGAACTCGTCTCCGATGTGCTTCTGCATGTAGATCGTTCGGTAGACGTCCATCACGTCACGCTCCACGATCATTGCCCGCCGCTCGGCCTCGCTCGCTTGGGCGGCAAAGCGCTGCAGACGTGGCCGTAGCGAGGCCGCGTCCAGGCTCTCGTTCCGAATCATGCTCCGGAGGATGCGATGGACGAGCAGATCCGGATAGCGCCGAATCGGAGATGTGAAGTGGAGATAGTCCTTTGCTGCGAGCGCGAAGTGTCCGGTGGTGGGGTCCGTGTCGTAGATCGCTTGCTGCATGGCCCGAAGAAGGAGGTACCGCAGGAGCGACGCTTCATTGGTGCCCTCAATCTGGCGGAGAAACTTGCTGAGCTGCTTCGGGGTGGCTGCGGATTCTTCGTCGAGTTCGTAGCCGAACGACTTGGCCACCTGACAAAACATGGAGATTCGTTCCGGGTCGGGCTTGCCGTGCACCCGGAACACGCCGGGCGCAGCGTGCCGCTTGATGTGCGCGGCCACGGTCTCGTTGGTGACCAGCATCATGTCCTCGACGATGCGGTAGGCCTGCCGAATGCCAGGGTCCTTGCGAGATTGAACGATTTCCTTCGGCTCCCCGTGGGCGTCGAGGACGATCTTGCCCTCTGGCAGATCAAAATCTAGTGACCCTCGCTTCAGGCGTCGCGCACGAAGTCGCTGCGAAAGATCGAGCAGGATCTTCAGAGTGGGGATTCTCTTCTCGGCTGACGGCTGGTGAGGCACGTGGTCGGTGAGCCCCAGCGCCCGAGCCACTCCTTCATAGTAGAGCTTGCCGTGGGACCGCATCACCGCTTCGAAGACGCGATGCGAAGTCACATGCCCCTTCTCATCGATGTGCATTTCGACCGCCATGCACAGACGGTCGCGATTGGGGACGAGAGACGCGAGGTTGGTGGAGAGCTCCGGCGGCAACATCGGGATCGCGCGGTCCGGCAGGTAGACGCTCGTACCGCGGCTGATCGCTTCGCGATCCATGGCGGTTCCCTCGGTGACGTAGTGAGACACGTCTGCAATGGCCACGATGAGACGGAAGCCCGTGCCTTTGCGTTCTACCCAGATCGCATCGTCGTGGTCGCGTGCGGTTTCTGGGTCGATCGTGACCAGGTCGACGTCTCGTAAGTCCTCGCGGCTGGCCACGACGTCGCGGTCCACGCGTGCCGGAAGGGCGGCCGCTTCTTGTTCGACGTCGTCGGGGAAGACTTCTCGAATGCCGTCGCGGATCTTGATCTTCTCGACCTCGATTCGTGCAACCCCCTGCGCGCCAAGCACCTCCAAGATGCGCACTTCGGGCCGGTCCTCACGCCGCTGCGGGAAGGTCACGATCTCCGCGAGGGTGACGTCGTCCTTCGTGGCGGAGCTCGGGACCTTCCCGACTACGCGCATCGGGCCGCGCAGTCGCTCGTCGTCCGGCTCGAAGCTCATGCCGCGACCGCGCGGATGTAGGGTCCCGGTCACGTTCTTTAGTCGACGCTCGACAATCCCCACGATGTGTCCGTCGCGTCCCTTGTGCGACGGGCGAGCCCGAAGCTGAACGGTATCGCCGTGCAGGGCGGGGCCCACCGCGTCGGGTGGGATGAAGACGTCGGAGCCGCCGTCGTACACGTTGACGAAGCCATACCCCTGCCGGGTCATGGTCAGACGGCCCTCGATCGCGGGGGTGGCGGCCGGCAGGACGTCTGGCCGTTCCGCTTCCGTTGCCTTGCGGCCGCGGCCGCGCGTAGACTTGGCCTTCTCGCGGCCACGCTTCTCGTTCTTTTGGGCGTCGGCTGCCTGGAAGCGAAGACCCGGCATCTCACGAACGAGGTTCTCGTCCGCGAGCAGCAGTAGTCGACGGACCACCTCGTCTTTGTCGCGACGCGGAACATTGAGCCGTCCGCACAGCTCCCCCACGTGCATGGGCCGGGGGCCGTGTGCCTGCAGTATCTGCAGGATATCTTCTTTGTCAGGAATGTCGTTTTTCATTTTATCTATCGGAGGGCGTGAACCCCGCCGTCGTCGGAACCGAAGTAGAGTGTACCGTCCGATCCGATCTCCACCGTCGAGTCGACGTCCTGGCCGACGTTGTATCGCCAGAGCACAGAACCGCTCGGGTCGATGCAGTAGAGGAAGTTGTCTTGCGAGCCCACGTAGATGCGACCATCCGCATCGATGCGAGCCGAGGCCCGCACCCGGCCTCCGGTGGCCACCTTCCAGCGAAGGGCGCCAGAGGGGCTTATGGCATACACGTTGCCGTCATACGAGCCCACGATGATTGTGCCGTCGCGGGCAATCGCCGGCGTGGCTCGAACCTCGGCCCCCGTCTGGAATCTCCAACGCACCGCGCCGGCCTGGTCGACCTGTACGATCTCCCCGCGTCCGGTGCCCGTGTAGATTTGACCGTCGTCGCCAATCGAGGCGGCGCCCTCGATAGCGCCGCCCAGGGACACCTCCCAGGCGAGCGAGCCGTCTGGCTGAAGCGCTATCAAGGAACCTTCGGTTGTCCCGATGATGACCAGGCGAGCCGGGTGGATCACCGGTGCGGTCCGCACGTGGTCTGCGGTTGGCTTGTGCCAATGCAGCCGGCCCAACAAATCGACGGCGTACGCGCCGTTAGCCACCACGTAGACTTTTCCGTCGGGGCCCAGGGTGGCCGAGGCGTCGACCACATCCTGCAGAGGCAGCTTCCACCTAGGCTGGCCTTGGAGAGACAGCGAGACCAACTCTTTGTGGTGCGTGCCAAAAATGATTGAGGAGCCCGCGACCAACGCGCTCGGGTAGATCTTCTGTCCCGCCGAGTACCGCCACTTCAACGACCCGTCCGGATTCAACGCGACGAACTGGCCGTCCAACGAGCCGACGTACACCGTGCCGTCGTGCCCGGCGATCGGGGATGCGAACACGCGTGCCCCTGTTTGATAGGTCCACGCAGGGGAAGGGCTTGTCGACGGGCCGCGGTTCTCGCTCCGCCCCGTGTGTGCCGCGTCTCCCATGAACCCGTTGGCGCGGCGCGGAGCAGCACCCGCCATGGTGGGCGGCACCGCAAGCTCGGCCAGCACCTCCTCGACGAACCGGCACTTGCCCTCGTGACAGATTCGGTCCGCACGGCACTCGGCATCGGACATGCATGGGGTCGAGGGGCGCGAGCGAGCGCCGCTACAGCCGGCCGCGACCAACAGTAGGACAGATGCCAACAGAAGTTGCGGGCTGCAGCGCAATGCGCCCGGACTATACCATCGGCGATCCATCGTCCCAGTCGATGCTCATTACCAGGTGAGAAGCCTGATCTCGCTGCCTTTTTGCACGGCGACGCTTCGGCCGTCGGGGCTGATAGCGATGCTTCGGAGCTCGCCCGGGACGGCGTTCCAGTCTGGGGGGCGTAGCCACAGCCCCGTTCCCCCGCCGCGCCATTCGCGTAGGACGATGCCTTCGGGATGGGGGATCACGTAACGGGATCCGTCTGCGGTAATGCGGGCGCCACGGACCGGTGCAGGCAGAGGGCTACCCGCGTGTAGATCGACGGGAGCGCCCGCAGGTTTCGCAAACGCGTTGAGTGGGACGACCTTCAATAGGTCGCCCGATGCGACCACCAAGCCCTGTGGCGCCCAACCGAGCACCGCCCAGTCGAACAGCGAGGCGGTGCGATCGATGGGGGTTCGGCACGGGGCTTTGTCAGACCGGCGCTCGATCGGCACCCGGTGTGTTTGCTTGCCGCCAACGGGCCCGACCTCGGCCTCGAAGCCAGCGCAGGTCATGCGTACCGATCTGACGGCGAAACGGCCGCCCGGATCTCGGATCGGTGGGGTGACCTCCGCCTCGGAGAGCCTGGTTTCGGATCCAGAACTCAGTTGGATCGCACGGGGCGCCCTGCCGTCGACGACGAGAGTGTCCGCGTCGCGAAAATAGAGAGACGCCGGGCTTCCTTCACGACCGAGGCTCCGCCACGTCGCAGTGGCCTTCGCTTTGCGCCACGCGGCTTGCACGAGCTCCCTCTCTTCCGGCGTCGGTTGAATCGCCGTCGATTCCCACCAACGCTGTAGCTCCAGCGCTCGGACGAAGTTGCCGCGTCGGATCGCGGCGGTGATTGCAACCGACACCGCGCGGGCAGTGGCCGGGGATTGTTGGCACTGCAGGCCGTGCGTGCCGGAAAGCCCGATCCGGGCGGCTCCGCTTTCGCGGCAGAGGGCGGTGAATGCGTCGATCACCGCGAGGGCACGCTTGCTGGCGCCTCGGAGGTCCGAGTTGAGTGATTCCCACGCGCCGTCTGCAAGTTCTCGAAGAGCTGCTTCGGGTTGCGAGGCATCCCGGGCGAACCCTCCCGGCCTATTCAGCCAAGCCAGGGGAACGACGGTTTCCCCGATGCGCACGTTCGCGATCACATCGTCGTAACCGTCGGCGTCCTGGTCCTCGACTCGAACGTCGAGCTCGATCGGCCCCTGGGAACGGTCGTTGGGCGGCAAGACGGTGATCCGTTCGCGGACGCGCGGCTGCGCCTCGATTGTGGTCAGCCATACGTTGGTTCGCTTGCCGGTTTCACAGATGTGATCGACGCGCACCCCGACCAGTGATGCAGAGAGTTGCCGAATCTCGGCGGTCGGCTCGGCGCAGTGGCCCGGAACGAGAAACGAGTCGACGTGGCGCGCGGTGACGTCGAGCCCGCGCGGGAATGCGGCCTGGAGCCGAACTGCCTGAGGGTCCGCCGACACCACCAATGCATCGGCTGGGTCGGTGCCGTCTAGGTCGAGTTGGAGCGCTGCCAGTGCGTAGCCCGCCTGCAGGACCAGGGTCGACTCGGCGACCGGAACCTCGACCTGGTTCGGTTCAAACGCAGTGCCCACCGGGAACTCGGCCGTGCCCTCTTCGTCCTCGGCCTCGAGCTCCGTGGGAGCGCCTGCGTCTTGCAGGCCGAACGGCACCTGCTTTCGACCCGAGCATCCCGCGACCAGCGCTCCGGCCAGGAACACGACCAGCGCGGCACCCCACCGCTGCGATCGGCGCACATTCATTCGGTGGAGTTAGCACGCGTTCGGTCAACGAGCCCCCAAACCGTCAATACGGGCCCGGGACACAGATCGCGTCGGTTTCGTCGATCGGGCACGATGCGACTTCAGCTCCGCACAGGCCCTCTGCGCCGAGGCAGCGGAAGCCTAGTTGGCAGTCTGCATCGAAGTCGCATGGCTCGAAGCAGATGAGCGTGTCATCGATCCCTCCTACCGCGCTCGACGGGTAGCAACTACCAAAGCGGCCGAGCAAGCTCCGCGGGCAGTCCGGCGACAGTACGCCCTCGACATCGCAGGGAAGGGTGCAGATCGCGTTACTGTGCGTGAAGCCGGCGAAGTCCACTTGGAGCTCTTCGCACAAGGTGGCCGTTTCGACGCAATCGTCGACGGTGTGGCAGGCGTCATAGACCGGCGTCGGGTAATCGGCGCGGCTCGAACAGCCCGTTCCTGCGCAGAGCACGAGCCCCCCGAGGGCCGACACGACGAAGGAGCGAGGACCGACACGACGAAGGAGGACCGACACGACGAACCAGGACCGACATGACGAAGCCACGACGCATGACCTCAGTTGAGCCAGCGCGGTTCGTCGGCGCGACCGCCCTGCACCACGTCGAACGAACTTTTCTTTTTCTTCCTGCGGAACCTCGGGCGGCGGCGTCCAGGGGGACGCCTCAGCCACTCGATGAAGGCCATGCCGCCTCCGATGGCGCCGATGTCGGCCGCGAGCGCTACCGCATCGCCCGAAGTGATGAACATCAGGGCGCTCAGTGCGAGCACGAGGTAAATGATGTGCACCGGCTTCATGTCGATCACACCGAAGAAGCTCATTCGTCCCTGTCCTCGGTAGGACCACGCGAATGCCGCAATCGAGCCCAAGAGGATTGCTTGCGCCCCGTACAACGGCGATGGGGTCGGGATGAGGAGCCCTACGATGAGTGCCAAGAACGCGGACGACAACGCTGCGGCAATGCTGAGTTGAATCGTGCGCTTCTCTCCGAATCGCTGCTCGAACGGCGCGAGCATCCACCACAAGAACACGAGCGTGATCAGCATGGAGAACACCGCCTGCGGACCCGTCGGAAACGCCAACACGTACGTGCCGAGCTGCCAGAGCGTGTGCACGCCGGGATTCGCCGTATCGAGTGCCAGGATCTTGAAGATCGGCACGCCGGCCCAGTTCTGAAGGATGATCTGGAAGATCCAGGCGCCAAACAGCGCGATCAGGAGCTTCTTTACGAACGGTGTCAGTGGGGGAAAGCGAAACACAATGTTTGTTTAGTTACCGTGGGGCGGGTTCGCAAGGGGTCAGGGCTGAGGGCAGACGACGCCCCCGTCTGCAGTTTGGAAGTTGACGGTGCCGACATCCAGGAGCAATTGAGTGCCGCCATCAATCGGCGTGATTTGGGTCGCTTCGATTGGGGAGCAATCGACGACGAACTTGAGATTGGTGGTAGCGCGCCATCGCGACTTGTACTGCTCGGAGGGCGGGTTGTTGAGAATCTCCCCGGTGCCCTCGCATCGGTTTCGGGTCACGAGCATCGTGTCGAGGTAGGCCCCCCCATCAATGACGATCGCGTTCGAGTCGGTGGCGGCATCGCACCGAAGGAGAAACTCAGGTGCAGCCCAGAACTCGCGCTCGGGTTCGTCGATGATGGCGAGCTCGACCAGAGCGATGTTGCCGCAGGTCTCCGCGGTTGGGTTCTGCCCATCGACCAGCCACCGCCCGCGAACCTGCACCTGGCAGCCGGAGGGGTCGAAGCGCACGTCTTCGACGCAGCCTGTCGGTAGCGCGCCACCCATCAGCGCCAACATGAGCACGAGCTTTGAACACCTCATCCGCAGGTAGCTTATCCCTAGCTAAACACTTCGTCGATCAGGAGTTGCTGCTCCATCTTGTGCGAGGCACCGGAGCCAGTAGCGGGGCTCGCGCTTTCCGGCCTGGCGATGCAGCGTAGTGGCTGCTCGTTGCCCAAGATTTCCGGCAGACGGGCCCGCATGAAGTACCAGGCCCCCATGTTCCAGGGCTCTTCCTGCACCCAGACCAAGTCGACGTCCTTGGGGTAGGGGGCGAGGCGGGCCTGAAGCTCGCTTGCACGGAGCGGGTAGAGTTGCTCGACGCGGAGGATGCCGATGTCGTCGACTTCGTCGCGCTCCCTGCGTTCGAGGAGGTCGTAGTAGATCTTGCCGGTGCACATGACGAGGCGGCGCGCCTTGTTGGGGTCGACCGTGGGGTCGTCGGGGATGATCCGCTGGAACGCGCCCTCGGCTAGCTCGTCCATCGTACTGATCGCTCGGCGGTGCCGCAGGAGGCTCTTCGGGCTCATGACGATCAGCGGCTTGCGCCAGGGGCGGATCACCTGCCGCCGGAGACAATGAAACAACTGGGCAGGCGTGGTGAGGTTGACGACCTGCATGTTGTCCTCTGCACACAGCAAGAGGAAGCGTTCGAGCCGAGCGCTCGAGTGTTCGGGGCCTTGGCCCTCCATGCCGTGAGGAAGCAACATCACCAACCCGCTAAGGCGATGCCACTTGTCCTCCGAGGAGGAAATGAACTGGTCGATGATCACCTGCGCGGCGTTCACGAAATCGCCGAACTGGGCTTCCCAGCAGACCAGCGCATCGGGCGAGTCGAGCGAGTAACCCCACTCGAAGCCGACGACGCCCGCCTCGGACAGCGAACTGTCGTAGATCTCCAAGTGCGCTTGGTCGGGACTGAGATGGCCGAGCCGGGTGTATCGGCGGCCGGTCTCGGAGTCGAAGATCACCGCGTGCCGATGGCTGAACGTGCCGCGCCGCACATCCTGACCGGTCAGGCGGCAACGATGCCCTTCGAGCAGAAGAGTCGCGAACGCAAGGTTCTCGCCGGTGCCCCAGTCGACCCCTTCGCCGGACTTCAGGATCTTGCGCTGCTTCTCGAGGACGAAGCGCTCGACTCGAGGATGCGGCGTGAACCAGTCCGGGTAGCTGGTGAGCTTGTCGAGCGCGTCGTCGAGCTTCTCCCTCGCAAAGCGCGTGTCCGCGTCCGCGACGTCGAGATCACTTCCCCCTCGATACTCGCTCCAAAGGCCCTCCATCGACGCGGGGATGAGGTTGTAGTTGCCGTTGCTGCGCGTGTCCTCGAGCGCGTGTTCCAGATCTTGCTGGCGCCGCTCCTTGATCTCTTCGGCTTGCTCGACAGTCAGCTTTCCAGTCTTGACCAGGTGCTCGATGTACACCTCGCGCACCGTCTGTTTGCGATCGATGGCCGCGTACATCTCCGGCTGGGTGAACCGGGGTTCGTCGCCCTCGTTGTGTCCGTACTTTCGGTAACAGAATAGATCGAGCACGACGTCTCCGTGGAAGCGCTGCCGATACTCCGCTGCCAGCGTCACGGCCTGCGCAACCGCTTCGGGGTCCTCACCGTTCACATGGAAGACGGGACAACGCAGCATCCGCGTGATGTCCGTGCAGTACGCGGTGGAGCGAGAGTCCTCGGGGTTGGTCGTGAAACCGATCTGATTGTTGATGACGACGTGAACCGTACCGCCTGTTTCGTACGCTTGTAGTCGACTCAGGTTCAGGGTCTCAGCGACCACACCCTGGCCCACGAACGCGGCGTCACCGTGAATCAAGAGCGGGAGCACGCTCACCCGGTCTTCATCCGCCTTCCGATCTTGCTTCGCGCGGACGCGACCCTCGACCACTGGGTTGACCCACTCGAGATGGCTCGGGTTGAAGGCGAGGGTCATGTGGATGTTCTTGCCGCTGGCGGTCTTCCGATCGAGCGAGTACCCGAGGTGGTACTTGACGTCACCGCGCCCCACGTAGGCCTCCGGATCGTCATCCTCGAAGCCGGCGAAGATCTGCCGGACGTTCATTTCCATGATGTTGACCATCACGTTGAGCCGTCCGCGGTGCGCCATCCCGATGACGACCTCCTCGACGCCGAGCTCCGAGGCGCGCTCGACGAGGATGTCCAGCATGGGGATCACACTCTCGCCGCCCTCGAGCGAGAAGCGCTTGGCACCCGTGTACTTGGTATGCAGGAACTGCTCGAAGATCTCAGCGTCGGTCAACTTGGTTAGAATTCGAATCTGCTGCTCGCGGCTGAGATCGATGTGGTTGCCCGTGATCTCCATTCGCTCGCGGAGCCAGTCACGCGCCTCCCGGTCCTCGAGAAACGTGAACTCGACCCCAATCGTTCTTGCGTAGGTGTCTTTCAGTCGTTCGAGCACGGACCGGAGCGGCTCGGTGGCCGGCCCAGCCAAGTTTCCCGTCGAAAAGATGGTGTCGGGGTCGACGTGCGCGAGCCCGTAACGCTTGAGGACGAACTCGTCGTTGGGAGGTGGCTGGTGCAGGCCGAGCGGGTCGAGGTCGGCGAACAAATGGCCGCGCACGCGATACGCGTTGATCAGCGCGGAGAGCCGCGCCTGAAGCTCGTTGGCTGCGAGCACCTCGGTCGACGGGGGAAAGGAGGTCCGCTCTTCGAGAACGAGTGGCGCCAACGTGGTTTCCGTGGTCGGTGGCAGGAACACCGAGTCGCGGATGCCGCCGTCGCGATCGAACTCGGCGGTTGGCGCTGCACCTTCCCCGTTGCCGTCCGATGGGAGCGGCGCCGGGCTCAACATGCCCGACGCAGTGATCGGCGCGAGTATCGTTCCCGCGCTCGTGATTTGGGGCCAGTCGGCGGGTGCGAGGCCCTCGAAGTACGCGCGCCACGCCTCGCCTACCGCAAGCGGGTTGTCTACCCACTTGAGAAACTGCTCTTCGACCAGCCCTTGGTTTACGCCGAAATCTGCGGTCATCTCCGAGTCGTGGCTCCAAAAACCCCGGTCGCCGGCCAAGCCTAACCCGTTCGCTTGCCAGGTGCTAGCGAGCGGGGTGGTCGTGGCGCGGTAGTTGCCCCATCATGGGTACCGATGACGCGGATCTTCATCGTTCTATCGGGGTTGCTCGGCTTCAGTGCCGTGGCTTTGGGTGCGTTCGGGGCGCACGGACTACGATCTCGACTGGAGGCGCTCCCGGACGGGGTGAAGCGTTTGGAGTGGTGGAACACGGCGGCGCACTATCACCTCACCCATGCGCTGGCTCTCGGGTTCGCAGCGTGGCTGGTTCAACGTGGGGCTGGCCCCTCGGCGACCCTGGCGGGCTGGTCGTTCGTGGCGGGTGTCGCCCTCTTCAGCGGAAGCCTCTACCTCATGACGATCACTGGCCAGACCAAGCTTGGCGCGGTCACTCCGGTCGGAGGCCTGTTCTTCTTGGTCGGTTGGGGCGCGGTCATGTGGGCCGGTTGGCGGCTCGGCTCCGGCAGCTAACGTCGTCGCTACTGCTGTTGCTGCTGCTGCTGAGCCCGAATCTGTTCCTGTAGTTGCCTCATGACTTCCGGAGGAAGCTGCGGTTGCTGCCCACCTCCGGGCGGCATGCCGGGCATTGCGGGCGCTTGCGCGGGAGCCGGCGGCGCTTCGGGGGTCCCGAATGAGTTCGCGTCCGGTCGCAGCCTGTCAGCCAGGTATGTCGAGATCACGTAGATCGTGGGGTCGCCCTCGCGTCGTAGGTAGAGCTCGCCGGCCTCGTCGGTGCTTTGGCCGAGCTCAAGGACGATCGGATTTGGATCGTCGGCTAGCGTCAGCTTCACCGTCGCTTGGGGTTCGGTGAGGCCGGCTCGGGCAGGAGACGTGTCCTCTGGAGCGAAGTCGGACGCGGTCAATCGAGCCGCCGTCGACAGACTACCGGTGACCTGCTTCGGGTCGAAATCCTCCAGGGCTTCCGCGCCTTCGACCGCGGTCCAGCCGTCCCCTTCTCTTTGGAACTCGAACGTTCCGTTGGCGCTCTCGAAGCGAATCGCCTGCACGTTGGCCGCGTCGACGCGGACGACCATTCGGTCTCGCCATGACTTCAGCTCGCGGTCGAACGCGTAGCGCAACGAACCAGTCACGCCAAAGACTTCCGTATGATCGTCTATTCGGAGCATCGTCATGCCGTTGCCGTACTTGCCCACCACGAGCCGAACGAGGGTTTCTTCGCCGGCCTTCGCGATGACGTGGACAGCATTCGCATCATCGACCTGGAGTCTCGCGTAGTTCTCGGGCTTCGTGGCCACGACGCGCGCGATGTTCAGGTCGGCTAGCCTGTTGAGTGCTGCCTCCGCGTTGTTCTGGTCTGCCGCAGCCTCCAACGGCTCGGTCACGCGCCAGACCCCATCGATGCTCGACAGGACGACGCGCTCGTTCTCAGGACGCGTGATCTCGAGCGATGTGATCGCTTCCTTGTCGAGTTCGATCGACGGGACCTCTCCCGATCCGGTTGGCTGTCGGTCCCGGCTCTTCACGGCCCAAAGCGTCACGCCGAGCAGCACGAAAAACGCCACTCCCCCGACCGCAATTCGGTTCTTTCGCCATTCCATCGCGAGTCTTCCCCTTGCTTAGAGTTTGAGGGTTTTCTTCTTGTTCGAACGTTGTCGCCAGCGGAAGAGCCCGAACAGCGCTACGAGAAATGGAATACCGAGGGTGTTCAGCCAACGGTATGCACGCTTTTTTGCGTCCCACGATTCGATCGCCGCGGTGCGTTCGCCGAGCGCCGATTCGACGCCCGCCTCGTCGCCGTGTTCGGCGGCCGCGCGCGCCGTGCCTTCTGCTGCAAGTACGGAATCCGGGATGTCGAGCGCTGGCTCTTCGATTGTCTTGGCGCGAATCGCAATCAGGTCCAAATCCGCGGCCAGCCAGTCGACGGCGTTGAGCGCCAGCGCGAGCGCAGCGTTCATTTGAATGTCGCCCTGTTGCGACGGAGGAGGCATGAAGGCGTCCTCGAGGAAGGTGCTCGTCCCCGAGACCAGCACGCGAACCTCGCCTTCGGACGTTGGCGGAGCCTGAATGGCGTTCGGGGTGTCTTCGTTCATCGGCGCCACATACGCGGAGGGCAGCTTGCCTGTGATGGCGACCATCAAGGCGAATGGGCCTGCGTCCGACGTCATTTGCCAATCCCGGGGGCTGCGTGGCTCGAGGGCGATCAAGGGGCCCGACATCGTCCATGAGTCTTGGGACGAGTTTCCGAGGACCGTGATCTGCGCCCCTTCTGGTGCGTCGCCGATTTCGAGCGGCGCAACGAATGGGAGCATCGGTGACGCGAGTCGGAACATGACCGGATGCTCCAGCTGCTCATCCGTGAGCTGGAGCACCGGGATCGGCGGGTAGGGTACGAGCACCTGCAGGCCCATCGGCCCGCGCATTGGTGCGCGGCTGCACTGCGCGTCGGCCACGATCTTGGAGGTCAAACGGACACCCCATGCGCTGAGCAAGCCGTCCAGGCGCGAGTCCACCGGCCGTCCCGCCGGCCCGGCCTGCCCGGCGAGATCCACTGCGACCGCTCCGCCAAAGACCCCCAGCGAGCCGCCACGCATGACGAACTGGTCGATCCGCCGTAGCTCCTCGGTGCTGAAGGCTTCCTGCGGACCGACGACCAAGAGAGCGGCCAGTCCTGTATCGATTTCCTGGGTCGCGTCGACTTCACGGACGTCGTAGAGCTTCAGTACAGAACTCAAGCTCGTCAGACCCTGTTCGAGGGTGGGGCCTCCGTGCCCGCCGACGACGCCGATGGGCTTACGCTCCCCGACCAACTCCTTGATCGCAGATGTGACGATGTACTCGAGCCCGGTCGTATCCTGAACGACGGGTATCGTCCGCGTCTCGTCCAGGTAGTGCAGAACCATGCCGCGGTAGCCTTCGACGACCGCCACCTGATCTTCTTCGATCTTCTGATGCGCGACGGGTTGCACGCCATCGGCGCGCGCCGCCTGTTGTTTTTCTTCGTCGTCCGGGTTGACGAACGTGACGATGATTTGGCCGCTCGATGCTGCCGCGTACTCGGAGAGCAGGTCCCGCACTTGGCGCTCGGTGGCGTTGAAGGGAGGCGGGAGATTCTCGGTGAAGTACGCTGTAATCTCGAGGCGGTCGTTCAGGCTCGAGGCGAGCCGCTCGGAGCCGTCGGCAAGCGAGAACATCCCGTTCTGGGTCAGGTCGACGCGCGGCGAGGGAAAGTACGCGACGAGCACGTTGAGGAGAATGAGGATGCCGCCCGCAAACGCGAGGAAAAGCAAGGACTCGCTAGCAGCGCGCTTTTGAACTTTGGATGTCATCGGTCAGCTCCAGCGTCGCGATTCCAGTGCCCGAAACGCGAGTGCCAATGCGAATGCGGTCACTGAGAAGAAAAAGACGAGGTCCCGCAGGTCGACGACACCGCGCGCCATGCTTTGGAAGTGGTAGTCGAACGACAACCACTCGAGCGTCGAGGCCGCGCTGGTGGGAAGCAGGGCCAAGAACTTGTCCAGCACCCAGAAGAACACACTCAGCGTCAACGCGACGAAGAGAGCGATCAGTTGGTTGTCGGTCCAGCTCGAGGCCATGAGGCCGATCGCGAGGACCGCCGAGCCCTGCAGCAACAGGCCCAGGTAACCGCTCCAGACCGGGCCCCAGTCGAGGTTGCCGAGAGTCGAGACGCTGATTGGGTATGCCAAGGTCAGGACCAGCAGGACCGCATAGAGTCCCAACACGCCGAGGAACTTGCCGAGGATCACCTGCGCCTCGGTCACCGGCATCGTGATGAGCAGCTCGATGGTGCCCGTGCGTTTCTCCTCGGCGAGAAGGCCCATCGTCAGGGCAGGGAGCGCGAACACTAGGATGAGGCTCAGCCAACGAAACATCTCTCGCGTGCTGGCGCGGCCATAGAGGAAGAAGGTGTTCCAGAAGAAGAAGCCCAACGTCAACATGACGATGCAGATGACGATGTACGCGACCGGCCCGTTGAAGTAGCTGCGGAACTGGCGTCCGCCGATGGTGAGGATGTGATTCATGCTGACGCCCCCGCGCCCGTCGTGAGCTGTCGAAAGATGTCTTCGAGGTTCTCGCCGCGCTGCTCGAGGCCGAGGAGCACGAGATTGGCAGCGACCGCCGCCTGGAAGATGTCAGCGCGCAGGTCCTCGGTACCCTTGGGCACGAGTTCGACGATCACCTCGCCGGCCGCCGCGCTGGTTTGCTCGGTGACGCTCTGTGCGTCGCCGATGCTGGAGAACGCCTTGCGGATATCGGATGCGCTGTGGCCGTTCTGTCGGAGTGTTGCCACGAAACGAGGTTTGCCCGCACGCGCCGCGAGTTCGTCTGGCGTGTCGTCTGCTACGAGTTCGCCTTGCGAGATGATCAGGACGCGCCCGCAGGTGACTCGCACCTCGGACAGGTTGTGGGTCGACAGAATGACCGTGCGCTCGCGGCCGATCTCCCGAATCAGCTCCCGAATCTCGGCAGCCTGGTTTGGGTCCAGACCGCTCATCGGTTCGTCGAGAATCAGCACCGGTGGCTCATGAATCAGCGCTTGCGCGAGGCCGACGCGCTGTCGAAAGCCCTTGGACAGCTCGCCAATGCTCTTCCCGATGACATCGCCCAGACTGGTTTCTTCCACGACCCGTCGCAGTCGCGCCTGAAGCCCTGCGCCGCTGAGCCCCCGCATCTTCCCGACGAACTCGAGATACTCGAGGGTGAGCATCTCGGTGTACAGCGGCGTGTTCTCGGGCAGATAGCCAATCGCCTCGCGAACCGCGATCGGGTCCTCGAAGATATCCGCGCCGCCGATGCGCGCCGTTCCGGCGGAGGGGGCGATGAAGCAAGTCAGGATCTTCATCGTCGTGGTTTTCCCGGCGCCGTTGGGCCCGAGGAAACCGACCACCTCGCCGCGGTGGACTTGAAAGCTTGCGTTCTTGAGTGCGGTGACCGGACCGTAGTGTTTGGTCAAATCCCGCGCGTCGATCATCACATCGGTCATATTCTCTCTCGCGTGTGATCCGTGTCTTTTCGCAGGGCTGGCGGAGGTTAGCCTCGGCTCTAGGCCTGTCAAGACACCCCCAGCGGCCTAAACCGCCGTCCCGTGGCACGATCGCGAGCATGAGGCCTCCAACAGCACTTCCGGCGCCTGCACAAGCGGCGCTTGCGCGCGCAAGGGGCGTGAGCCGATATGTGGCGGACGTGTGGCCGCTCACGGCGCTCGGGATGGCGGTGGCGGTGGTCGCGTCCGTCGCCTTGCTCAGCTTTGGGTTCGAGAAGCTCGACCTGGTCTTGTTGGTGGTTGGCTACGGGGCGATTGGCCTGCTTGCGATCGCGGCCTTGGTCGTCAGCGCGAGTGCGCTTGGGGTTTGGTGGTACCTCCGGCGGACATCGTTTCGGTGGTCGACGTCGACCTTCGAGACGGGCACCCCGTTGCCCACTGGGTTCTCGCTCCCGTCTCTGTGGTGGCTGCCTTTGGTGCAGGTGGATTGGACGTGGGTGTCTCCGGTCGTCGATGCGGCCGACGGTGTCGCGGAGCGCGGGCGAGTTCGAGAGCAGGTGACGCTTCGGCATCGCGGCATCTACCCGTCGGTCGTTCGCCGGGTCGTCGTGCAAGACGCGTTTGGGTTGTCCCGAATCGCGTTTCAGCACCGCCAACCCGGCCCGATTGAGGTGCTTCCCCACCTCGGCGGGATTCGGCGCCTGCCCGTGCTCACCTCCCTCACCGGCGGTGAGGAGTACCCACATCCGATGGGGCTCGAGGACGGCGACCGGGTGGAGCTCAGAAGATACGTGCCCGGTGATTCCGCGCGCTTCATCCATTGGAAGGTTTTCGGCCGCACGCGAAAGCTCATGGTGCGTACTCCGGAGCGCGCGTTGAGCCGAGCGCGCAGGACGGTTGCGTACCTGGTGGCCGGGGCACACGACGAAGCGGCTGCCGCTGCGGCAAGGGCGGCCATCGAGGAGGAGGCGCTCGGGATGGATTGGCAGTTCGCGGCCGACGGCTCCCCGGAGGCGACCGCGGATCGTGCCGAGGCGCTCCACAAAGTGATGACCTCCTCGGGTTTCACCGGCAAAAGCGCGAGTGGGATGAAGCGGTTCTTGGCGGAGGTCGATCCGCGGGGGCCTGCCGCGCTCGTCGTGTTCGCGCCTCCGACGACGGGAAAGTGGCTCGATGAGATGCGCGCGCTCACGATCCGACGCTACGGCCGGGTCCGCGTCGTCATCGCAGTCGACGCCGTACACGACCCGGATGCCCAGTCTCGGTGGCGACGTTGGGTTCTCACCCCGCCACGCTCGTCGGGGGTTGAGCGGGCGGATCTCGAGCGCGTCGGTCGGGCGTTGGGCCAGCTTCGATGCGAGGTCGTCATCATCGACCGGGTCAGCGGACGAGTACTCGGCGACGGCAGGCACCTGGATGCAGCGCGCAGGAGAGCTGCATGACGGCGGCCGTGCAGCCCGCGTCGGTCGGAGTCGCCGGCGCTTTCGCCGAGCTTGGGCGGGCCACGATCCACGGCCTCGGTTGGGGTGTGCTGGTCGCAACGATGGCTCCCTCTGGCGCAGTCTTCGCGGCGTTCATCGGAGGGTTCGTGGGGTGTCTCTTCGGCGCCAAGCTCGGGCGGACGCGCTTGCGCACCCTAGCGATCGTCGCCGGTGCGATCGTCTCGATTGCGATCGTCGTTCTGCTTCGCGTCTCGCTTACGCACGGATCCTTGCTGGCGGCTATGCTGGGTCCGGTTGGGGCCCTTCGGTTCGCAGGGACGCTGACCGCACTGTTGGTGGCCGCGATCGGCAGCGCCACGATGAGGGCTGGCTCGATCCGAAGGGCGCTCTTCGCGGTGTTTGAGCTCATGCTCGTAGCGGTCGCCTTTGGCCAGCTCTTCATTCCGCATCGTCACGGCGCCATCAACCGCCCGTTCTATTTGGCCGACTGGATCATCGCGCTCGGTTGGGACCCCACGTGGCTTTTCCTCTTCATGGGGGGCACCGCCACGGTGTTCGGACTGGCGTTGCTCCTTCGGGAACAGCGATTCGCGAGGGCAGTCCTGAACCTCGGTGTCATCGCGCTCCTGTTGGCGATCATCGTCGTGGCGACCCCGATGATCGGCATGCCGCCGCCTCCGGACGGCGGTGGTGGACTCGGTCTTCGTCCCGACCAGGCGAACGGGAAGGACGGCAACACAGAGCAGGAGGAGCGAGGCGGCTCATCCGCCAGCGAGCTCGAATTCCGGAACAAGTACAACACCGGCGGGTCTCGAGTGCCTGTCGCGGTCGTGCTCTTTCACGACGACTACTCGCCGCCGAGTGGCGTCTACTATTTTCGACAAGGCGCATTCAGTCAGTACAACGGACGCAAGCTCGTCGTCTCCGGGCGTCAAGACGTCGACGACGACCTGATTCCGTACTTCCCGACCCGCCTCATCGAGATCGAGAACGCGCCTCCGCTCAACGACAATCGAGGACCGCTCGAAACCACCGTCGCGTTGATGGCCGATCACACTCAACCTTTTGCGCTCGAGGCGCCGCTGGAGGTCGAGCCGCTCGACAACCCTTCACCAAATCGCTTTCGGCGTGTGTATCGTGCGACCTCCGGCGTGCTCACGGCGGACTACGTCTCGATGCTCGACGGTCACATCGGCTCTCCGAGCTGGTCCAAGCAACAGTGGGCGCACTATACCGAGGCACCGCCTGATCCGCGGTACGCCGAGCTCGGCGCCGAGATCACGGCGGCGCTGCCGGATAGGCTCGCAAGCAATCCGATCGCGAAAGCCTTCGCCGTCACGGGCTGGCTCGGACGAGAGGGCATCTACAGTCTGAAGAATGGGCACAGCGGCGCTGAGGATCCTACGGCGAGCTTCCTATTTGGGGATCGCACTGGCTACTGCGTGCACTTCTCTCATGCAGCAACGTACCTGATGCGTAGCCTCGGGGTGCCGGCTCGCGTCGCCACCGGGTACGCGGTCAGCGAATCGGCGCGTCAGGGTGGCTCTTCTCTTCTTCTGTCGGGCGCCGCGTCCCACGCCTGGCCTGAGGTCTACATCGATGGTTACGGTTGGGTGGTGCTGGATGTGTATCCCGAGCGCGCGCTCGATCCCCCCGAGCAGCCGATGGATGCGGACTTGCAGAGGCTCCTCGGCGAGCTCGCGCGTGGGGCGTCTCCAATCCCTCTCTCGGCGACCGATTTGCCGAGGCTCAAAGAGCTTGCGCGGCGGTTGACGTGGACGGCGGGCGGCTGGTTGTTTGCGGTCCTCGGCGTCTTTCTCCTCGTACTCTACTTGGGCAAAGCGTGGCGTAGGCTTGCGCCGAGTTGGGCCCGCGCCGCCGACCTTCCAAGAGTCGTTTACCGGGCCGAGGTCGATCGAATCGGGGAGGTCGCGATTCGCAGAGCGCCAGGTGAGTCTCGGGAGTCCTTCGCGGACCGCGTCCTAGAAATGCTGCCTTCGTTCGTGCCACTGACAGCTGCTCACGTCGCGTCCGCGTACGGTGGGCGCGAGCCCGATCCGTTCGAGCTGCGGGGGGAGGCGGCAAACGTGCGTCGCGAGATCCGCCATGGATTCCCACTTTGGCGACGTTTTTTGGGGTTAATCACCCCCTGGTCTTGGTTACGTTCAAAATGATGCCATCCTCCCTACCTGGAGTTCAGAGCTGACATGCAGCAAGCGATTCAGTCACCCACCGACGACACATTGGCCGGCGCGCGCGAAGTAGCGGAGCGGCTGGGCGCTCGGCTGAGCGCGGCGATTCGGGGTCGAGACGATGTGGTCGAGCTGGTGCTCATCGCCCTGCTGGCCGATGGGCACGTGCTCCTCGAGGACTACCCTGGCTCGGGCAAAACCACCCTCGCGCGTGCGCTGGGAAACGCGCTCGAGGCCGCCGACGACCCGAGCGGGGTTGCAGCGTTTCGCCGCATCCAGTTCACTCCAGACCTGCTCCCGAGCGACATCACCGGGACGAGCATCTTCGACGTCGAGACGAGCCGCTTCGCCTTTCGCCGCGGCCCCGTGTTCGCACACATCGTCCTGGCAGACGAGATCAACCGCACGTCCCCCAAAGTGCAGGCGGCGATGCTCGAGGCGATGGCCGAGAAGCAGGTCACAGTCGACAACCACTCCCACCTGCTCGACGACCTCTTTTTCGTCATCGCGACTCAGAACCCTCTCGACCTCGCCGGCACCTATCCGCTCCCGACGCCCCAGCTCGATCGCTTCTTGTTCAAGATCGAGATGAAGCACATCGACCGCGCGTCGGAGCTCGAAGTGCTCGACCAGTATCCCCGCGTAAGTCTCGAGGTCGCTCGTGACTACCCGGGCGTGAGCCGCGCAGAAGTCCTCGCAGCCAGGCGTCAGACGCGGAGCGCGGTGCATGTAGCGCCAGTGGTCAAGGAAGCGTTAGTGGATTTGGCGCGCCTGCTACGAAGTGACTCGCGGGTCTTGCAGGGGGCTTCGACGCGCGCACTCGTCTTGATGCTGCCTGCACTTCAGGCGCGTGCGGTGATTCACGGCCGCGACTTCGTCTCGCCCGAGGACATCGAGGCGCTCGCCCCTCACGTGTTCAAACACCGGCTTGAATGCGCTCCTGGTGTCGAGGACGTCGACGCGTTGATCGCCGAGGCGACCGCTGTCGAGATCGAGAAGCTCGCCCGCTCGAGCCTGCGCCGCGGGTGACGATGCGTGCGTCGCCGTCAGCTGGTGTCGCCCTCATCGTGCTTGCCATCGCGCTGTCCAGCTCGCCCGCGACCGCGGAGGACATGCTGGCGCCACTCCTGCTCGAAGGAGAGGAGGCCGAATCCGAGGAGCTGGCTCTTTGGGAGCTGATCGAACGCGAGCGCTATGTGAAAGCGCGGGAAGACGCGGAACGGTACTTGGTGGGGCACCCTGGTTCCTACGTGGCCCGTTTGGTGTTGGGGATGGCGCAACATTATGGCGAGGCCAACTTCCCCAAGGCGCTCTTCCACGAGACGCGTGCGCTCGACCTGTTTGAGGCCAGTGAGGGCGTGCAACCCACGCCGAGCCAGCCGTGGCGCTGGCACGCGCGCATCTTGGTTGGACTGACTCGTGCGCACGGCGACCTCGAGCACTACGACGAGCAACTGGGTCTCATGTATCGGTACAACGAGCTCTACACACCCCAGCTTCTCGCTGAGCTCGCCTGGCCGCTGATGAAGAAGCGCGAGTTCGCCAAGGCGCGCGTCGCCGCGGAAGAGGGGTTGGCGACGGGGGATCCGTATCAGATCGAGCGAGCCAAGAACGCGCTTTGCGCGATCGAGTTCGAGGCCGGCGACGACGCGAAAAGCTACGAAGTGTGCCGGGACGCGGTCGAGTATGGCGCTACCCACTTCGGAAGCGCGACCGCGGTCGACCTCGGCAACTACGCGGAGGCGGCGCGTTCGGTGTTCCGGTTCGACAAGGCCGAGCGCCTCTTGATGGAGGCCTCCAAGAGTGGGCTTTCTTGGTACGGAAATCCCTGGCTCGAGCTCGCCGATCTCTATATGAGGGCAGGGCGCTTCGCCGAGGCGCTCTCTGCGTTGCGGGAGGTGCCCCGTCATCGCGCGGCGCGCCCCGCGCACGTGCGAGACTCGGACCGCAATGAGGCACGTCGCTCGCTCGCCGCGTTTCTCCTGTTGATGGGGCGGCCGGACGAAGCACTACGAATCACCGACAAGGCTTCCGTTTTGCCGGATAGGCGTGCGCATAACAGCCGCGACCCCGAGCAGGACCGGAGCATCGTCGCGCTTCTCGATAGGCAAGCGCGCCTGACTCTGGCTGAGATGACCGTCGAGCGCGCGGCGGCCAAGCCGTTCTATTCGCGCTGGTGGGCGCGAGGTAAGGCGCTCTGGCTGCGTTTTGAGGCATGGATGAGCGGCCGGCAGGTCGCTCGCTTCCTCGATGATGAGACTCGGCTCGTCGGCACGTTTGCAATCGGGAGCGCTCGGAGCGCGGTGATGCCGCCGTGGCTTCTCGGCGAGCTCATCGGAGCGTTGGGTCCGGGCGTAGTCAGGGCGGCAATCGCGCGGGTCGCGAGCGAAGACCCGCGACAGGGCGCGACGGCCTACTATGGTGCCGTGCTCGCCGAGGTCTCCCTGGCACAGCGGGACTACGACGAGGCGGTCGAGCATGCCGAGGCCGCCCTCAAAGGGCTACAGCCGGGAGACACGCTGCTGCGCCAGCGCGTGGTGGCGGTTCTCGCCAGGTCGCTTTCCGACCCACGCGAAACCACCTCGCTCTACGAAGAGGTCCTCGGCACCGACCCCGGGCTTTTCCGCCGGTTGGGCTGGGCGCTGCCGGTCGAGGTGGAGTCGAGTGACGCTGAAGTGGACCGGGAGCTCGCCGAAGCGATTCTGCGTTCGCCTCGCTTCGAGAGCTCGCGCGACGGGCTCCGTATCCAAGTCGATGGGTCGCGGATCTGCTTGTTCGGGCGCACGGGCACGGCCTGGGGCTGTAGCCAGGAAGTGCTCGAAGAGGACGACACCGGGGAGAGCTACACTCAGCGCGTCATCGATTCGTTTCATGAGACGATCTTCTCGCCCCGCGTCGACCTCAGCCGAATCGACATCAACTCGCTCGACGGCTCGAATCGAGTCACCCGGAACCCACTCGACATGCTTCAGCAGACGCCGCGCCCGTAAAGTCGACGCTTCGCGCCGGCCACGGGGCCCCGCCCCTGGCCTTCCTGGGTCGGGTGTGTCTTACTTCGGCGGGTGAACAACACCTGGGTTCGCTTGTCGCTGTTGGGCCTGTTCCTCGTCGGTATCTATCTGATCGGCCGGATGACCGGGTTTACGGAAGGGCTCACCGTCGACGGCATTCGCGAGTCGATGCGCGCGGCGGGGGTCGGCGGGTTTGCGGTGTTCGTTGCGATCTTCTGCGTCGGGCAGCTTCTCTACATCCCGGGCTTTGTCTTCGTCATGGTATCGGGCCTGGCGTACGGCCCGGTTTGGGGTTCACTTGCGTCGGTGATCGCGGCCACGGTGTCCGTCGCGGTCTCGTTCGTCATCGTGCGGACGATCGGCGGTCAGCCCTTGAAGGACCTCAACATCCAACGCCCGTTCCTGCAGAAACCCCTCGACCACCTGAAGGACCGTCCCATCCGCTCCATGATCGTCATCCGCCTCTTCCTCTGGGCGATCCCCCCCGTGAACTACACCCTCGCAATGTCAGGCGTAACCTTCCGCGACTACATGATCGCAGCGGTAATAGGCATGACCCCCCCCTTCGTAGCCCTCTCCGTAGCCGCCGGCCTAGGCTTCAACCTCCTCTAAAAAACGGGACAGTCCCCTTTTTATTTGCGGCGGGTTAGGGGGATGTTGGTGTCGGGGATTGTTTCTTCGGCGGAGGTGGCTTGGGTTAGGGCTTCTTGGGCGGCGAAGGGTTTTGTGGCGGGTTCGCTGGGGCGGGTTTTGGCTAGCTGTTCTCTTGCCCAGCGTACGCTTTGGGAGATGACGTGGGAGTCGGTCGGCTCTTCGGTCGTCCGCAACAGCGCCGCCAGGTCGCGTGCCATGTCTCTGCTCGATGCGTAGCGTTCGATTGGGTTGCGACGCAGGGCCTTGCGGATGATCTCTCGCAGGCGTTCGGGCAGGTCATCGCGAAAGTCTGCCAGGTCGGGGATCTCCATGTCGCGGATGGTGCTCACCACCTTGAGTGGGTCTTCACCTTTGAAGAGCTTCTCTCCGGAGAGAACCTCCCAGAGCACGACGCCAACACTAAAGACGTCGGTTTGAGCGCTCGGCTCTGCCTCGTAGGTCAGCTCGGGCGCCAGGTAGGAGATCTTGCCCTTCACGAAGCCGGGCTTGGTGATCGAGCTTCGGTCCATCGCCCGCGCAAGACCGAAATCGGTCAGCTTCACGACCCCGCAGTTGCTCACCATGACGTTCTGCGGGGTCACGTCGCGGTGGAAGATCGGTGCCGGCCTGCCGTCTGCGTCCTCTCGTGCGTGGGCGGCGTGAAGGGCTTCGAGAACTTCGATCCCGATGGCGGCCGTCAGGTTCCAAGGGGTGTGGTTGCCATGTTCGCGATAGCCCTGGCGCCACTCCGTCAGCGTCAGCCCCTCGACCCATTCGAGGACCAAGTAGTACTCGCCGGCGCGGTCCCGATCGAAATCGTGAATCTGCGCGATATTCGGATGGTCGAGTTCCGAGACGACGCGAGCCTCTTCGACGAACATCTTCAGGAACACGGGGTTCTGGCTGAGAGGCGCGAGGACTCGCTTGATGGCCACCGGCCGCGTGAAGCCTGCGGCCCCGTGGGTCTGCCCTCGGTACACCTTGGCCATCCCGCCCTCGCCGGCGAGCTCCATCACTTCGTATTTTCCGCCAAGCAGTTCCGACATGGGGCCGGCCGATGCCTCAGCCTTCTTTAGCAGAAAGGACAGCTTCGAGTTCACCCTTCTCGTACATCTCGCGAATGATGTCGCAGCCACCCACAAACTTCCCGTGGACGTAAAGCTGCGGGATCGTTGGCCAGTTCGAGAACTCTTTGATTCCCTGCCGGATGCCCGGATCCTCGAGGACGTTCACGTCCTGGAACTCCGAACCGGCACGGCGCAGCACCTCGACGACAGTCGCCGAAAATCCGCACTGGGGAAAGTGCTTGGTGCCCTTCATGAAGAGCACCACATCGTTACCGTCGATGATGCCCTGAATACGTTCTTGCGGGGTGTCTTCCATCTCTATCCCTCTTGCTTAGCCCAACTCTCGGGCGAGTAGGTCTTGAGCGCAAGTGCATGTACGGGTCCGGTCATGAGTTCGCCGAGCGCGGCATAGACCATCTGATGCTGTTCGATGGGCGATTTGCCCGAAAAAGCTTCCGATACGATCAGGGCGTCCCAGTGATCTTTCGTACCGGTGAGGTCCTTCACCACGATGTGCGACACGTCGCCAACACCCCGACGAATTCGTTCTTCTAACTCTGCCGCTTCAACCATCGTGACGCCTCCACTCAACGCACTTCGGTAAGACCCACGGGACCTCTTGTCAATCGTCGGCCTCAGCCGACGCCGAAAACCCGTTTCACCGAGGGGCGCGACAGGACCAGGATCGTGAAGATACCGAGAATCGTTCCGAACGGGAACATGAGGCACTCTCCCCATCCGGTGAGGTAGCAAAAGGTCCACCAACGGCGCTTTCGGATCATGACTCCGACGACCAGCAGATGCACTGCGCTGACCACCGCGAGCACGACCGCGGACACGATCAGCGTCGTCACGAGCGAGCTCAAGTCCTGGAGCATGGTGTCTGGGCTTTGGCCGGGGAGGTCGCCCATGGCCATCGACAGGTCACCTCCGAACTCGTCCATCAGCTTGGCGCCCGCCACGCCGTAGAACAGCGTCGGCGCGGCTCCGAGAAGGGCGACTCCAGAAAGGATGAAGTGTCCTATCGAGAGCGCGCTCAGGTGCTCGGCATCCTCTGCGGTTGATCGTTCTTCCAAGCGAAGCCCTCGAGAGATCGTGCTATGTCCGTCGGCGATGGGCAAGGTCGCGTTTGTTTTCCCTGGTCAGGGCAGTCAAAAGGTGGGCATGGGCCGCGACGCATTCGAGTCTTCGGATGCCGCGCGGGCGGTGTTCGACGAGGCGGACCGGGCGCTCGGTGAGGCGCTCTCGCAGCTCTGCTTCGAGGGCCCGGAGGACGATCTCAAGCTCACCGCCAATACTCAGCCCGCGGTACTGACTGCATCGATCGCGGTGCTTCGCGCGCTCGACGAGCAGTTCGACGTGGTGGCCGGCCACAGCCTCGGCGAGTACTCCGCGCAGGTTGCAGCCGGAACGCTCGACTTTGCCGATGCTGTGCGACTCGTCCGGAAGCGCGGACAGTACATGCAGGAGGCCGTGCCATTCGGCGAAGGCGCGATGGCGGCGGTGCTCAAAGCCGACCGCACCTTGGTCGAGCGCATCTGCGCGGAGGTTCCCGGTCTGGTGGAGGCCGTCAACTACAACACGCCCCAACAGATTGTCATCGCGGGCGAGTCGGCGGCCGTGAGCGAAGCCGGGGCGAAACTCAAAGCAGCAGGCGCCCGTGCCAGCACCCTTCCTGTCAGCGCGCCGTTTCATTCGACGCTGATGGAGCCCGCCGAGGCCCGGCTCCGCGAGGACATCGACCAGATCGCGTTCTCGAACCCCCGCGTGCCGGTGTATGTCAATGTGGATGCAGCGCCCGTCACCGACGCCAACGCCGCCAAGGACGCATTGATCCGTCAGGTCAGCCGACCGGTCCTGTGGGAGCAAAGTGTCCGCACCATGATTGCCGACGGGGTCTCTCTCTTCGTCGAAGTCGGTCCTGGCCGAGTGCTGAGCGGCCTTCTGGTGCGAATCGACAAGGGAGCGGGGCGCGTCAGCGTGCAGGGCCCGTCGGACTTCGCTGCGGCGAAGGAGGCCATTGCCGAAGCCCGAGGATCCTGATTTCCCTGTAATTTCAGCGCTCTGACGGAGTCGCCACCCCTGCGTTTGACCTGATTTTCAAATCTTGTAGAAACGCGCCGCCCGCCAGTATTCAACCGGGGTCGGGCTCAAATAGAGGTTCAGCGCATATGCAAAATCTGGTCTACGCAGTCCCCGCAGCGGGCGTGCTTGCTCTTCTCTTCGCCTGGATGAAGGCGAGTTGGGTTTCCAAACAAGATCCGGGCGACGCGAACATGGTCGAAATCGCTGCTCAGATTCAGGAAGGCGCCCTGGCGTTCCTCCGGGCTGAGTATCGCGTCCTGTCGATCTTCGTGCTCGTCGTCGCCGGGATTCTCGGCGTCGCCTACTTTGGCGACCCGCAACGCGGTTGGCAGATCGCAGGCGCGTTCGTCGTCGGTGCGGCTTCCTCGGCGGCCGCGGGCTGGATCGGAATGAAGGTCGCGACCAACGCCAACGTGCGCACCACGGCCGCGGCTCGCATCGGCTTGGCTCCCGCGCTCAACGTGGCGTTCTCTGGTGGCACGGTCATGGGTATGACGGTGGTCGGCCTCGCGACGATCGGTCTTAGCGCCCTCTACCTCGTCTTCACCAATGTACTTGGCTGGGAGCTCGTGCGGACCGTCAACGTCATCACCGGCTTTGCGATGGGCGCGTCCTCGATAGCGCTCTTCGCGCGTGTCGGCGGCGGCATCTACACCAAGGCTGCCGATGTCGGCGCCGACCTCGTTGGTAAGGTCGAGTCCGGGCTTCCAGAGGACGACCCCCGTAACCCCGCCGTCATTGCTGACAACGTCGGCGACAACGTCGGCGACGTCGCAGGGATGGGCGCCGACCTCTTCGAGTCCTTCGTCGGTGCAATGATCGGCGCGATGGTCCTCGGGCTCGGCTTTAGCGCGGTGGTGAGGGATAATGACGTGGGCCCGATCATCATACCACTGGTCATCGCAGCCGCGGGCATCGTTTGTTCGATCGTCGGCACGTTCTTCGTCCGTACCAAAGAGGGCGGCAATCCTCAGCACGCGCTCGACACGGGCGCATTTGGCGCTGCGGGCGTGATGGCAGTCGCGACGTTCGGTATTGCGCGCTACATGTGGCCCGAAGGCGGCACGACCAATGCGAGTGGCCAGCTCGTGACCTGGCTTGACGTGGGTTGGGCGACGGTCACTGGCCTCGCCGCCGGTGTTCTCGTGGGTCTCATCACCTCCTACTACACCTCGATGGGTAAGGTTCCGGTCCAGAGCATTGCCGAACAGAGCAAGACCGGCACCGCGACGAACATCATTGCTGGGTTGGGTGTCGGTATGCAGTCGACTGCCATGCCGATCATCGTCATCGCCTTTGGAGTGGTCATCGCGGCTGAGTTTGCAGGTCTCTACGGTGTGGCCATCGCCGCGCTGGGCATGCTCTCCACCACCGGCATTCAGCTCGCGGTCGACGCGTACGGCCCCATCGCCGACAACGCCGGCGGCATCGCCCAGATGAGCGGCCAGGCGCCTGAGGTGCGTGAGCGCACGGACAAGTTGGACGCGGTTGGCAACACCACCGCGGCTATCGGCAAGGGGTTTGCTATCGGCTCTGCGGCGATGACGGCTCTTGCCCTCTTCGCTGCCTTTGCGCAGACCGCAGGCATCTCGGGCATCGATATTTCGAATCCACTCGTCATGGCCGGCTTGTTCCTTGGTGGCATGCTCCCGTTCCTCTTCTCGTCGATGGCGATGAAGGCGGTCGGAGTCGCGGCGATGGAGATGATCGAAGAGGTCCGTCGTCAGTTCCGTGAGATTCCGGGGCTGCTCGAGGGCAAGGCGAAGCCGGACACGGCCCGCTGCGTGAAGATCTCGACCGAGGCTTCTCTAAAGCGCATGGTGGCGCCCGGTGCGCTCGCCATTTTAACCCCGGTCGTCGTGGGCTTCACCATGGGCGCGGAGCCCCTTGGTGGCATGCTCGCCGGTGTCACCGTGTCGGGCGTGACGATGGCGCTTTTCATGGCCAACGCCGGCGGCGCTTGGGACAACGCCAAGAAGTCGTTCGAAAGCGGCGGTGGCTACAAGATGACGGATGGCTCGGTCCACCCGAAGGGCAGCGAGGCCCACACCGCCTCGGTCGTCGGAGACACGGTCGGTGACCCTTTCAAGGACACCGCGGGTCCGTCACTCAACATCCTCGTGAAGCTGATGAGCATCGTGGCGCTGGTTATCGCGCCGCTCATCGCTGTCTAGTTCCTCTCATCGAGGAGAGAAGACCCCGCAGGCGTTTCGCCTTGCGGGGTTTTTCTTTGGAGCTTGCGGGGCTAAGGTTCGGGCAATGGCCGATCCCACCCAGACCGCGGCATGGAAAGCCTTGCTAGCCCATCACGCCGAGGTCGAAGGCCTCTGCATGCGCGACCTGTTCGGGGAAGACCCGGACCGTGCCGCACGCTTTTCCCTCACCCTCGGCGACCTCCTCTTCGATTTCTCGAAGAACCGCATCACCGACCAAACGGTGTCCCTGTTGACCGACCTCTGCGAGGAGTGCGGGGTGCGGGACTGGATCGCGCGCATGTTCTCGGGAGACGCGATCAACGAGACCGAGGGTAGGGCGGTCCTGCATACCGCACTTCGTAACCGAGGCGCGCGGACGGTGACCGTGGGTGGTGCCGATGTGATGCCTGACGTCAGGCGGGTGCTTTCGCAAATGCGGGCGTTCGCGACTTCCGTTCGAGAGGGCGACTGGGTGGGTCACACCGGGCGTGCCATCACCGACGTCGTCAACATCGGGATCGGCGGCTCGGACCTCGGCCCGGTGATGGTGACCGAAGCACTGCGCCCTTATTGGAAGCAGGGGCTGCGCGCGCACTTCGTCTCGAACGTCGACAGCACTCATCTGAGCGAGGTTCTTCGTCAGGTGCAGCCGGAGACGACGCTGTTCATCGTCGCCTCCAAGACGTTCACCACCCAAGAGACCCTCACCAACGCCCGCTCCGCACGGCGCTGGCTCGTCGACCGACTGGGCGCGGAAGACGCAGTGGCAAAGCATTTCGTGGCCGTCTCGACGAACCGACGGGCGGTTTCGGAGTTCGGGATCGACCCGACGAACATGTTCGAGTTCTGGGATTGGGTCGGAGGCCGGTATTCGCTGTGGTCCGCGATCGGTCTTTCGATCGTGACGCTCATCGGAATGGAGCACTTCGAGGAACTGCTCTCCGGTGCGTACGAGATGGACGAGCATTTTCGGACCGCGCCCCTCCGCGAGAACATCCCGGTGGTCATGGCGGCCCTCGGGGTGTGGTATCACAACTTCTTCGGCGCTCCTTCCCACGCGGTCCTGCCTTATGATCAGTACCTGCACCGCTTCGCGGCGTACCTCCAGCAAGCCGACATGGAGAGCAACGGCAAGAGCGCGTCGCGCGACGGCGCGATCATCACCGAGTATACGACCGGTCCGATCGTGTGGGGCGAGCCCGGGACCAACGGGCAGCACGCGTTCTTTCAGCTTCTGCACCAAGGGACTCACTTGGTTCCGTGCGACTTCATCGTCGCAGCCCAGAGTCACAACCCGATCCCGCTGCATCAAGACATTCTCGTGGCGAACTGCATCGCCCAGGCGGAAGCCATGATGCGCGGCAAGACCGCCGATGAAGCGCGCGCCGAGCTCGAACGATCGGGCCTTCCCGAGGAGCGGGTCGCCGCCCTCGTGCCCCACAAGACCTTTGCAGGGAACCGTCCGAGCAATACGCTGATGGTCGAGCGGCTAACCCCCCGTGCGCTCGGTCGCCTCGTGGCGCTCTATGAGCACAAGATCTTCGTGCAGGGCGTGATTTGGAACGTCTACAGCTTCGACCAGTGGGGAGTCGAGCTTGGCAAGCAGCTCGCCCAAGTCGTCCTCCCCGAGCTTAGTGGCGCGGAAGGCGAGCATGATGCCTCCACGCGGCAGCTCATCGCATACTACCGCCAGCACAAAGGCACTGAAACATGAGCACGCTCGCGGTGGACATCGGTGGCGGCAGCATCAAGGTCCTGGCGCTCAATGAGCAAGCCGTGCCTGTCACGGAGACCCTCCGTCAGCCGACGCCCGAGCCCGCGGAGCCCGACGCCGTGTTCGCCCTGATACACGACATGGCCGACGCGTTGCCGCCGCATCAGCGCGTCTCCGTGGGTTTTCCCGGCGTCGTAAAGGATGGGGTGGCGCAGAACGCGCCCAACCTGGGCGACACGCTGTGGCGGGGTGTGCGGCTCAACGAGCGACTGACTCACTTGCTGCAGCGCCCGGTTCGCGCCGTCAACGATGCTGACCTGCAGGGGCTGGGCGTCGTTCGAGGCAACGGCGTGGAGCTCGTCCTGACGCTGGGCACCGGAATGGGGGCCGCGCTGTTCACGGAGGGCGCGTTGGTTCCGAACCTCGAACTCGGGCACCACCCACTGCGCGATGGGCAGACCTATGAAGACCTCGTGCGCGACAGCGAACTCAAGCGCGTCGGCCCCGTCGAATGGACCGCGCGCGTCCTCAACGCCATCGAGCAACTCGACCCGATCTTCAACTACGACACCCTGCACCTTGGCGGCGGCAACGTGCGCCATCTGAAGGCTGAGTTGCCAGACAACGTCCGCTTGTTTTCGCTGGACGAAGCGATGTGCGGCGCGTTGAAGCTCTGGGACGGCGCTTAGGCTCCACCGACAAACGGGTTCAGGCGCCGCTCCTCGCCGATCGTCGTGCTTGGGCCGTGGCCACAGATCACCAGAGTTTCGTCGGGGAGCGCGAACAGCTTGCGCTGGATCGAATCGACGAGCTGCGTGGCATCGCCGCCCCAGAGGTCGCTGCGTCCGACGCTTCGCGAAAACAGCGTGTCTCCGGCGATGAGGACCGGCCGATCGCCCTCGACGCTCAGACAGATGCTGCCGGGCGAATGGCCGGGTGTATGCACCACGTCGGCTTCGAGCCCGCCCGCCAGGACGGTGTCCCCATCCGAGAGGAAACGGTCGATCTCGGCGAGCTCAGGCGCACGAAATGGCGCCCGGAAACCATCCAGCTGCATCTGCACCCCTTCGTAGAGGAACAAGTCCTTCTCATGAATCATCGTTGGGGCGTGGGTCGCTTCTTGAACTTCTTTGGTGCCACCGATGTGATCGAAATGCGCGTGAGTGTGAACGATACCCTCACATGTCAGCCCAAGCTCTTCGAGACGCGTGAGGATCCGCGGAGCCTCGCCCCCCGGGTCCACGACGATCGCCGTCCCGCGCTCCTCGTCACCCAAGATTACGCAGTTGCAGCCGAGCGGAGCCACGGAGAAGTGCTCGATGATCATGGGAATGGTTCTAGGCCAGCGCCAGCGCCAGCGCCAGTGTTTCCCGTTGGGACTACACGACCCCGTACGCCAACATCGCATCGGCGACTTTGATGAATGCTGCGATGTTCGCGCCCCTCACGTAGTTGACGTAGTCGCTTCCCGGGGTCGTTCCATGCTCGACGCATCGTTCGTGGATCGCCGCCATGATGTCTCGGAGGAGGCGCTGAAGCTCTTCTTCTTTCCAAGTGATGCGCGCGGAATTCTGACTCATCTCGAGCCCCGACACTGCGACGCCGCCAGCATTCGCCGCCTTGCTTGGCGCGAACAGTACTTTTGCGTCCGTGAAGGCATGGATGCCCTCCTGCTCGGTGGGCATGTTCGCTCCCTCGGACACGCCCTTTAGGCCGTTCGCGATCAGCGTCTTCGCCTCCTCGGTCGAAAGCTCGTTCTGGGTGGCGCACGGGAACGCCAGATCGGCCACGACCCCCCAGGGGCGCCCTTCGTGATGCTCAACCCCGAAGTGCTCGGCATACTCGGTCAACCGCCCCCGCCTCTGCGTTTTGAGCTCCTTGACGAACGCCAGCTTCTCCGCGCTGATGCCATCTGGGTCATGGACGAAGCCGCCCGAATCGGAAAGCGTCACGGCTTTGCCCCCTAGCTGATTGATCTTCTCGACGGCGTGAAGCGCTACGTTGCCCGAGCCCGATACGAGGCAGGTCTTTCCGTCGACCGAATCCCCCAGTCGGTTCAACATCGACTCCATGAAGTAGACCGTGCCGTATCCGGTCGCCTCGGGCCGGATCGGACTACCGCCATATTCCATCCCCTTGCCAGTCAGTACGCCGACGAAGCGATTGGTGATGCGTTTGTACTGTCCGAACAGATAGCCGATCTCGCGGGCACCGACACCCATGTCGCCCGCAGGCACGTCGACGTCCTCTCCGACATGGCGGTAGAGCTCGGTCATGAAAGACTGGCAGAAGCGCATCACCTCGTGGTCGGACTTCCCTCTTGGGTTGAAGTTCGAGCCGCCCTTGGCGCCACCCATCGGTAGGCCTGTGAGGCTGTTCTTGAATGTCTGCTCGAACGCGAGAAACTTGAGGATGCTCTGGCTCACGGTCGGGTGGAAACGCAGCCCGCCCTTGTACGGGCCGATCGCGTTGTTGTTCTGCACGCGCCAGCCGCGTTGGACACGGATGTCGCCTTTGTCATCCTCCCAACATACCCGAAAGCTCACAACGCGGTCAGGCTCCGCAATGCGCCGAAGGATTTGGTACCCGTGATAGACCTCCTTGTCGGCGATGAAGTCGAACACGTTCATGGCGACTTCGTACACCGCTTGGTGGAACTCGCCTTCGCCCGGATTGCGTCGCTTCACGCCGTCCATAAATTGCTGTAGGTCGACGTGATCGGACACGGCCATGTGACACCTCCAAGAGTTCGGGTCCGCAAATCTTGGGGCCGAGCCGCCCGAGGAGCAAGGGAGTCACGTTCACGCTGGCTGCCTGGCCATCGAACCATGAAGATCGCCATGGTACTGTGAGGGCCGATGACGGCCGCAGCCATCAGAGGTCTGTCCGAGAGCGAGGACGACCGCGCGTTCCTGCAACGACGGGTCGCGCTCTTTAGCCTCGTCATAGGTGGCTCCTATTTTCTGTTTTGGCTCTACCGTTTGGCCACCCTGCTTCTCTTCGCGCCGAGAGCGGCTCTCGCACACCCATCGTTCTGGTGGCATTTGGCGGCCGCGGGGTTCTTTCTCTTGCCGTGGCTCCTGTGCAGGAGAACCAAGCGCAGCGCAGAGTTCGTTTCGCTGACGGAGATCGCCGCCCTCAGCTTGGGGGTGATCGCGACCAGCGTCATGGCGATCTACATTCCGCTAGAGGAGCGGCCCGACTTCATCATGCTTCTTGCGTTCACGAACGTGATCCTCGGGAGGTCGATCTTCGTTCCTTGCACCGGGCGCTGGACCCTGATGCTGGGAATAATTTTTGGGACGGTCCTTCTCTCTTGTGTCTACATCGGCGCGCTCGGACTGGACGTGGACAAGTGGTCGACGCTCTACCCAGAGCTCAGTCAGATGACCACTGCACAGGTGGCGCTGGGGGTTACGATCGAGATCGCTGCGTGGTGGGTGCTCACGACCGCTCTCGCCACCGGGACTTCGGTCGTGATCTATGGCCTTCGTCGCCGGGTCCGCGACGCTGAGCACCTCGGGCAGTACCGGCTGGAGGAGAAGATCGGGGAGGGCGGCATGGGCGCCGTCTATCGCGCGCAGCACGCGTTTCTTCGGAGGCCGACTGCCGTCAAGCTTTTACCCCCTGACAAAGCGGGCACGGAGAACCTGCGCCGCTTCGAACAAGAGGTGCAGCTGACTGCGAGCCTGGCCCACCCGAATACGATCACGATCTTCGACTACGGCCACACGTCGGATGGACGCTTCTACTACGCGATGGAGTACGTCGATGGGCTCATTCTGTCCGACCTGGTTGCTCGATCGGGCCCGCAGGAGCCAGGGCGTGTCGTCGAACTGATGCGACAAGCGACGTCGGCCTTGGTCGAAGCGCACGGCGTCGGCTTGGTCCATCGCGACATCAAACCCAGCAACATCATGGTGCATCTGCTGCACCCGCACGAAGGGGCGGGCGACCACGTCAAGGTCCTCGATTTTGGTCTCGTCAAGGAGATGCGTCAGGAGGGCGGGATCGAGCTCACCAACGAGGCGAACTTGTCCGGAACCCCGCAGTACATGGCGCCCGAATCGATCACCACGCCCCAGACCATCGACGGGCGGGCCGACCTCTACGCGCTTGGCGCCGTGGCCTACTACCTATTGACCGGCACGCACTTGTTCACAGGACAGAGCATCGTCGAGGTGTGCAGCCATCATTTGCACACCGCCCCAGAGCCCATGTCGGCGAGGCTCGGTGCACCGATTGCTGCGGAGCTCGAGCAATTGGTGTTGAGCTGCCTCGCCAAGGACCCCGCTGAGCGGCCGCAAACCGCATTCGAGCTCGAACGACGCCTGTCCGAGCTTGCGAGCGTCTACCCGTGGACGCCCGAGGATGCGCGCGGTTGGTGGGCGGCGCACGCCGGTTCCTCCCAGGCGACACCCCGGCGCGCTGGCGAACGCGTGATGACGATCGACCTGAAGCTCACTTCTCGAGCTGGCCGCGATCAATGACCAGCGATTGCATGGAGTGCAACAGCTCCTCCTGAGGCTCCGTTGTCGACCTGGTTGGCGGCCGTTCGATGAGCCGCGGCCACAGTGGCTCGCGGATTCGGTCGGGCAGGACGTTGTGCAGATACTCGAGGGCCGTCCCGCGAAGATTCTCGTCCCGACTCGCGAGCGCGCGCAACGATAGGATGATCGCGTCGCGGTCGAGCGCCAGACTGAGCAGCGCGAACACGTATCGGAGGCTTCGATCTTCGCGGGCGTCGAGCAGAGCATCGATCTCGTTCGGCATCTCGGCGTACTCCTCAGTGCGAGACGGTCGCTCCCGCCATTGCGCCTGGTCGAAGGCGAGCTCTCGAACGATTGCTTCGACGATCGTCATCTTCGGAAAATCCAAGTCACGGTTTGCGCGTTGTAAATCGACGAGCGCGTGCCCGCAGCGATAGCGGACGTCGAACTCTTCGTCCTGGAGGCCTTCCACCATTCCACGTACCGCTCGAGGGTCTTCGCGCTTTCGCAAGAGCCGCGGGATGCGCCGGCGAACGGCGACAGGGCTGTCGCGGGAAAGCATCGCGTCGATCAACTGGCCGGTGATCTGGGAGCCCATGCGGTCTAGCGCCTGATAGGCGGCCCGGGCGTATGCGTCCTTTCCAAGGAGGTCGATCACTGGCCCTGCGAGGCGCGGACTCAGGGACTCGTCCCTGAGAACGTTCAGTACCTGGGTTGGCTCGTCGGATAGCAGATCCGATAGCTGGGATGTCCAGGTGTCGCGCTGCTCGGAGCGACTGTCCTCATTGCGGGCGAACGCTTCGATGCCTTCCAAAAGGTCCTGCCGACTGAGCGCAGCAGCGGTGTGCGCGAACGTGTGCAGCGTCGTCGCATCGACGATGTCATCGGACTGAAGCGCGATAGACCCATCCCGCAGACTCGTCGCCAGCTCATGCACGTACCCATCGTTCAACCGGCGGATCATGTGCATGGCAAGCAACGCGGCAACCGTGGCGAGGGCCAGGACCGACGATGTGGCAACGGCTGGCACCGAGGCCACGGCGACGACGAGCATCACGATGACGCTGCCCATGCCGTACCCGATGCGGTTGCAGGCGATGTCGAGCAGCGCCTTGGTCCTGCGCTTCTTGCTTGGCGGTATCGGCGTGAACAGGAGCTCGTACCCCGACCGGAAAAGTGAGCTCGACAAGACCGTCTGTGAGCCGCGCGCCAGCGTCGCAGTCCAGAGGTGGGTCCAAATCGCGCCCACGCCAGCAGTCATGGCAGCTACCAAGGGGAGGGTGGCCATCGTTCCACCGAGCCCGAGCTTCAGGAGCAATGGTTTGGCGACTCCTGCTTGCATCACGAATGTAAGAAGGGCGGTCACCATGTAGAACACCGAGAAGAAGGAGAGGAGGCTCGCCGCGTCGCCGAAGCGAGCATCGGCCTCGGCCTTCATCGCGTAGTCCGCGAATACGCCAACGGCGCCGAGCAGTATCACGGTAAGGGCAATGCGTGACAGATACGGATCGTCTCGTATGGTTTCGACGCCGGACCGAGCCGGACCGTCGTCCGGCCTTTGGGACTGAGTCGATCTTCCGATTCGCCAGACCCCCATGGCCACGACCGCGCTGATCGCGCCCAGGCCGTAGAGGACCGTCGCGAGGTCGACAGTACTCGCAAGGACGAGCGCGACGGCTCCTCCGAGGACGCCGCCCAAGGTGGCGGCCATCCCGACCCTCGCGACAACGGTTTTCGCGTAGAGTGGATCGAAGCGTTCGTTCACGACCGATGAGAACGCGCTGACTACGAGCGCGCCCGCGACGCTTACGTGGAGGTATGTGGCCACGGCGACGCCGCGTGGGGCGTCGTCGACCAACGCGGCTTCCAGCACGAAGGCGGCGCCATTGGCGATCGAGAGCATCAAAGCGGCGGCGCGTGGTCCCCACCTCGGCATCCACCGCGCCACCAAGGCGGCGAATCCCAACGAGAGGATAGATGCCGCCAACATCACCCGAGGCAGATAGGACGCGTCGTATTGGGTCAGGAAGAGCGTGTCGCGAACCGCCCGGCCAGCGACGACCTGCGCCACCATCGGGATCGCCGTCAGGATCGCAATCGATGCCGCCCGCTCGCGCGCTCGCTCCATCGGCTGAGTGTAACGGATTCCTCTACGAGCGACTCCAACGAACTACACTGGCGCCGCTGCCAACCCTCCGGTATCAACCTCCCCATGCGCCTCCTTTTCGTTTCCCACTCCTTCCCCCCGCCCGATGCTCCGTTGAGCAACGTGGGTGGGATGCAGCGGGTGGCAACTGAGCTTCACAGTGCACTCGAGACGCGGGATGACGTCGCGATGCGGACCGTGGCCCTGCGGTCCAGTTGGAAGTGGGTGCACATCAAAGCGGTGCCGTTTCTGGTTTCGCTCGCGGCGCGATTGGGGCGAGAGGCTGCCGCCCATCGGGCGGACACGATTCTGTTCACGAGTATGACGACCGCGCTGCCGCTGCTCATCGCAGGGCCCGCCCTCAAGAAGAAGGGGATTCGGCTTGCCGCGATCGTGCACGGTCTCGATGTGACCGACCCGAACCCCGTCTATCAGATAGCGGTGAGGCGCCTGTGCGGGATCCTCGACGCCGTCATGCCGGTGAGCCGCGCGACCGCGGAGGAGTTGGTCGCCCGTGGCTTGCCTCGAGAACGCGTCCATGTCGTGCCGAACGCCGTCGACCTCGAGCGATTCGAGGGCGTTGCTTCTTCTCGCGATGAGTCGGCACGATTTGGCATTTCTGAGGCCCCCGCGCTGGCTGACGATGCGTTTCTGCTGGTTACCGTGGGGCGCCAGGTGCGTCGTAAAGGTTTCGTTTGGTTCATCGAGAACGTCATGCCCAAGCTCCCGGACCGGGTGGTCTTCTGGTTGGCTGGAGACGGACCCGAGCGCCAGAACATCGAAGCCGCAATTGAGGGTGCCGGCCTCGAGCGGCGTGTCCGTTGTCTCGGAAAGATCTCCGAAGAGGAGCTCGTCGAGTTGTACCGAATCGGCAAACTGTTCGTGATGCCCAACATCGTCGTCCCGGGCGACATGGAGGGTTTCGGGATCGTGATGCTCGAAGCGGGTGCGTGCGGCCTGCCGACTTTGGCAGCGGATCTAGAGGGAATTCGAGACGTGATCGATGAAGGCGTCAACGGATGGTTCGCCCCCACCGGGGACGCCGATGCGTTCTGCGCTCGGATCGAGTCGTTGCTCGAGGACCCTGCCGGCCTGCGCGCGGCGAGCGAGCGGACTGCCGAATACGTGACATCGACCTTCCGCTGGGACAGCACCGCACGACGGTACCTAGACGCCATGCATCCCAGCTAGTTCAGCGAACGGCCAACGACTCGACACTAGCCTGAAACGAGCTCGCCGGCGTGAGTTTGACAGCGACGGTGGTCGGTGCTGATCTCCCTCCCCATGCAACTCCGTAGTGACAGCTTCAACGACGGCGATTTCATTCCCTCCCTCTATGCGTTGGGGAAGACGAGCGCTGAAGGGAAGATCGATCTCGCCGACAACAAGAGCCCGCATCTGGCGTGGTCGGATTTGCCCGAGGGCACGAAATCGATCGCGGTCCTCTGCATCGACAAACATGCGCCGACCAAAGCCGACGACGTGAACCAGGAAGGACGCACGGTCCCGTCGGACTTGCCTCGCGCGGACTTCAGTCACTGGGTTTTGGTGAATGTCGCGCCCGACTCCCGCATCGAGGCGGGAGCGTTCAGCGACGGCGTCACCGCAAAGGGTAAGGGGGGACCGGAGGGGCCTCAGGGGACCCGCTGCGGCATCAACGACTACACTGGGTGGTTTGCAAGTGATCCGGACATGGCCGGAGATTACTTTGGTTACGACGGCCCCTGTCCGCCGTTCAATGACAGCATTGTCCACCACTACCGATTCACAGCGTTCGCGCTCGACGTCGACCGGGTCGCTGTAGACGGCAAGTTCACGGCCGCAGACGTGCGCGCCGCCATCGAGGGCCACGTCCTTGGCGAAGCGAGCATCGTCGCGAAATACAAGATCAACCCCGGCGCGGTCGAGCTGTAGTCCGCCGTCGATGAATCGCCAGGACAAAGCCGATCGCATCGGTGAGATCCTCGACGCGCTCTATCCGGAGCCGCCGATTCCGCTCGACCACCAAGATCCGTACACGCTCCTCGTCTCGGTGATGTTGAGCGCGCAGACCACCGACAAGAAGGTCAACGAGGTGACGCCCGCGCTGTTCGCGGTAGCATCCAACCCCAAGGCGATGGCGGCGCTACCCGTCGATCGGATCCTCGGTTTCATCCGCACGGTCGGCCTCGCTCCCACCAAGGCGAAGAACCTCAGGGCGATGGCAGAGCTCCTCCTGCAGAGGCACGGCGGCGAGGTTCCCGACGACATCGATGCTCTCGAGGCGCTCCCAGGGGTCGGACACAAGACCGCATCGGTTGTGATGTGCCAGGCGTTTGGCCGTCCTGCGTTCCCGGTGGACACCCACATCCATCGGCTCGCCGCGCGTTGGGGGCTCTCCGATGGGAAGAACGTGGTCAAGACCGAGACAGACCTCAAGAAGGTCTTTCCGGAAGACACCTGGATTCGTCGGCACCTACAGATCATCTACTTCGGGCGCGAGCACTGCCCGGCTCGTGGTCACGACCTCGGTCAATGCGGGATTTGCGGTTGGGCCGCGACCAAGAAGCGAATCGCCGAAGAATCGCAGCGCCGCTGACCACCGCCACTGGTCGCCGACCCGCCTGAGACCCATAGTCACCCGATGAGCATCGAGTTCCGCCTGTTCCAGATTCCAATCCGGATTCACCTGTGGTTTTGGTTGATGGCTCTGTGGCTTTGGACCCTCAACAGCGAGGAGGGCTGGGCCGGGCTAGTGATTTGGGTCGTGGTCGTGTTTCAGGGCATCTTGATGCACGAACTCGGCCACGCCCTGGTCGGACGCGCATTCGGTAGGCAGCCGCGTATCGAGCTCATCGCGATGGGTGGCTTGACCTGGTGGGAGCAGCGTGAACCGATGAGCCCCGGGCGCAGTCTCGTGGTGAGCGCCGCGGGTCCTGCGGTCGGCATTTTCATCGGCTCACTGGCCTTGGTGCTGATGGAAGCCATGCGCTTTCCCGACCCTTCGCTCGCTCGCTACGCGTTTCACTCGTTGATCTTCGTCAATCTCGGCTGGGGCCTCTTGAATCTCCTTCCGGTGCTCCCGCTCGATGGCGGTAACATCGTGGCGTCTCTGATGGAGTTGCTCGCACCGTCGCGGGGCCGACTGCTCGCCTGCTACATCTCCTTCGCGGTCATCGGACTTCTGTTCGCGGTGACCGTGACCCTCAAACAGTACCCCGCGACCATTCTTCTGTTCCTTCTGGCCTTCAGCACGTACCAAGCGCTTCGGGCCGAACGGCAGCAAGCCAGCGCGCAGCCGTCGGAAGAGACGCCGCCGGAGACTCTCGTCCAGCAGGCGTTCGCGGCGCTCGAGCGTGGTGATGGCCAGGCATTGATTCGTGCGGCTTCGGAGCTGGTCGCGAAGGCCGACGCGGCGCCGGAGCTCGATGAGGCGTTCCACCTCTTGGCTTGGGGCAGGCTGATCAATGGGGAACCGAGCGAGGCCTACCAGGCGCTCACGTCGATGTCGGGTGACCGAAGAGCGGACCCTGCCCTCGAGGGCGCCGTCCTCGTCGAGTTGGGGAAGCCCGCCGATGCGGTTCCCCTCCTCGAGCAGGCCCGCGAGCGCGGAGGGGCATTTGCCGAGACCTATTACCAACGCGCACTACGCGAAAAAGATACATAATCACAACAGGTTATAGGATTTCTTGCCCAGATTGCTTGCATCTATGCGAATGAGGGAATATATCGAAATCCCATGTCGGTCGCCGTCACAGAGTCCCCTCGGTGGGAGCTGTATCGCCTGCTCGGGGAGCCGCGGCGGCTCCGCTTGCTCGGGCTTGCGTCCGAAGACGAGCTGTCGATCGGAGAGCTCGCCGAGCTGACTCGAGAAGCCCAGCCGAACGTGTCCAAGCATTTGAAGCTTCTTCGAGAAGCGGGGTTGGTGGCCGTACGTCGCCAAGGAACTCGCGCGTTTGCCCGCCTGTCTCCCGATCTGAACGGGGATCCTCTCCTCGCTGACGCGATCCGCTCCGGGCGCGCGCTCTGCGCCGAAGACGGCAGTCTCGAACGCGTTCCCCAAGTGATCAAGGCACGCGATGAAGATGCACGCGCCTTTTTCGAGCAACCCTCGGACGACCCGTCGGCGCCGCCAGTCGCGGAATGGTCGGCGTATCTGACCGCACTTCGGACGTTGTTGCCGCAGCGCGGTCTTGCGGTCGATCTCGGCACCGGGAATGGCGCACTGGTCGAGCTTCTGGCGCCGCTCTTCGATCGCGTGATCGCGGTCGACCGTTCCGAGAAGCAGCTCGCGGCTGCCGGTCGGAGGCTTTCGAGTCACGGCTACGAGCACGTCGAGCTGGTGCAAGCCCCCTACGACGACCCGGCTATCGGTGCCCGCGTTCGCGAGCTCGGCGGTGCCGACGCGGTGTTTGCAGTGCGCCTGCTTCACCACGCCCCGCGGCCGCAGCAACTGGTGTCGCTCCTCGGCTCGCTTGCGCGGCCGGGCGGCCAAGTGGTCATCATCGACTACTGCTCCCACGACGATGAGCTCATGCGCGAACGCCAGGCCGATCTTTGGCTCGGCTTCCAGCGTGACGAGCTTTTTGGTTTCGCCAAGTCAGCCGGGTTGATCAACCCCGAAGTTTTTGTAATTCCCGCAGCGCGATACGGGCCCGGTCCCGATGCCCATTTGAAGTGGCAGGTGCTCGCAGCGCGTCGCGGAACGAAAGAGGAGACAAGACCATCATGAGCCCAAATCCAGATCTGAAATACAAGGTTGCCGACCTTTCTCTCGCCGACTGGGGTCGGAAGGAAATCGCGATCGCCGAGCACGAGATGCCGGGTTTGATGGCGCTTCGCCGAGAGTACGGCGCGCAGAAGCCGCTCAGCGGCGCGCGCGTCGCGGGCTGCCTTCACATGACCATCCAGACGGCGGTCCTCATCGAGACGCTGACCGAGCTCGGCGCCGAGGTCACTTGGAGCAGCTGCAACATTTTTTCGACGCAGGACCACGCCGCGGCCGCCATCGCGGCCACCGGCGTCCCGGTCTTTGCCTGGAAGGGCGAGACCGAAGAAGAGTACGACTGGTGCATTCACCAGCAGCTCGCCGCATTCAAGGACGGGAAGGCACCCAATCTCTTGCTGGATGATGGCGGTGACCTCACCGCAATCGTGCATCAGAAGTACGCCCAGATGTTCGAGGGAGCCGACCCTATCCTCGGCTTGTCCGAGGAGACCACCACCGGGGTTCATCGTCTCTACGACATGGAGCGCGACGGCTCGCTCAAGTGCCCCGCCATCAACGTCAACGATTCGGTGACCAAGTCGAAGTTCGACAACCTCTATGGTTGCCGGGAATCGCTAGTCGACGGCATCAAGCGAGCGACCGACGTGATGATCGCCGGCAAGGTGGTCACCATCGCTGGCTATGGTGACGTAGGCAAGGGCTGCGTGCAGGCGATGGCCCGCGCGGGCGCTCGTGTCCTCGTGACCGAAATCGACCCCATTTGTGCGCTGCAGGCGTCGATGGAGGGCTACCAGGTCGTCACGATGGAAGAGGCCGCTCCGATCGCCGACATCTTCGTCACGACCACCGGTTGTTGTGACGTCATCACCGGCGAGCACATGAAGCAGATGAAGAACGAAGCCATCGTCTGCAACATCGGCCATTTCGACTCCGAGATTCAGATCGCGTGGCTGACCGACCCGGCCAACGGCGTCACGGAAGAGGAGATCAAGCCGCAGGTCGACCACTTCATCTTCCCCGACGGCAAGCGCATCATCGTCCTTGCGCGCGGTCGACTGGTGAACCTCGGTTGCGCGACCGGCCATCCGAGCTTCGTGATGAGCAACTCGTTCAGCAACCAGGTGCTTGCTCAGCTCTCTCTGTGGATGGAGCGCGATCGCTACGAAACGGGCAAGGTCTACGTGCTGTCGAAGGAGCTCGACGAAAAGGTCGCGCGCCTTCATCTCGGCCAGCTCGGCGTCAAACTGAGCAAGCTGACACCGGCCCAGGCCGAATATCTCGGCCTTCCTGTCGAGGGGCCCTTCAAGCCGAGCTACTACCGCTACTAGGAGCATATGGTCTCGCTTCTCATCGAGACTTGGCGCTACTTTCAATCGCACGACGGGCGATTGCTCTCCGGGGCAATTGCCTTCTATGCGTCTCTCGCGATCGCGCCGCTCGGCGTGGTCGCGTTGTTGATCGCGTCGTTGGTCATGCCGGAGGCCGAAGCCCGCGACGAGCTCGTCGGGCAGGTCGGGGTATTTCTCGGCTCCGATATGGCGACGTTCCTGGTTGAAGCAATTGTTCAGCTAGGCGACGAGGCGACGAGCTGGGCCGCTCCGGTCATCGGCGCTCTCTTCATGCTGTACATCTCTGCGCGCCTCTTCTCGATGCTGCGGCGCGCACTCAATCACATGTGGGGGATCCGGCCCAAGCTCCTCGTCCACGCGAGCCGCTCCGAGAGGATCCACCTGGCGGAACGGCGCCTCCTCGCGTTCGCCATGGTCTTGATCTTCGGCAGCTCGCTGGTCGCCTTGGTGGTGCTTCACTCGGGGGCAGCGGCGGCCGCCCGCCTCGTGGGCGACAGCGGCTACATGTTGACGATGGCGGAGTTCGGCAGCGCGTTTGCGGTCTTGGCACCCCTGATCGCCCTGGTGTATCGGTGGCTCCCGGATGCCACCATCTCATGGTGGGATGTCTGGGTCGGGGCTGCCGTGACCTGCGTGTTCGTCCTTGGCGGCTCGTTCCTGATTGGGCTCTACCTCGGTTACGCGAGCCCGGCTTCGATCTACGGAGCCGCCGGTTCACTGATCGTCTTGCTCTTGTGGATCTACTACACCACGCAGATCTTCCTGATGGGCGCGGTGTTCACACGTGCGTGGGCGAAGCATCGCGGCAGGGCGATCGAGCCCCTTCCGTACGCGGACGTGGTGGAAACTCGCGACTACTCAGCGAACGTTTCGGCGAGCGAGACATAGCGAGGCGTTTGTGCAGGCACCTCTTCTACGGCGCCGCGCATGTGTCTCTCTAGGAAATCAAACAGCGCCCCCCACTGCTCGCGCGCAGCCGCCCGCCAGAGCAACACGTTGAACGCATGGATCTCGCCGCGAAAGACGTGCAGCTCACACTCCGTGTCGCGCTTTTGGAGCGCGTCGCTGAGGCGAATCGTATCCCCCAAGAGCGGGTCCGCCGTGCCGACCGTGGTGAAGAACGGGGGAAGTGGTCGGCTCCCTGCCACGGCCGGTTTCTCGAGGAGGCGTAGCGGGCTGGCGAGGGGGAACTGGAGAGCCCTGTTTATGCGTCGCCCAAGATACGAGTATGCCGTGCCTCGAATCTCGCCCTTGATCCAGCCAGCCATTCGCCGGCTCTTGTCCGGGTCGCGCCAAAAACGTTGGACGTCGTGGACGTCGAGCAGACCATACAAGGGTGCCACGCAAGTGATCGGGATGTCGCGCGCGAAGATGCTGCGGGTGAACGGTTCAGGCCTCGGATGCGTCGCGCAATAGGCGAGCGCGGCCGTGAGATTTGCACCCGCAGACTCTCCGATGAGCGCCAAGCGCTCGGTATCGGCACCGTACCTGGCCCCGTTGTCGAGCACCCATTCGAGCGCGGCGATCGCGTCCTTGAGCGGCTTCGGGTAGCAATGCACCGGGCCGAGACGGTAGTTG
>CAXMRN010000046.1:0-19609 GCA_964195565.1 uncultured Polyangiaceae bacterium | reverse complement strand
GCAAACCAACCCGCTCCACTCCGACCTCTGGCCGAGCATCGCGAAATACGAAGCGGAAATCGTCTCGATGACGGCGAACATGCTGGGTGCACAGCGAGCGGCGGATGCGGCGGTGTGTGGCTCGGTGTCGAGCGGGGGGACAGAGAGCATCATGCTCGCAATGCGCTCCTACCGCGACTGGGCCCGGGATACCAAGGGCATCACCTCACCCGAGCTCGTCGTGCCGACCACCGCGCACGCCGCCTTCGACAAATCGGCGCAGTACTTCGGCATCAAGCTGGTCAAGGTGCCGGTTGGCCCGGATTGCCGGGCGGATGTCGCCGCGACCAGGAAGGCGATCAACCGACACACCATTTGTGTCGTCGGATCGGCAATTTCATTCCCGCATGGAGTGATCGACCCCATCGAAGAGCTCTCGGAGCTCGCTCGCAAGCGCGGCATTGGCTTCCACACCGACGCCTGCCTGGGCGGCTTCATCCTGCCCTGGGCCGAAAAGCTCGGGTACGACATTCCTGCGTTCGACTTTCGCTTGCCAGGGGTAACCTCGATGTCTGCGGACACGCACAAGTACGGATACGCCGCAAAGGGAACGAGCGTAGTGCTCTATCGCAACTACGACTTGCGGCACTATCAGTACTACAAAGTCGCCGACTGGCCCGGCGGGCTCTACTTCTCGCCGACGTTCGCCGGAAGCCGCCCGGGAGCGCTCAGCGCGGCATGTTGGGCGGCCATGATTTCGATGGGAGAAAGCGGCTATCTCGATGCGAGCCGGAGCATATTGGGAACCGGAGCGAAGATCCGCGAAGGCGTCCGCGCCATCCCAGAGCTCAAAGTACTCGGCAACCCGCTTTGGGTGATCGCGTTTGGCTCTGACGAGCTCGACATCTATCGCATCATGGACTTCATGACGAAGCGCAACTGGAACCTCAACGGCTTGCACAAGCCCCCGAGCGTCCACCTCGCGGTCACCCTCCGGCACACGCAGGAAGGAGTCGCCGATCGCTTCCTCGACGATCTACGTGCCGCGGTCGAGCACACCAAGACCCACCCCCACGAAGAAGGCGGCATGGCCCCGGTCTACGGCATGGCCAACACCGTCCCGGTCCAGGGCGTAGTCACCGACCTCCTAGAGCGCTACCTAGATGTGTTGTACGAAGTATAGCAACGGGGACTGATGCAACTCGTCGAACTCTACAGGACTACCGATCCACTGACGACTGCCCTCTGGGTGGCAGGGGGACTGGCTGTTGTTTGCTGGGTCTTATCGCTGATCACGAGGGAGTATTCGTGGGTCGATCGACTCTGGTCGATCACGCCTGCGCTCTTTGCGGTTCACTTCGCCGCCTATGTCGAGTTCAGCGATGCCCGACTGAATCTAATGGCGGCGCTCACCGTGCTCTGGGGGGTGCGCCTCACTTACAACTTCGCGCGCAAGGGCGGTTACGAGTCGGGCGGCGAGGATTATCGCTGGGAAGAGATCCAAGCAAAGATCGGACCCCTGTGGTTCCAGTTGCTGAACGCAACATTCATCGCGCCTTTTCAGAACTATCTTCTCCTGCTGATCGCGGTGCCTTCATACGCAGCGTACCGTTTCATCGGGACGCCGCTCAACGCGCTCGACTACGCCGCTGCGATCGCTTTCGTCGCCTTCTTCATCGGAGAAACCGTTGCGGACGAGCAGCAGTGGAAGTTTCAGACCGCGAAGTACGCGGCCATTGCGCGTGGGGAAGCTCCGGAAGCTGACTTCATCACGACGGGACTCTTCCGGTACTCGAGGCACCCGAATTTCTTTTGCGAGCAGGCGATGTGGTGGACCTACTACATCTTCTCTGTTGCCGCGGGCGCCGGGTGGCTGAACTGGACCATCACGGGCGCCGTGCTGCTCACCCTCTTGTTCCAAGGCTCAACCGGCGTCACGGAAAGGCTCTCCGCGCGAAAGTACCCTGCGTACGCCGACTACCAACGGACGACGAACCGTTTGATGCCCTGGCCGCCCTCGTGAGCGGGGTCTAGCGAATCCGCCGGTGTTCGAGGCTCGGGACCGCCCGGCGGACCTTTTCGACGAAGGCAGGGTCGATCGGTGCTACCGCAACGCCCTCGCCTTCCCCGCACTGGGCAACAACCGTGCCCCAGGGATCGGCGATCAGTGCGTGCCCGTACGAGCGCCGCTCGCCGTAGTGGTGACCCGTCTGCGCCGCCGCCAGCACGTAACACTGTTGTTCGATCGCGCGGGCGCGCAGTAGTACGTGCCAGTGGTCTTTGCCCGTGGTCTGCGTGAACGCCGCCGGGACCGCGAGCGCGATGGCGCCGGCGTCGACCAAACGCCGGTAGAGCTCGGGAAACCGCAGGTCGTAGCAAACACTCAGCCCGAGCGTTCCAAACGGGGCTTCGGCGATGACGGTGTCGGACCCGGGTTCCACGGTCTGTGATTCGAGCAACTTGGTGCCATCGGGTAAGTCCACGTCGAAGAGGTGGATCTTTCGGTAGACGGCATCGATCGAGCCATCGGCGCGCATGTAGATGCACGCGTTGCGCACCTTGCCAGGCACGTCGCTCTTCTCCCAGAAGCCGCCGTACACCACGTCGACTCCGGCGTCTTGTGCCGCCACCCGGCAACGCTCGAGGATCGGCCCGCCTTCATCGAGGGACTCCGCGATATCGATCTTTCCCTTCTCAGGACCGAGGTACGAAAAGCACTCCGGCACGAGCACCATCTCGGCGCCCCGTAGCGCAGCGTCGCGCACGAGTCCGTGCACCGTGTCCATATTGGCATCGACATCGGCGGTGGATGTCATCTGGAGCACGCCTGCGATCACCCGCTTCGACTGGCTCAATGTGAAAACCTCCGCATCGACACGTTCATCAGTAAGCCCAGGCCCAACATGGTCGAGAGCAAGCTCGACCCGCCGTACGAGAACAATGGAAGCGTCATTCCGACGACGGGCAGCAGCCCCGAGACCATCCCAAGATTGACCACAGTTTGCCAGAAGATCATGGCGCCGACGCCGACGGCGACCACCGCGCCGAAACGATCCTTGGCCTGAGATGCGATTCGGAGCGCCCACAGGACCAGGAACAAATAGAGACTGATCAGGAGCACCGCACCCAAAAAGCCGTGCTCCTCGGCCCAGACGGGGAACGGGAAGTCGGTGTGCTGATCGGGCAGAAAGCGAAACCGGGTCTGCGTGCCTTGCGTGAACCCTTTGCCCGTCAGCCCACCACTTCCGATCGCCACGAGGGATTGATGGGTGTGCCAGCCCGAGTCGAGAAGGTCGGCTTGTGTCCCCCCGATCCGGTCCCAAAACGCTGTGATTCGCTCTTTTTGGTAGTCCTTCAGGAGGTAGAACCAGGTAACGGGAGCGGCGACTACGAACGTCGCGAGAAGCGTGACGACCGAACGCATCTTGAGCTCTGTCAACATCATGACGCTCGCGAAGATGAACGCGAGGATCATGGCGGTGCCGAGGTCGGGCTGAAGCAGGACGAGCGCCATCGGCAGAGCGAGGATCAGCCCGGGGATGATGAGGTCCGCCAGCGTGCGGCCCCCGGTTTTGGTGTCGTGGTGGAGATACTTCGCGAGCGCGATGATCAGGCCGATCTTCATCAGCTCGCTCGGCTGAAGCGAGAATCCGCCGAGGGCAATCCAGCGCGTGGAGCCCCGAACGCTCCTGCCGAGCCCGAACACCAGGACGAGCGCGAGAATGCACGCCCCGTAGATCACCCAGCCGTATCGTTCGAAGTGCCTGTAGTCGATGGCGACCGTCAGCCCTGCGACGCCGAAGCCGAGAATGAGCCAGTAGAGCTGCTGCACGTACGCATCCGACGTCGTGCCGCCTTCGGTGGCGCTGTAGAGGTTGAGCACGCCGAACAATGCAATCGTCGACACCGCAATGAAAAGCGGCCAGTCGAAGTCGTCGCGGATTGTTCTTCCAATCGCCACCGGCTACTCCGTCTCCGTGAGCTCTGGCTCACTCAAGTACTGCTGCATGACCGACGTGGCGATGGGGGCGGCGCTTGCTCCGCCCGAACCACCGTGCTCCACCAGGACCGCAAAGGCCACCTGTGGATCTTCCGCGGGAGCAAAGCCTGCGAACCAGCCGTGCGAGCGGTCGAGGTACCAGGCGCTCGATGATTCCTCAGAGCGGCCCTTGCGACTGACGACCTGGGCGGTGCCGGTCTTGCCGGCGACCCGCACCCCATCCCGGTTCCGCGCGCGGTACGCCGTACCGGACTCTTCCTGAACCACGTCGTTGAGCGCTCGGCGCATCAGATCGAGATGCTGCGGCGACACGCCGACTTCCCGCTTGATACGCGGCTCAAACGTCTCGGACAGAGAGCCGTCCGGCGCCCTCACGTTCTGCACGACCTGGGGCACATACAGCGTGCCTCCGTTGGCGATCGCGGCATTGGCCATCGCGAGCTGGAGGACGGTAACGCGCGTGTTGCCCTGCCCGATCGCGGTGTTGAGCGTGTACCCAATGCGAAACGCCCCGTAGTGTTCGATATACCATTCGCGGGTCGCCAGGAAGCCCTTCGCTTCGCTGTTGACGCCGATCCCGGTATGCTCGGCGAAACCAAACGCCTCCGCATAGCGTGTGATTCGTTCGATCCCTACTTCTTCGGCGAGCTCCCAGAAATACACGTTGCAGGATTGAACGATCGACTCGTAGAGGTCGACCCAATCGTGCCGCTTGCTGCAGCGGAACTTCTGCCTGCCGATCTTCAGAGACCCCAGGCACTCGACGCGCTGCATCGGGTCGACGACGGCGTCTTCGAGCGAGGCCAGGGCGGTGATGACCTTGAAGGTCGAGCCCGGGAAATAGGTTTCGTACATCGTCTTGTCGATCAATGGCCGAAACGGGTCACCGGTGAGCTCGGCGTAGCGTTTCGTGCTGAGGCCACTGCTCATCTCGTTGGGATCGTAGACAGGCTTTGAATAGAGCGCGCGAACGGCGCCCGTATGAATGTCGACGACGACGGCCGCCCCCGAGGGATGCGGTCGAAACGCGCGGTCAAACGCTTCCATCAGCCGCATGTCGATCGTCAGTTGGATGTCGTGGCCGGGAACCGGCTTCTTCAGCATCTCGACTTCGAGCGAGTCGGGCCGCGTTCCCTCGAGGGCTTTTCCCCTGGCGTCCACGACGACCCTCCGAAAACCGCGCGACCCCTTGAGCAGAGGCTCATAGCGCTTCTCGAGCCCGCTCCGGCCTATTCGGTCCCCTGAGCGGTACGCGCTCGGGTCGGGCGAGCGCTCCAGGTCCTGCGCGTTGACCTCGTTGAGATAGCCAAGCAGATGAGCCCCAAGCGTGGCGTAGGGATAGTCACGGAGAGGAACGGTGACGACGTCGAGCGCCGGGAGCTCCGCCAGGTGGGTCTCCAGCGCAGCAAGCTGCTCACGGTCGATGTCACTGAATAGCTCGAGCTGGTGCGTGCGGCGGCTCGGGGGAAGCTCGTCCAATTGCGTCTGAAGGCTGTTCCGGTCTTGCTTACTCAGCCCCATCAGCGACGCAATTCGGTCCACGTCGTCGGACCCGAGCAGTCTCGGGGTCGCGTAGACATCGTAAGACGGGCGGTTCGAGGCGACGACGCGGCCCTCGATGTCTCGAATCACCCCCCGGGTGGCGGGAAGCTCGAGCGTCTTGGTGATGTTCTGCTGCGCAATGCCCGACCATCGATCCCGCTGAAAGAGCTGCACCTGGGCGACACGAATGATGATCCCACCAAAAACGAGCACGACAAACAGAGCCATCCATCGATAGCGCTTGCGGAACTCCCCGACTTCCCTTCGCTGCGAGAGCGTAATCATGTCGGCGCTCGCTCGGACTCGGGGTCGATCCACCGAACCAGGGCAAACAGGATCGGCGCAACGAGCGCCGTGGCGAGGGCGGAAGCGAAAAGCGTGATGGTCAGTGTGACGCCACTCCAAGCCATGCCGCCCGGCGTGAACCCGCGAATGAGCTCGAGCAAGCCTCCAAGAAGGACGGTCAGAGCGAACGTCAGCACCATCTCGAATGCGATGCCCCGAAATGTCAGGAGGTACCCGGCCAGCCAGGCCGTGAGATAGCCGACCACGAAGACGAATGTGTGTAGGCCCAGCGGATTTCCCGTGAAGAGGTCGTACAGGTAGCCGATCGCGAACGCCGTCGCGGCGCCGCGAAGGACCTTCACGCCCGGCGCCGTGCCCATCGCGAACACGAACGGAAGGCCCAGGTAGGGTGAGAACGGATAGGGGGCGAGCGCCCGCGAAAAGACCGACTGCGTGAGCAGCATCGCGAACGCGACCAGGACGATGATGATGCTGCCTCGCGCGCCGTGCATGCCCCTACCCCTAGAGCGCGTCCGAGTCCTTGGGCCCGGAGGTCAGGATCAGCACCTCGTCGAGCCTGGTGAAATCGACCGCTGGAGTCACTTCACCTTCCTGATGGAGGCCGAACTCCTGGTCGCCAATCTTGCTGACATAGCCAATCAGAATCGATGCCGGGAATTTCTTCCCGAGGCCTGAGGTGAAGACCTCGTCGCCGACGGCCACCTGGTCATCCGCACGGTCGAACTGGATGCGGCAGCGGTAGCGGCTACGCTCTCCGAGCCCCTCGATGCGTCCGCGGGCGCGGCTCTCACCGACCACGACATCCACGCGGCTCTCGGGGTCGATCGTCAGCAGCACGTCAGCGAAGCGCCCCGATACGCGCCGTATTTGACCGACGAGCCCTTCGTTGGCAACGACGGGCATCCCAGCGTGCAAGCCCGCATGCTCGCCCTGATCGACCGCGAGCCGAACGACACGAAACGAGGGCGAGATGCCCTTGGCGATCACGCGCGCAGTCATCGTCTCGGTCGCCAACCGTTCGCGCAGGCCCAGCAACGACTCGAGCTCGTGTACCTGTTGTGCGTCGCCTCGCAAGACACGCATCTCACGCTTCAGCCGATCGTTCTCCGCGCGCAGATGATCGTTGTCGCTCTTGACGTCCACCAGATACACGTAGTCTTCGACGACGCCCGTCACGCCATCGGCAGCCCACTCGGCAACGTATTGCACCGGGCCGCTCACCTGAAGCAGCGCGCGGTCGAGCCAGGAAAGCTCGGAAGGGTCTCTGAGGTTCGCGCGCAAAAAGACGGCAGGGATGATCACCAGGGCAAGCAAGATGGCGGCATCTCGAATCGTCTGAAAGTAGTTCATTGCCGCGTTCTTGCTCCTCGCACTACGCGATCGTCACCTCACGGAGCAGATCCAAGTGGTCCAGCGCCTTGCCGGATCCAAGCACGACGGCTGACACTGGATCATCCGAAACCATCACGGGAAGCCCTGTTTCCTCGCGCAAGAGCACGTCCAAGTTCTTTAGAAGGGCGCCGCCACCGGTGAGCACGATGCCTTTGTCCACGATGTCGGCCGACAGCTCGGGCGGGGTACGTTCGAGCGCCATCATGACGGCTTCTGTGATCGCGTTGATCGGTTCGGTGAGCGCGTCGCGAATCTCGTCGGAGTTGACGATGACTGTCTTCGGCACGCCTGCGACCATGTCGCGGCCCTTCACTTCCATCGTCGCCGCGTCGCCTTCCCAGTGCGCATTGCCGATCGTGCACTTCACGCGCTCGGCCGACTGCTCACCGATCAGGAGATTGTACTTGCGCTTGAGGTAAGCGATGATCGCTTCGTCCATCTTGTCGCCACCGACGCGAACGGACTGCGAGTAGACGATCCCGGCAAGCGAGATGACCGCCACCTCGGTCGTGCCGCCGCCGATGTCGACGACCATGTTGCCGCTCGGCTCGGTGATTGGAAGACCTGCGCCGATCGCCGCTGCCATCGGCTCTTCGATGAGAAATACCTCACGCGCGCCGGCGCCCTCCGCGCTCTCTTTGACGGCGCGTTTCTCGACCTCCGTGATACCGAACGGGACGCAGATGATGATGCGGGGTTTGACCAGAGTCCGGCGGTCGTGGTGCGCGCGCGCGATGAAGTAGCGGAGCATCGCCTCAGTGATGTCGAAGTCCGCGATCACGCCGTCGCGTAACGGACGCACGGCACGGATCGAGCCCGGCGTGCGCCCCAGCATCTCTTTCGCTTCTTTGCCGACCGCCAAGACGCGCTTCCCGCCGCGCGGGTCTGCTTGTACCGCTACTACGGACGGTTCGCAGGACACGATGCCTCGGCCCTTCACGTAGATGAGGGTCGTCGCCGTGCCCAAGTCGATGGCGAGGTCATTCGAGAATAGGCCGTAGAACCAGTCGGTGATCATGGGTGTGAGCTGGGCCCCAGAAGAGAATTGCCCACCATTCCAAGGGCTTCCGAGTGCAAGCCGGTTGCATGTAACAGCTTGGTTTGGGCCTTTCAACCCACGGATTTGGGGTTGGGCCAGGAAAGTGGGTAGCCTTTAGGAGTCCTGAACGGATGGGGGCCTATTGAGCGGTAAACCAAAGGTATCCGAAGCGCAGCGACGCGGGGCTGAAGCCGCCGAGCTGGTCGCCCGAGCCAAGGCCGGGGACGCCGCGGCGTTCGACCAGCTCGTCCGCAAATACCGGCCCCGCGTGTACTCGCTGGCGCTCACGCTGACCGGAGAGGCAAGCGACGCGGACGACATCACGCAGGACGCCTTCCTCAAGGCCTATCACAAGCTCCCCGAGTTCGAGGGACGAAGCGAGTTCTTCACCTGGATCTATCGAATCACGCTGCACCGAGCCCTCAACGCCAAGCGTGATCGCAAACGCAGGCGCACGGTGCCACTCGATGACCCTCGACTCGTGGCGGCAATCGAAGTCGATTCGCACGGCGATCCGGAACGCGCGGTTCAGCTTCGGGATCGTTATCGTGCTCTGCTCGAGGCGTTCGACCAGCTTTCGCCCCTTCTTCAGACGACCGTCGTTCTGACGACCCTTCAAGGCCTGAGTTACAAGGAAGCCGCTGTGGTCCTCGAGACTACGGAAGGGACGATCGCGTGGCGCGTCCACGAAGCGCGGCGGAAGATGCAAGGCTACCTCGACGGCCTCGACTCCGGACGCGTCCGCGCAAAACGGCGACCTATGTCGGACAGCGCCATCTTCCGGCTCGAAAAGGCGCTGATGCAGCTGGTTCCGGTAGTTCCGACGCCGGCCGCCGTCGGCTGATCCGGCCACCCTGCCATCTGTGGTAAGCCAGCGGGGTGCTTGCCCATGGCGTCGTGACCTCCCGATCGGCGGATCCCGATCGGTACATGCTGTTTTTGCATGGAATCCTCGGGACCCGGGCCAACTGGCGCGGGATCGCGCGGAGGTTCGTGGAGGCGAGGCCCGAATGGGGCGCGGTTCTGGTCGATCTCCGCGAGCACGGGGATTCTCTTGGGCTTCCCGCGCCGCACAGCCTTCATGCCGCCGCCGAAGACGTGGCCGAGCTCGAGCGATCTCTCGCGGTTCCGGTGGAGGGTGCCCTCGGACACAGCTTCGGTGGCAAGGTGGTGCTCGAGTGGCTGCGATCGCGCCAGGGTCTGCACACCGAGGCCTGGACCATCGACTCGTCCCCCTCCCCGAGCGCGCCGAACGGCGACTCGACGGCGGCCGCGGGCGTCATTCGGACACTCGAGGGCCTTCCCCGTGATTGGGCGTCCCGCGAAGCCTTCGTTGCCGCGGTGGTTGATGCGGGGCAGTCAGCGCCGATAGCGCAATGGCTCGCGATGAATCTGAGGCGAACCGACGACGGAGCCCGCACCTTTGGCCCTGATCTCGAGGCGATCCGCGCTCTCATCGAAGACTATGCGCGGACCGACAGCTGGGACGTGGTCGAAGCGTTGCCGGCGCAATGCACGCTCGACGTCGTGATCGGGGGCCGTTCGCAGGTGTTCTCCCCCTCGGATCGAACGCGCATCGAAAGAATCGCCGAGCAGAATCCCGCGGTTTCGGCGCATGTGCTCGAACACGCGGGCCACTGGGTACACGTGGATGCCACGGACGCCCTGGTGGCGCTCTTGACTTCGCCGCGAACGCCACAACGATGAGCGTTGATGGGGATCTTCATGACAGGGGCGACCGGGTACATCGGGTCGTACGCCACGGCATGGCTCCTTCGGAACACCGACCACGAGCTCGCGCTGCTAGTGCGCGCGCCGGACTACGACGCGGGGGTCGAGCGGCTTTGGCAGTCGCTTCAACTCCACATGAAAGGCGATGAGTTCCATCGCCACCTGGAAAGAATCTGCTTCATCCCCGGGGATCTGAGCGAGCCCGGTCTAGGTATCTCGACGGCCGACACCGACTGGCTCATCTCCAACGCCGAATCGGTGCTCCACAACGCCGCCGCCCTCAACTTCCGCTCGGAACGCGTCTGCACCAATCACAATCTACGCGGAACGCTCTCGGTCATCCGGCTCGCCCGCGCCATCCAAGAAGACCACCCGCTGCGCCGCTTCACGCAGGTGTCCACCGTGGCCGTGGCCGGCGATCGGCCGGGCGCGACCGTAATGGAAGACGAGCCTCTCGATTGGAGTCAAGCGGATTTCAACCCCTACACGCGCACGAAGAAGTTCTGTGAGCACATGGTGCACGAGCTCCTGCCGGACGTTCCGCGGTTGATTCTTCGCCCGAGCATCGTCATCGGCGACTCGCGATTCCCGGAAACAAGCCAGTTCGACATGGTGCGAGCGCTTTGCGCGTTGAGCGATCTCCCGGTCCTGCCGCTTTCGCGAGACATCCGAATCGATATCGTCAACGCAGATTGGGTGGGCGCCAGCATCGCTGAGCTTCACGTTCGAGAAGACCTGAGGCGCGACACCTACCACCTGAGCGCGGGCACCGAGTCACGGACGATCGGTGAAATCGCGGATGCGTTTTCAGCGACACTCGGAAAACGAGTTCCCCGGTTCGCCGGTCAGTTCGCGGCGCCGTTCGAACGCCTGATGGACGCCCTCGCCAACATCCCGAAGGCGGGGAAGCTGCAGCGCATCGGTGCCCTCCTGAGTGTGTTCATCCCCTACATGGCGACGGACATCGTCTATGACAACAGCCATGCGGTGGCGGACCTCGGTAGCGCACCAACACCCATCACCTCGTACGGTGCTGCGCTCTACACCTACGCAAAATCCGTGAACTTCGAGTTTCCATATACGCCACTCCCCGAGGGCCTAGATCTTTCCAACGTTCCGCCGAGCCCGGTTCGGCCGATGGCTTGAGTCCCGGGAGGCGCTTTCCTTGCGGTCCGGGGAGTGGTAAATGGGCCGTGGATGGGGCTCAAGAACACAGTCGAGTGGGCGCGCAACGAGTGGGGCATCTTCCGCAAAGGCGGGGAGATGGGCTGGGGTCAACGCGGACGCTGGCTCAAGCAATGGGTCCCATTCGGGACCCGCACCATTGGCTGGGGCGTCCTGTCGATCACGGTGGGGCCGCTCACCCGGGGCGCGGCATCGACCTGGGCCGCCAAGAGATGGAGCCAGTCATCCGCGAGGGGCCTTCACATCTACATCGAGGCGACCGGCGGAGACCGCGTCCCCGATGGCGGCTTCGTGTATGCGAGCAACCACGAGAGCCTGATCGACATCTTGGTGTTGGGTGCGGCGCTGCCTGGCGATTTCAAGTGGGCGGCGAAACGGTCGGTCATGAACATTCCATTCTTGGGCTGGCACCTGAGGCTCGCTGGGCACGTTCCGGTCGACCGCAGTCAGGGCAAAGGCGCGGCCATCGCGGTCACCGAGGCCTTTGAGAGTGTGCTCCGAGACGAAAAGCCGCTCTTGGTCTTCCCGGAAGGCACCCGCACCGAAGACGGCGCACTCAGGCCCTTCAAGAATGGGGCTTTCCAGGCCGCCGTCTTAACGGGGAAGCCTGTCGTGCCCGTTGCGATTCGGGGCACGTTCACGCTCATGTCACGAGACGAGGTCGACATAGGTGGAAGCAAGGAACGCGAAGACCGGCTCGTGACCGTGCAAATTGGGAAGCCGCTCTACCCCAGCGCGGAACTCGAAGAGCCGGAGGCCGTGACCGACCTACGCGACCGCACCCGCAGCGCGATCGTCGACATGCTGTCGAACGTCAGGCCTCCTGAGGCCGCTGGCGTATCAGCGCCGCAGCCTTGAACTCGATGACCGTTTCGCTGCGCTGATTTGTGAGCTGCATCTTGCTGCGCACGATGCCGAGCCCCGGTTGGCTCTCGGACAAGCGAGCCTCGATGACCTCCCCGCGAATCTGAAGCCGGTCACCGACGCAAGCAGGGTTGCGAAAGCGCACTTCATCCCAGCCGAGCCCCATCACGGTCGCAACAGGCTCGGTCTGCATGTCGTGTAAGAGACGGATCGCGATCGCAATCGAATGCACCGCCGAGGTAAACAACTTCCCCACCGGAGTGGCCGCCGCGGCCTCCGCATCGGTGTGAAACGAAAGCGGATCCCACTTCGTACAGAAGTCGATAATCTCCTCCGCCGTCAGCTCGTACCCCTCGGCAGACGCCTTCACATCCCCCACCGAGATATCCTCAAAATACTGCATCCACCCCCAAAAAAACGCCCCCCAGAAAAAGGGGACAGTCCCCTTTTTCAAAGGGTTAAACGCTAGACGTACTTCTCAATGATCGTACCTAGGCCAGGAACTGCGCTCTCGACGTTCTTGCGGGCTGAGCCGCGGAGCTTGGTGTAGGCGCCCTTGACCGAGCCGTGCTCGGAGCTTTGTGCGCGTCCGTCTGTCACGGCGAGTAGTGCGTCGGCGACCTCGGTCGTGTGCGCGTTGAAGTAACTGCCCACCGGCTGCCCCTGTGCGACCGCCTGCTCACAGATCGGCTCGAGGGCCACAGCGAAGTCTGGCAACAGGTATTCCACCACCCGGCGAACGAAGCCGGGCTTCACACCTTGGACCAACTTGTAGCCCGTCTTGACGGCGATACCACTGATGCCGCGTTGCTTGCCCACTTCGTCATCGACCAAGCGGCACACGTCTTCGATGATTGAGGCACGCTTGGTCTCGTCATTCAACACGTCGTTCAGGTTCATGACGCTTCCTTTTGCCTCTCGTGGCTTTCGACGCAAGCGCAGCATCAGCGATGCTCGACTCGATCGCTCGAACGACGGAGTCCACCGTATCGCGACGCGCGCTCACGACGAAGAAGTACTCCTTGTTGCGGAGGTGGCTCACCCGGCCGACCTTCTCTCCATTGGGGTTGTGGATGCCGATCTGCGCACCGACGTACCGCTTGAAGTCGACGGCCACGACACCCACATGGCCTTTGTCTTCCAAGAGCGCCGTCATTTCTTCTCGGTCCACATGACCTTCGTTGTTGAAGGAGACCAGCAGGTGCTTGCAGCGGACCGCGTCGAACAAATCCTTCAACCCTTGCCGAATACGGCGCTTGGAATTGAAGTCGCTCTTGTACTCGCGACACTGGACGCGCTTGTTGGCAATCCCATACGTCTCCGGCTTGTCCCAGCGAACGAGGCTCTCCCACACATGGTAGTTCCCCATGTAGCTGTGCTGGTTGTAGGGCGGGTCGATATACGCCACGTCGGCCTCCACACATGACGCCGCTTCGACCGCTTCGAGGTGGAGCGCTTCGCCCGCGCCCGGCAGAATCGCTGGTACACGCAGCTCTAGGTCGTTGAAGGCGCGGGCAGCCCACTGCTTCAAGTAGGCCATCTGAACGCCGGTCGTGGAATCGACGCGATCGGCGGCCTCCATCAACGAAACCAAGACGATGGCCTCGAGCTCGGGTGGCAACGCGCGGCGAAGGATCTCCTCCCTGATCGCGTCGACGCGGGCGCCGTTGCGTGGTTGGAAGTACCGCGCGTCTTCGCAGAACGCCTTGGTGAAGTACCCGGCTGCTGGGGCGACGGTCGACAGCTCCGCGATGATCCGTGTCGCGTCGTCGAGCCAACGGTCGGCGTCCGCTTGCACGTAGCAGCGGGCCAGAGTTGCCGCGTACGCCAAATGATCGTTGGCGATCACGTGGCGACCGGTTTCCTTGAGCCCGCGCGCCACCCGTGACGTCCCGGAAAACAAGTCGAGCACGCGACCCGACTCGGGAAACGCCGACATCGCCCGCACGATGTGCGGCACCAACAGCCGTTTCGATCCTATGTACTTGATCATGAGGTCTGGGCTGTCATCGCCTGAACGATGGCATCCCGGAGCGTAGCAGCTTCATAGGGCTTTTGGACAAAGCCGAGCGCGCCAAGGCTACGAAGCTCGCGCTCGAGGTCTCGGTCCCAATACCCGGACACGAAAACCACAGGCGCTTCGGGGTCCACTTCCCTCAGCTTCTTGAAGGCCTGGTCCCCCGTCATTCCCGGCATGTTGAGGTCCATCAGCACCAGGTCGGGTCGCGGCTGTGTCTCATCATAGATCCGCAGGGCTTCCTCGCCGCTTCGAGCGAAGATCACACGATGCCCACTCTGCCGAACCACACGGCCCGCGCTTCGGCGGACGATGTCTTCGTCGTCGACCAGCATGATCAAGAGCTGCGTCCTCGGAAGCCTGATCGCCGGCAGGCTCGGCTCGGTAGGGACCATGGGGCGCTCGCTGCTCAGCGGAAACACGACTTGAAACTCGCTGCCTCGCTTCGGCACGCTGTGCAGCGTGATGTGGCCGTTGTGCGACTTGGCGATCTCGTACACCGCCGCGAGACCTAGCCCCGCGCCCACCTGATCGCCCTTCGTCGTGAAGAACGGATCGAACGCACGCTCACGCGTGGCGTCGTCCATCCCAATGCCGGTGTCCTCCACGGTGATCAGGGCGTGCGCGACGAGCGGATTGAGCGGCGCCTTCTCGAGGTCGAGCTGGTCGGCCTTCTTGGCAGCGATCTTGAGTTTGCCCCCGTTGGGCATCGCGTCGCGCGCATTGATCAAGAGGTTCATCAACAACTGATGCAACTGCCCGCGGTCGCCTGTCACCTTGAGGCCGGGATCGATGCGCGCCTCGATCCGGATGCCGCGATGGAAGGTGTGACGCGCAAGCTGGACCACGTGGCGGCAGAGCTCCGACAAATCGACCTCAGTGTGGCTGCGCTCGATTTCACGCGCGAAGCCCAGCAGACGGCTGGTCATCTCGGTCGCCGCGGCGGCCGCCGTGCGAATGTCACTGAACGCTTCGCGCACGTCGCGCTCACTGACCTTGGTCTCCCCCGGCAGGGCATTCAGGAAGTCGATGCTGGCTCTCACCGCGCCCAAAAGGTTGTTGAAGTCATGGGCGACCCCCGTCCCGAGCCGCCCAATGGCCTCGAGTTTGCGACGTTGCGCGACCTGCTCTTCCATCGGGTCGTGGTGAGCAAAGAGGAGCAGGCAGCTTCCGATCTGGATTCGATCGCCGTAGGTCAGCACTTGGCGCACAACCGCCATCCCGTTGATCTGCGTGCCATTGCGGCTGTCGAGGTCCTCGATGACGAACGAGCCGTTCTCATGCTCGACGATCCGGGCGTGCATTCGTGAGACCAGCGTGTCGTCGATCTTCACGTGCGCGTCATCGCCGCGCCCGAACGTCAGCTCTTCATCAATGGCGTACTTGTCGCCAGCGAGGTTCCCGGCAAGCACGACAATACGGGCCTGCTCCTGCTTCTCGGAGAGCTCCTTCTGCGCGAAGACATGGCGCCGTGTAACCTCGGTGGGATCGTGTCGCGACATTGGTGGAGGGCCCCCAAGCCCATTAGAGGGTAGCGTGCAGGAGCGACGAAAGGTGTAGCCCCGTTGGGTGAGCCACTCCAGCGCACATGGGCGCCCGGTTGCGCTCCAGAGTTCCTGGGCAATAGTCGCCGACCGACTATGCGTGCGACGTCCCAACCCCCTGCCGGATCCCTAATGATTCGGCGCGCTTGCATCCTGGCGGGCATTCTGGGCCTGTTTCTACAGGGCTCGAACGGCGGCCACATGCTGCTGGTCGAGCATTCTCGATGCGTCGAGCATGGCCAGCTGGTCCACGACGGAGGCGGGCATGAGCACGCCGCCGAAGAGCACTCGCACCCCAACGCGCCAGCGGCTCACGGGACACCCGACGCCGACTCCGAAGAGGCGCACGAGCATTGCGCCCTATCGATCGACCGGCGAGACGCGCTCGTTTCGACCGCGGCGCCCTTGATGTCCGCGAGGTGCGTCGAAACTCCACGAGCCTCCATGGTCGCAGACGCATTGGTCGTCACCGGCGCGGATCGTTTCCGACTGGCCCCGAAGAACTCCCCTCCCGCCTAACGCTAGCCCCGTAAAGCCGATGCATCGCATCGCCCACGGGGCTTCGTCCACCCGCGATGGAGTGGTGCGTTCTTGCGTTCGGTAGGAGTGAAGAGTGAAGAGATTTCAAAGGAACATTGCGTGCGCAATTGTGCTCGGGGTCCTGACCCTGTGGCTGGCGGGAGCGGTGCACGCGCAGGAGGCCCCCGGGCCGGACACTGGTGCTGGCACTGACACTAACACTGACACTGACACTGACACTGGCGCTGACGCTGGCACTCCCACTGACACTGGCACTGACACCGCCCTGCATCCGCCTCATCTGCTGGATTCGCCGCCCCCCAGGTTCCCACCCGGTCAAGAAGGCAAGGGGCTGCACCCCACGGTGATCCTCCTGGTGACCATCACCCCGGACGCGGGAGTTTCCGATATCGTGGTGGAACACTCGGCGGGGGCTCTGTTCGATGCCGCCGCGGTCGAAGCGGTGCAAACATGGGCGTTCGAGCCGGCGTCGAGAGGGAAGGAGCCCGTCGCGAGTCGAATTCGGATCGCAGTGCACTTCGAGGAGCCAGAGGTCGGAGCCCACGACGACACGGGCGCCGGCACTGGCCCCGCCGCCGGCGCTGATGCTGATGCTGACACTGACACTGACACTGGCTATCGCACCGACGCGCGGGTGGATGCGGAGCGGCTTCGGAGTGCTGGACGCGGGGCGGCTGACTTCGAGATCGACCGAGATATCTTGAACGCCGCACCGGTCTTCTCCGCCACCGACCTCCTCAAACGCGTCCCCGGCCTCTACGCGTCGCAACCCGAAGGTGGCGCGGTGGGCGAGCGCTTCTTCTTGCGCGGGTTCGATTCGGAGCATGGACAGGACATCGAGTTCAAGGTCGGCGACATCCCGATCAATCAGCCGTCGCACATCCACGGGCAGGGATACACGTACCAGGGCTTCATCATTCCCGAGGTCGTGCAACAACTTCGGGTGACGGAAGGCGTGTACGACCCGACGCAGGGAGACTTCGCGATCGCCGGCACGATCGACTACGAGCTCGGCGTCGACCAACCGGGCGTGTATGCCAAGACAGACCTCGGTTCGTTCCGCACCTTCCGGCAAGTCGCGGTCTTCGCGCCCAAAGGCAGCAACACCGACACCTTCGGGGCCTTTCAGCTTCGTCGGACCGACGGGTTCGGTCAGAACCGCGAAGGCATCGACGGTTCGGCCATGTTCCAGTACGGGTTCGGTCGCGAAAAATGGCGGCTGCGGGTCCACGGTAGCTTCGCGGGCGCGCGCTACGACCTAGCCGGCGTCCTGCGCTCGGACGACATCCAAGCCGGCAATGTGGGGCCGCTCGACGTGTATCCTTTCGATACCGCACGGGCGCAGAGTGGATCCAACCTCAGCACCATCCTCGGTTTCTCAGGCGAGCACCGCGACGAGAACAAGCGCAACACGAGCTTTGGCTTGTGGGTGCAGTTCCACGATTTCCAATTGAAAGAGAACTTCACCGGCTTTCTCGAGACGGACGCTGACGGCAATACGCCCGGCGACCTCATCGAGCAGCTCGATCGACGCTTCGTGATCGGGGGCAATGCGCGACACCGGACGCACCAGTTTGCCCCCGCGGAATGGGCGAAAGGAACCGTGGAGCTTGGCCTATCAGGCCGCGTCGACTTGATCGACCAGAAGCTCAACCTCGTGGAGTCTCCGCAAAATCGAGTCTACGAAGAACGCATCGACGCCGACATCGCCGAAACGGACATCGGGATGTGGCTCGACTTAGACTGGGACTTCACCAAGTATCTGACCATCACCGGCGGAGTGCGCGCCGACGTGTTGTTCTACAACGTCACAGATCAACGAGAGAGCGTGTCCCCTGACGGCGTCGTGCCCTACCGACGCACCGCAGCTGGAGTCGCGGTCGGCCCGCGGACGGCAGTGACGGTCAAACCGATCGAGGAGCTCGATGTCGTACTGGCATACGGCCAGGGTTTCCGCTCGCCTCAGGCTCGTGCGCTCGTCGACAACGAGAATGTTCCGTTCACCAAGGTGCACTCCGCCGACATGGGTCTGCGCTCCCGTATCGGAGACAACCAAGAGCTCGAGCTCACCCTGACCGGCTTCTTCACCAAGATGAACAGCGACCTGATCTTCGAAGCTCACGAAGCCCGCTTCGAACCGGTCGGGCCTACGACACGAGTCGGAGCGGTTCTCTACGCGCAGGCACGCCCGCTCTCGTGGCTCTATGGCGCCGTCTCCGTGACCTACGTACATGCGACGCTCGACGAAACACCCCTGCCGGAACCAGGCGAACCGCCGTCCGGGCTCAGCGCGGGCGACCCCATTCCGTTCGTGCCGCCGTGGCTACTTCGCCTCGATGTGGGCGCCTCCGAAGACTTGGTCGACCTCGGGAAACACCCCCTCCGAGGCAAACTCGGATTCGGCTACACCTTCCTCAGCGAGCGTCCCCTTCGGTTCTCGGAAACCTCGCCGCGCGTGAACCTCCTCGAGCTCAACGCGGGGTTGTCTTGGTGGTTCCTGGAGCTCGGCTTCCAGGTGTTCAACCTCCTCGACACGCGATACGCCGCCCAAGAGTTCGTCTTTGAATCCAACTGGGACCCAAGCGCTGCCCCTACCGGGCAACCCGCGCGACACATCGCCGCAGGCGCCCCAAGAACATTCCTCTTCCAAATAGCCTTCAAGCTATAGCGAACACGCTCAGTCGGGAGTCTGTCCTCGGAGAACTTCCTGGTTGTCCGCCTTTTTGCGGGCGGCTTCGCCCATCGACCGTTTCAGGTTCTCGGGAAGCGCCTCGATGGGAATGACGAGGTCGCCTTCGACGGGCCACTCCTGCAAGAGTTCCGGGTGGTACCGTCGCGGGTAGTAGTCGCGCGGATTGATTTCTTGTTTGCGCACGAAGGGCTCTTGGATCTCCTGGCGCGAAGTGGGGGGATGCGGGACGACAAGCTTGCCCCCGGAGAGGTCGAACTGCGGGGCGCGACTGTTCGGGTAGTCGGGAAGGACGCCCTCGCGGATGTCGAACACGAAGTTCTCTCCGTTGCCGAGCTGAACGAAAATCGAAGTGTTCATCTGGCCGGGCCGAATGAACGGCGCGGTCCCCATGAAAATGATTCGCATCTCGTTGGGCTGAACGTCCTCGGTGCGCGGAAACCAGTTCGACGCGCTCTTGAGCCAGGGCTGCGGTCGGATCCCCTCGAACAACAGCCCTTCCTTCCAACGCCCTCCGGGCACACCACCCATGAGCGCAGCCTTGATATCGGCCTCGGACGAGGATCCCTCGGGCAGCTCCATCGGGGCGGGCGGCTCACCAGCAGGGTCCGCGGTATGAGCCGAAACCCCCGAAGGCCCCTCCCCCTAGGAGAGGCCTATGCCGGATTGCAGGAGCTGCGTGGCGGCTAGGGCCAGTTGGCGCGCCTCTTCCGAGGAGAGGGATCGGAGGCGGGGGTGGCGGTCGACGATCATCCGGGCGAGGCCATGGGTGAGGGCCTCG
>CAXMRN010000045.1:0-6158 GCA_964195565.1 uncultured Polyangiaceae bacterium | reverse complement strand
TTGGAAGCCCCGTGTCGTTCACGTAACCAGCGCCGCCGAAGCCCTCCAAAGCCTCCGACGCCACCGCAACGCCTTGTTTTCCGGTCGTGAGCTTTGCGATGGGGGTGAGCAGTCGGCTCACGAGTCGTTCGGCACCGGTGGCCTCGCCGGACTCGATCCGTCCGAGCAACTCGACAACGCGGAAGGTAAGCAGAAACGCGCCTTGGGTTTCGGCGATCATCTCCGCCATCGTGTCGACATGGAGCGGCTTGTCGATCAGCGCCCCACCAAACGCTTCACGCTTGCTGGCGTAGTCTCGGGTGAGCGCCACTGCGCGCTGCATGCCGAGCGTCGCCCCCACCGCGTTCCAGGTGCGCGTGATAGTCAACATGGGTGTGATGTTGCGAACCCCGTTCTCCAAGCCGGCAACCGGAGTCGCCACGACGCCATCTAGCGTGAGCTCCGCGGTCGGGAGCTTGCGCGTCCCGAACTTATCCTTGAGCCGGTTGATGCGAAGGTTCTGAAGCCGTCCTTGCTCGTCGCGAAGCTCGAGATAAAACATCGCCAGCCCGCGTCCGCCAGGGGGGTTGCCCTCTGGCCTCGCGAGCGTGAGGGCCATGTCGGCCGTCGTGGCGGAGGTGAACCACTTCGTTCCGTAGAGACGCCACGCGTCGCCGTCGCGCCGCGCCACGGTCTCGGTTTGCCCCACGTCGGATCCGCCGATGCGCTCGGTCATCCATTGGCCTGAGGTCCACATCGTGGCCGGGTCGCGAGACAAGAGACGCGGGAGCGCGTGGTCGATCAGCGACTGATTGCCGGAGTCGAGCAGGGTCCGGGCGGCGCCATCGGTCATCGCGAGCGGACAGTTGTAGGTGTCGAGTGACGCCTGGGCGACGTAGTTCAAGACATGTTGGTGGATGCGGGCGTACGGGCCCAGCTCGGTGTCGTACCCGGCCGCCACCAACCCATGCTCGGCGCAGATGACCTGGGCGCGTTTCCATACCTCGGTCACCTCGACGTGATCGATTCGATTCCCCCAGGCGTCCCACACCGTATGCACTGGCTCGTTTGCGAGATCGGACAGCGAGAGCTGAAAAAGCTCCCCACCGCTGAGCTCTCCAAGCTCCCGGTACTCCGGCTCGAAGCGGTTCAGGAGCTCCGCGGGGAGAGCACGCTCCAGATACTCGCGGAGCAGAGGGTCAGAATCGTATTGATTTCCAAGGTTTGGAGGTGCTTGTCGGAAGTCCATACATTACTCGACTTAGCAGAAACTGATATCTGTTGAAATCACCATACGCTCGGGCCAAAGCCCCGTCAATCGCCAAAGGGGCTGCCTCGGGCCGAGCGGTGCTAGAGATCATGCATGATCCCGATCAAGGTCGCGACCGCGTCGTTGAATCAGACGCCTCTCGATTGGGCCGGCAACCAACGGCGCATCGAGGCGGTCGTTCGGCAGGCCCGCGCGGAGGGGGTGTCGCTGCTGGTTCTGCCGGAGCTGTGCACGACCGGGTACGGTTGCGAAGACGCGTTCCTCGGGCCGGACGTCGCGAAGCGCGCGTGGTCGATGTTGATGGAAATCGTGCCGCAGACCGAGGGCATGGTCCTGAGCATCGGGATGCCGGTTCGGCGCCGGGGCGGCCTGTACAATACGGCGTGCGTCGTGGCGGACGGTCGCATCGCCGGCTTCGCGGCCAAAGAGCACCTCGCCGGAGAGGGACTTCACTACGAGCCGCGCTGGTTCAAGCCCTGGCCCAATCATCAAGTCGTGCAACTCGAGCGCGAGGGGCAGACCTATCCCTTCGGCGACGTGTTCTTCGACTTCTCCGGCGTGCGGATCGGCTTCGAGATCTGTGAAGACGCGTGGGTCGCACAACGCCGAGGGGCGCTCGACGGCCACGCGATGGACATCATCGTCAATCCGAGCGCGAGTCACTTCGCGTTCGGCAAGCACCAAGTGCGCGAACGTTTGGTGCTCGAGGGGTCACGGTCGATGGCGGTCACCTACCTCTATGCCAACCTGCTCGGCAACGAGGCTGGCCGCGTGATCTACGACGGGGGCTGTTACATCGCACAGAACGGCACACTCCTCGCACAGGCACCACGGCTGACGTTCGATGACTCCGTGCTGACGACAGCCGTGGTCGACGTCGAGGCCTCTCGGACCGAGCAAGTCCGCACAACCAGTTTTCAGGCAGACAGCACCGATCCCGGTGCCAAGCGCATCAGCGTCAGCTTCGAGTTTCCGCGTGCAACGATGGAACGAAGCGAGCCCGCGACTCCAGCATGGGAGAGCAGCAGCCACCACAAAGAGGAAGAGCTCATGCGCTCCCTTACGCTCGCGCTGTTCGACTATCTGAGAAAGAGTCATTCGCGCGGGTTCGTGCTCAGTATCAGCGGAGGGGCGGACTCCGCCACGACGGCGTCGCTGGTGTCCCTCATGGTCGACCGAGCGCTCAGCGAGCTCGGCCAGGCAGGATTCGCCGAGGCGCTCGGGCTGCCTCGAGAGGCAAGCGCTAGGGACTGGGTCGGTGCGCTCCTGTGCTGCGCCTACCAGCCAACCGACAACAGCGGCGATGTCACGCGAAGTGCGGCGACCGCACTGGCCGACGCCATCGGAGCGACGTTCTACGTGCTGGACGTGCAGCACATCGTCGATGCGTACGAGACACTGATCAGCGGCGCCGTCGGGCGACCGCTCACCTGGGAACAGGACGACATCACGCTACAGAATATCCAAGCGCGGTCGCGGGGCCCAAGCGTATGGATGCTCGCCAACATGCGTGGGGCGCTTCTCCTCTCGACGAGTAACCGCTCCGAGGCCGCTGTGGGCTACGCGACCATGGACGGGGACACCTGCGGTGGCCTAAGCCCGATCGCCGGGGTCGATAAGGCGTTCCTCCGGCAGTGGCTTCGCTGGCTCGAGACCGAGGGCCCGGTCGGCATGAAGCCGATTCCTGCACTGCACGCGATCAACGTACAGACGCCGACCGCCGAGCTGCGCCCAAAGGGAAGCGAGCAGACCGACGAGGGCGACCTGATGCCGTACCCCGTGCTCGACGTGATCGAGCGCTTGGCGATTGGGGACAAGCTGCCGCCCGCCGATTGCCTCGAGATCTTGACGAGCGAATTCTCCGAGTACGACTCGGAGACCCTCAGGGGCTGGGTGAAGCGCTTTTTCCAGCTCTGGTCACGCAACCAGTGGAAGCGGGAGCGGTACGCGCCCTCGTTCCACGTCGATGACAAGAACCTCGACCCGAAGACCTGGTGCCGCTTTCCGATCTTGTCGGGCGGCTTCGACCGCGAGCTATCCGAGCTTTGAGCGAACGGTCTGAGCCATGCGCTCGATCTCTTCGATAGCGATGTCGGGACGCTCCATCGCCATGAAGTGCGTGACGTCTTCCAGGATCAGCAGCCGCGTGTCGGGCTTGGTTCGCATGAACGCGTCGCGTGACTCTTGTGTAAACGGAGGACCCGAGTGCTCGCGGGCGAACAGGGTGATGGGGCACCGCACCTTTGCAAGCGCGCGATACGGATTCGGCGTGGCGACGGCGAACGTCTTGCTCTCCCAGGCTCGGTCGCAGCTGAGGCGTACCGATCCGGTTTCGGTCACGACGGTTCCACCTTCGACGTAAGCCTCGATCCATTCACGCTTCCAGGTCCGAAACGGCCCTTTGCCCACGTAGTTGTCGACCGCCGCTTCCTTGGATGGGAACTCCATGCGTCGGCGCGCAGCCACTTGAGCGATGGGAAGGATGCGTCCGCCAAAGCCGAGAGCGCGGGCCACCGTCAGGACAGGAACGAGACGGGGTGGAACGACCACCGGATCGATCAGCACCAAACCCTGGACTAGATCGGGACGTGCGGCGGCGAGCGCCATGCTGACCGTGGCGCCCATCGAATGGCCAGCGAGGACGACGGGCTGCCGGAGCGTTTCCACGAAGGCCTCGAGGTCTCTGCGGTAGGGCCTCCACGAATGCAGGCGCCTCGGATCGGCGTCCGCCTCCGTGCGCCCGTGCCCACGGGCGTCCATGAGGCGCAGATCGATCGCCGGATCTAAGCCGTCGATCAGTCCGCCGTAGGCCCCCGCGTTGAACCCCGTGGCATGAGCGAAATGAACGCTGACATCCTCGCCGCCGCTTGGCTGGCGGCGGACGACGGAGAAATCCCCGAAACGTTCGCGCTCACTCCCCGGCACGGCTATTCGGGGGAAATCCTCTTGAAGACGCGCGCGACGATGCCGTCGGTGGTCGCGGGCATCAGCCGCTTGAGCGCGTCGGCGATGCGGGCTTCCTTGGTGATCAAGACGCGCGGCGAATTGTACTCGATCGCCTTGACGACTCTCGCGGCCACGACATCGGGCGTCGTACCGAGGCGATCGAAAAGACGCTGGGTCGAATCGCGGAGCTCCTTGTGCGTGTCGGTGAGCAATCGGGCGTTCTTCACGATGTTGGTCTGTATCGCTCCGGGGTGAACCGACGTGACACCGATATTCTCGTCGGCAAGCTCAGCACGCAAGGACTCGCTGAATCCGCGCACGGCAAATTTCGTCGCGACGTAGCCCGTCTGCAGGGGTGGCGCGATGATGCCGAACACGCTCGACAGGTTGACGATGTGCCCCTCTCCGGCTGCCTTGAGGTGCGGGAGGAAGAACTTGCAACCATAGATCACGCCCCAGAGGTTCACTCCGAGAATCCACTCGAGGTCCTCGACGCTGTGCTCTTCAAACGACGCAAAAACCGTCACACCTGCGTTGTTGACGAGGATGTGAACCTCGCCATGCGCGTCGGCCACGTCGGAGGCGAACTGTTTCATTTGCGCTTGGTTGGAGACGTCGACGTGATGCGCCGTCACCGTCGTGCCGCCGGCTTCGAGCTCTTCACGCAACGCGTTGAGCGCGTCCTCGTTGATGTCGCAAATCGCAAGCCGACACCGCTTCGCTGCCAAAGCGAGCGCCGTTTCGCGGCCGATGCCGTCCCCGGCGCCCGTCACAACCGCCACTTTCTCCTCGAGATTCCGCATGTTCCCTCCGGTTCGGACCGTACCGGCCTCGCCCCTTTGCGCAACCCCAGCCGCTCAGACAAACGCGTAGCGCACGCCCGTCAAGCGCTCGGACTCCTCCCACAAACGCTGGGCGTCCTCGGGGTTTCGCGCCTTGGGCAACGGCTCGATGATCTCGGGAGGCCCGTGCCACCCCATGAGGCGCGTAGGACCGACGTACTCGTCGCCGCGCAGCGGCTCAACCGCGGCGAAAACCGTAGGCAGCGCCCCAGCCGCAGCGTCCTGCGCCAAGATCGAGTTCCCCCACGCGCTCAGGCGCTCCATCAACTTGGAGCCTTCCATCCTGGGGCCGGCTTCCTGCAAGTTGGTCGCTGCCCAGCCCGGATGACAGGCCACACTGATCGTGTCGCTGCCCGCATCCTTGAGCTTCTGGTTGAGGGCGTGCGTGAAGAGCAGGTTAGCCAGCTTGCTCTGACCATACGCGCCCCACTTCCTGTAGCCTTTCTCCCACTGGAGATCGTGGAAGCGGATTTTTCCGAACTTGTGCGCGATGCTGCTCACGTTGACGACGCGCGATCCCGGCGTGCTCAAGAGGAGGTCGAGCAAACGCCCCGTCAACGCGAAGTGACCCAGATGATTGGTGCCGAACTGCATCTCGAAGCCGTCCTTGGTGCTTCGCTTCGGCAGCGCCATGACCCCCGCGTTGTTGATCAGCGCGTTGAGCTGCGAGTGACCTTCACGGAAAGCGGCCGCAAACGCCTCCACCGACGACAGATCGGAAAGATCCAACGGGATGAGTTCGAGTCGAGCGGTGGGCACCTCGTTCACGATTCGCGCGGCCGCAGCCCTGGCTTTGTCCTGGTTGCGACAGGCGAGGACCACACCGGCCTTGCGCTTCGCGAACGCCAGTCCCGCCTCGTAACCGATGCCGCTGTTGGCTCCTGTGACGATCATCACACGTCCGGAGAGGTCCGGGACCTGATCGAGATTCCAATCGTGAGGCATGTCGCAGACCGTACACCCGAGGACCGTCATTTGCCCCGGTCAACGCCAAAAAGAGCACCCCGAGAGTGCATGCCGTGTTAGATTTCCGCCTGTTGGGTGCAGTGGGCCCCGGCAATCTGGAGGGTGAACATGCGAATTTTGATTATTCTAATGCTGAGCGGAACGCTCGGTGTTCT
>CAXMRN010000044.1:0-20698 GCA_964195565.1 uncultured Polyangiaceae bacterium | reverse complement strand
TCGTGTGCGCCTTCGGCGTCGCGCTCGCGATCACGCCACGACTCCTCACGGCGACGGCACGAGGTCAGGTTCCGAGGCGGTCCCTTGGCATGGTGACCGGCGGAGGGCTGATCGGGCTGGCGACGTACGGATACGTCTTCGTGGTCGCGGGACGGGAGGACGTCGTCGTCTGGGGCGCGCCAACGAACGCGACTGCGATCCGGCACTACTTCACGGCCGCCGACTTCAACCATAAGGGAGTCGCGTCATGGGCCGAATGGTGGGGACACGTGCAGGAGCTTTTCCTGTGGTCACTACACAACGGCCTCATCGCGATTCTCCTCGCCGGGTTCACAGGCTATGCGATCTATGCGCGTGCGCGTGGGCTCGGCCTCTTCCTCTTCATGGTGACGTTGATCTTCTTCGTCTCGTTCATCGCACGCGACGGCATGTTTGCGGCGGATGTCCTGGACTACGCGGGGTATCTCGCGATCCCCACCTGGGTCGCTGCCTCGGGCGTCGGCCTGCTCGTCGCGTACCTCGAGGAGCGAAGGAGCTCGTGGGCAGTCCCCGCCCTGGTCGCCCTCGGGCTTCTCATCGCGGTCGCGCCGCCCGCTCCCTACGAGCGCACACGGCACCGCGACAACTTCACTTCGGACATCGCCCTCGAAGCGCTCGGTGCGGCGCCGCCGAACGCAATCGTCATCGTCGAGCGCGACCATTGGATCGGCCCACTGTGGTACCTGCAGGAGCAGCGTGGTGTCCGCTCGGACGTGACCCTGGTCGCCCACGGTCTCGCCTCGTCGGGGTGGTTCTGGCGACACCTCTACCGGCGCCACCCGGGCCTGAACGTCATCGAGCTCAGGGGGCCTGGCGGACGTGACGGGCGAGTGCGCCGGTTCCTCCGCGCCAACTCGACGCGCCCAGTCCAGGTTGAACGCGTGGCACTGGCGGATCGCCTCGGGTTGCCGACCTGTCCAAGCGAGTGGCTCCTCGACGTCCGAAACACCTGCGGCGACAACGCCCACGAGCCTAGTCTCGCCCGCTATGCGAGCGTCGCGTTGGCAGAGCTTGGGACCGGGTCTCCAGGCACCGACGGGCTGATTGCGCTGGTGACTCTCGACCGCGGTCACGATCTGTACTCCCAGGGGTTTCCCCGCGCCGCGATCGCCAGCCTGTTGTCAGGCGTGCCGCGGGCCGACGGAATCGAGGAGATCGACTTGTCGTCCGTACCGGCGCGGGCCGAGCGAGCGGTGCGACCGGCCCCGGCCTACGAGCCGCGCGTGGCTCTCGGCCACGCTGCGCGTAACCTCCACTACGCGTCCACCATCGCGAACGCGACGGGCGCGCGCTCACTCGCCGCCTACCTCGCCGGCCTGTCCGAGGCCATGGGGCCGGTTCAGCCGAACTTTACGGCCTTGCCGGCCTCTCCTGCTAACCTCTGAGCGATGCGAAACGACAGTCATGGCGACGGCTCCTTTCGAGCCGATCAGCTCGCCCGTTGCGGCCCCGACTGCGTCTTCGAAGCTGGCGTTCTGATCTTTCACCCCGAGACCATCGAGCTCGGCAGGAACGTGTACGTCGGGCACAACGCCATCCTCAAGGGCTACCACAAGAACATGATGCGAATCGGGGACGAGACCTGGATCGGTCAGCAGGCGTTCTTGCATAGTGCTGGCGGCATCGACATAGGCGCTCAGGTCGGAATCGCGCCCGGTGTTCGCATCATCACCTCGTTCCACGGCGAAGCCGGTCGGGACGTCCCGATCTTGAGCTCGCCGATCGAGTTTGCGCCCGTCGTCATCGAAGACGATTGCGACCTCGGCGTCGGCGCGATCGTGCTGCCAGGGGTACGGATCGGCCGAGGCGCTCAGATCGGCGCGGGGGCTGTCGTCACCGAAGACGTGCCCCCCTACTCCGTCGCGGTCGGCGTACCCGCCAAAGTGACGAGGCAACGACCCGAATGATCGGTCCCGACCTGAGCGTCGTCATCTTTGCGTTCAACGAAGAGGCCAACATCGCACCGGTGTTGACCGAGCTTCGACGATGGCTCGATGCTCACGAGCCGCCAACCGAGATCGTCTTCGTCGACGACGGGTCTACAGACGGCACCTCTGCCGAGGCGGCAAGAGCACTCGCGGGCACGCCGCATCAACTGCTGCGGCACGAGGCGAACAGCGGCATCGGCGCCGCGCTCAAGACCGGAGTCCGCGCGGCTCGAGGCACGTGGGTCACCTTCCTGCCGGCAGACGGCCAAATTGCGCCCGACGCGATCGGGACGCTCCGCGAGGCCGCGGCACAGGAGCAGGCCGAGGTAGTGTTCAGCGTGTACGACCAGCGCGACGACGGCATTCATCGCAAGGTTCTTTCCGCCGGAGTTCGTGCGCTGATTTGGTTGATCCACGGTGTCCGCATGCAAAGCGATGGCCCCTACCTGTTCCGTCGCCCGCACTTCGACGCGGACCAGCTCGTGCCCGACACGTTCTTCTTGAACTTCGAGTTTCCGATTCGAATGTTGGGCGCCGACGTTCCTTCGACGGTGGTGACGATCGAGTGCCGGCCCCGCCGATCTGGGCACTCCAAGTCGACGGGGCTCAAGCGGATCTACGGCGTCGCACAAGACCTCCTCGAGCTCCGTGTTCGGCGGGTCAAAGAATCGCGCCGCCGGCCCGCCTAGCCTTCGAGCTCCGACGGACCCTTGAGACGGTCGCGAAGCGTCGACCTCGGAATCCCGAGCGCGCGGGCCGCCGCGGACAAGTTGCCGCCATATTGCTCCAGTGTCTCACGAAGGGAATCGGCAGAGGGGCGCGGCGCGCGAGGTTCCGACACGCGGCGAAGCGATCGGTCGACTGCCGCGACGTCGATCACCGCGCCATCACAATCCACGGCGGCAAGCTCGAGCACGTTTCGGAGCTCCCTGGCGTTGCCCGGCCAGGCGTAGGTTTGCAGTCGTTCGATCGATTGCGGCTCGAGGTGTCGCTCGCCAACGGCGGGCTCCATTTGGCGGAGGAAATGCTGAGCCAGGAATGCGACGTCGTCGGGTCGAGCGCGTAGCGGCGGGACTTCGACCACCAGGCGATGGATTCGATAGTAGAGATCAGGCCGGAAACGCCCTTCATGCACCAACTGCCGCAAGTCCGCGTGGGTGGCGCAGACCAGTCGAACATCGACGCTGCGTGCGGTCTCGCTGCCCACCCGGCGAACGTGCCAGGTTTCCAGCACACGAAGCAGTCGTGTCTGCAGATCCGGCGGAAGCTCGGCGACCTCGTCCAAGAAGAGCGTCCCGCCGTGCGCCTGTTCGAAGGCCCCACGGTGCGTCTGGACCGCCCCTGTGAACGCACCGCGTTCGTGCCCGAAGAGCTCACTCTCGATGAGGTCCCGCGGAAGCCCACCCCCGTTGAGCGGCACGAAAGGACCATCCTTGCGACGCCCCCGGTCGTGCAGTGCCCGCGCGACGTGCTCCTTGCCCACGCCGGTTTCTCCCCGGACCAACACCGGCCAGGGCAGGCTCGCAAGCCGATCGACGTCAGCCATCACCGAGAGCATCGCGCTCGATTCGACGACGAGCTTCGATGCGGGCTCTGCAACGCGACCGACCACGCGAAGCTCGGTTCTGCCGATACGCACCACCGCCCCCGCCCGGAGCTCGTGCCGCCGGACGCGAACGCCATCGACCCAGGTGCCGTTGGTGCTTCCGAGGTCCCGAATGGACACCCCTTGCGACGAGGGCTCGATGCGACAGTGATATTGACTCACCGCGCGGTCCGAGAGGACGATCCCGTTGTCGCCCGAGCCACCGACCGAAACCGGCGCCGCTCCCACATGGAACGCCCGGGCATTCGGACCGCGACCGCCGACGAGCGACAACGGCCGCGGCCCGGTACCACGCTTACGAAGTGGCTCGGTGCCCCCCGGTTCGAACCGAGCGGGTTCGGCCTTGAGCCGAGTCACCGAGTAACCCGCCCCCACTCGAACACGCTCTCCGATAGGCATGATCGCGCGCGCGCCGAGAGCCGGACCCTTGGCCAAGTCATACACGTGGACCGTTCCGCCGTGGGGCTGAAAGAGAAGCGCCCGCGCGGGCACCCCGGCAGCGTGAATGACGATATCGCAATCGGGGTGCGAGCCGACCTCGACCGCGGCCTCGCCCACGGCAAACGTGCGGATGAGCCGCCCGGCACGGCACAGACTAAGCGTATCGCGTAGAGCCATGGTGCCGATATCGGCCGCCCCGACCGGCGGTTGCGTAGCGCCGACCGGTCCCTAAGCTCCCCGGCAACGTGTCCGAATCACTCCGTGAAACATCACTCACCGACGAGCACCGGGCGCTTGGCGCGCGGCTCGTTCCCTTTGCCGGTTGGCTCATGCCCGTTCAGTACGAGGGCATCAAGAGCGAGCATCAGGCTGTCCGCACGCGCGCGGGGCTGTTCGATGTGTCACACATGGGCGAAATTCTCGTCGAAGGCCCGAACGCCGTCTCCGAAGTAGACCGCCTCGTCACCAACGATGTGTCGAAGCTCCCCGCAGGCAAAGCGCTCTATACGGCCTGCTGCAACGCACAGGGCCGCATCCTCGACGACCTCATCGTGTACCGACTCGAAGACGAAAAGGTCTTGGTCGTCTGCAACGCGTCCAATAGGGACAAGATCGTCGAGCACTTCGCCAAGAACCTAGGCCTCGGCACTCCCTGGAACGATGTGTCGGACGCCTGGGCACTGCTCGCCCTGCAGGGCCCGAACGCCGCCGCCGTGATGAAAGACCTCGGCGCGCCGCAAAGCGTGCTTGACCTTCCCTCCTTCCACGTCGCCCGAGCAAGCGTCGGGGGGGTCGATCTGTGGGCGGCGCGAACCGGGTACACCGGCGAGGATGGCTTCGAGCTTTTTTGCGCGAGCGAGGACGCGGTGACGCTGTGGAAAGGGCTACTCGCGTCGGGTGAGTCCCACGGCTTGCGCCCCGTGGGCCTAGGGGCGCGAGACACGCTCCGCCTCGAAGCCCGGCTGATGCTCTACGGCAACGACATTACCGAGGAGACCCATCCGCTCGAAGCAGGCCTCGGCTGGGTCGTGAAGCTCGACGCCGGTGATTTCGTCGGCCGGGACGCGCTCCGGGCGGTGAAGGCGGCCGGCCTCGACCGAAAACTCGTCGGCTTCGAGATGACCGGACGTGGAATTGCACGTCATGGCTACCCGATTGTGGCCGATGGGGCCCCCGTCGGGGAGGTCACCAGCGGGTCCCCAGGGCCGACGGTTGGACGGAACATTGGTCTCGGCTATGTGCCCCTGGCGTTCGGCAAAGCCGGGACCACATTGGGCATCGAGATCCGTGGCAAGGTGGTCGACGCCGTGGTAGTGAGGACCCCGTTTTACAAGAGGTGATGATGGCGACGTACCCGAGGGACCTGCAGTACACGCGAGAGCACGAATGGGCGCGCATCGAAGATGACGTCATCCGCGTCGGGATCACTGCATACGCCGTCGAACAGCTTGGCGACGTGACGTTGGTCGATATGCCGGCGCCCGGGGAAGACGTCCAGGCGCACGAGCGGTTCGGCGACATCGAGTCGGTCAAGACCGTGAGCGAGTTGTTCGCCCCGGTGAGCGGCGAAGTGGTGGACGTCAACGACGAACTCGAGTCGAGCCCCGAGCTTGTGAACGATGGCCCCTATAAAGAGGGCTGGCTGGTGACGATCCGCCCCTCGGACCAAGCAGAGCTCGACACGCTGATGGACGCAGCCAAGTACGAGGAGTACCTCGGAACACTCGACGGCTGAGCCGCCGGTGCCCACGTGAGATACCTTCCGCACACCGACGAAGAAGTTCGCGCCATGCTCGCGCGCGTTGGGGTCGAGCGCATCGACGACCTCTTTGAGGCGATTCCGCCTACCCACCTGCTCGACAAGGCCCTCGACCTCGAGCCTGCGTTAGATGAGCCACGGCTCATGCAGCACCTCACCGCACTCTCGAACGCGAGCCGGGGCGCCCAGCTGCTGTCCTTCCTCGGAGGCGGCATGTATCGGCACCACATTCCACCGGCGGTGGATCAGCTCCTGCAGCGAAGCGAATTCTACACGGCGTACACACCGTACCAAGCCGAGCTCTCGCAAGGGACGCTGCAGGCGATCTTCGAGTTTCAAACGATTGTGTGCGAGCTCCTCGGCACCGAGGTCGCCAATGCGTCGATGTACGACGGCGCGAGCGCAGCCGCAGAGGCTGTCCTCATGGCAAGGCGGGCCAAGCGTCGCACGCATGTCGTGATCAGCGAGGGGCTGCACCCAGAGTACATCGAGACCATTCGCACCTACGTGCAGGGCCTCGATACGGAACCGACGATCGCCTTAGCTCCCCTCACCGCGGATGGCCGGACCGACTGGGAAGCGGCCAAGCGCGCGATGACCGACCAGACCGCGGCCCTCGTCGTGGGATATCCTAATTTCTTGGGGTGCGTCGAGGACCTCGATGCAGCGCGGGCCGTCGCCGACACCTCGGGTGCGCTCTTGGTGACCGCGACGGCGGAGCCCTATGCGCTGTCGATCCTCCGGGCACCTGGAGCCTGCGGCGCGGATGTCTGCGTCGGCGAAGGGCAGGCGCTGGCGGTGCCGCCCCAGTACGGCGGCCCCGGCGTCGGCTTGTTAGGGGCCACGCAGGCCTTGGTCCGGCAAATGCCCGGCCGACTCGTCGGACGCACCGTGGACTCCGATGGGCACCCCGGGTACGTCCTCACCTTGTCGACCCGCGAGCAGCACATCCGGCGCGAGAAGGCCACGTCGAACATCTGCACGAACCACGGACTGATCGCACTCGCGATGGCGATGCGCACCGCCATGCTCGGACGCCAAGGCTTCCTGCAGGCAGGAAAACGCTGCGTCAACGCGGCCCACTACCTCCGAGCGGGTATCGAAAAGCTCGAGGGCTTCGAGGTTCCATACGGCGCCCCGGTGTTCAACGAGCTGGTCGTCCGAAGCAAAGGCCCGACGGCCAGTGAGGTCCTCGGGCGCTTGCTCCAGAACGGCATCATCCCCGGCGTCGACCTCGGGCGCTTTCGCGACGAATGGCGCCAGGACCTCCTGATCGCCACCACCGAGCTCCACACCCGAGAAGACCTCGACCGCTTGCTGCACGCCCTCGCCAGCTAGCCGGCCGGTCCGTCCCAACGCAGCCCGCGAACCGTGAAGTCGCGGGCCGCGAGCCGCCAGCGGCAGCCCCCGAACCCCCTTACCGCCAGAGCGCGCACCTCAACCTCGAACCGATCGCGGGCCAGCCAACCCGAGCACACTGCAAAGATCCGGCGTGCATGCACGAAAATGTCGAATGCCTACATGTCGGCGACGCCTTAACCACATGATTTGACTTATGTTTTACGTTTAATCCTTGACCACCGGCCACTAGAAACACAATCCTTAATTCAGCTTGCGTGGACCCAGAACGCGATGGAAACTCGCCCCGCTTCGAGCGATTTGCTGCTGATGCAGAGGAAGCTCCGGAGGCTGCAACATGAGTGAACAGCGAAGAACATCCTTCATCAACTCCCTAGCTCCGTTGGACGCCGATCCGATGGCCTGGGTCGACATCTGCCGTGACGAGACGTGGCAGGGCCGCTGGGTCGCACTCGATGACTGCGCATACAACGACGACGGTGAAGCCACCGCAGGCCTAGTCGTGGACTACGACGACAACCTCGCCGAGCTGTGCGCTCGCCTCAGCGCGGAACGGCGCAAGAGCTGCTCTGTCGTGTTCTGCCCGCCTGCTGAGTCCGCGGCCTAGCCGCTCTGGCTGAGTCCGCGGCCTAGCCGGGTTTACTCGCTGGGCTCTTCTTCAGCGTCCCAGGGGTGCTGCTTCTCTTCGAGTGAGACGGGCTCATCGGCCCCCGTGCATCGATCTGGCTGGCCTCGGCGGAGTTTGACCGCGTTCCAGGGCCCGCCGCCCGACAGGGCGTCGTCCATGCCCCATTCGCCCTTGATGTACGTGTCGCCGTCCTCGCCGATCTCGACGCGGAAATAGCCTCGGCCTCTCCGGATCTGCGGCTTACCAGACACCAGCTCGCGGCGATCCTCCCACTGGAAGATCAGCAGGTCGCCGTCGAGGTCGCCCTGAATTCGCCCCCCTCGCTCGTGCTTGACGTAGTCCCCAATCACCTGCCCGCCGCTCTGGCACAGGTGCATGTTGCCATACTGCGGCGACTGCCAAACGCCGTAGAAGGTCGCCCCCTCGGGCAGCGGACCGGCTTTCGGCTTCTGAGAACCCCCGCAGCCGAGAATGACCCCAAGCAACAGAGCCAGCGCTATCTGCTTTGCCTTCATCGAGTGCCTCCCCGCTCCCACGATAAACGACCCTCGGACGAAAGCGTAATTTCGGCCGGCACCGTGTGGGGGATCAGCGGATTCGAGGGATAGAAATCACGTGATAGAGGACCGCAGGCCCCTCGGAAAGAAGCAGCGCGAGGTCTCGAAGGCCCTCGAAGACCGAGCCATCGAGCCGGAGGTGGGCCGCCGGGGGTGGCGGCTCGAGACGATAGCTCGCAACCATCATGGGACGCAGGCGCGCGCGGAGCCGAGGCGGTGCATCGATGTTGTCCTTGAGAAGCTCGAGCGCGGTGTCCATGCCACCGAGTTCATCGACGAGACCGTGGCGGTGGGCATCTGCAGCGAGCCAGACCCGGCCACGCGCGAGCGGCTCGATGTCCTCGACCGGCCGCCCTCGCCCATCGGCGACCAGCGCCACGAACGAATCGTAGAACGCATCGAGCTCGCGATTCATGATCGCGCGCTCGGCTTCGGTGAGTGGGCGGTGCGGTGAGAAGAGATCGGCATGGGGGCCCGTTCGCAGAACCTCGGTCCGAATCCCGACCCGATCGAGAAGCCGGGAGGCCATCAAACGGGCCGAGACGACCCCGATCGAGCCGGTGATACCAAGAGGCTGGGCGACGATGGCGTTGGCATGGGCGGCGACGTAGTACCCGCCGCTCGCAGCGACCTCACCGAAGTAGGCCACCACCGGTTTCTTCTCTTTGACGCGGACGACCTCACGGTGAATCAGGTCGGACGCCTCCGCGGAACCGCCCGGAGAGTCCACCCAGAGCAACACGCCAAGCGCCCGGCGGTCCCGGCGCGCGTGACGAAGCGCCGACACGATGGACGCTCGTCGCCCTGTCGGTGCGCCCGATTCCGAAATCGCGCCCTTCACCGCCACGACCGCGATGTATGGTTGGCGTCGCAACGGACGGAAGAGCTTCGCCTCTTTGAAGTCGAGGTAGTGGTCGGCCTCGATGATCTTCTTCCGGTCGACGCCGAGCTTGTCGGGAAGCTCGTCCTCGTATGCAAGCCCGTCCGCAAGGCGCGCGTCGATTGCATCCTGGCCGCGAAACACGCCCACGTCGAAGAGTGCGCGCGTCTCGCTCGCAGTGGTGCCAGTGCGTTCGGAGAGCGCGTCGAGCAAGGCCGCGGTGTGACCATCGATGAGCGCCTGAAGCTGTTCGCGTTGCTGCGCGCTCATCGAGTCGCGGCTCATGCGCTCGGCCGCGGTCTTGTACTCCTTGCGTGCGAACGGCTCGACCTCCACGCCGATGCGATCGAGAAGCGGCTTGACGTAGTGGGACTCCGCCGAAAGGCCGAGCAGCGTGATCGTGGCCTGCGGCGCGACGTAGATGTGCTGGGCCGCAGACGCGACGTACATCTCCCGATGCCCGCCACCGCGAGGGAGAAGCACCGTCGTCGCCTTGCCCTCGTCCCTGAGCCGAACAATCTGCTCCCGAAGCCCGGCACAAACCGACCATCCCGCTTGAAGCGGCGGCAGGACGAACGCGACGCCATCGATCCGGGGATCCCTGATCGCATAATCAGCAAGGCGGCGAATAGCAGCAAGGGACGAGGTGCGTCGGAGGGAGCCCGCGTCGAGGACCCTACGGAGCCAGGGGAGCGGCTGACGGGCCTCGACTAGGCGTGGTTTGAGCCGTACGACGATCCATCGACCCTTGGGTCGAGATAGCCAACGGGCGATCGCCCAGATTGGTAGGAGCGGCACGCACAGCAGATTTCTGATCGAGCGGACGACGAAGCGAAGCATCGTTTTTGCCTATAGTGACGGCCTGTTATGCTGGAAGCGGGGGGCCGGAAATCTTTACCGGCGACTAGCGCTCTGCTAGGAACCCATAGCACTGAAGAAGGCGAAGGAGCACGGCTCAAAACATGGCAAGCCCCCAGATGGTGATGTACGAGGAGGAGTTTGCCCAGGTCCAGGCCGTGACCAACAAGCTGGTCCAGGATGCAAACGCGCGCGTGGTGTTCGTCATCGACAAGAACGGCCAGCTCATCAGCGCCTCCGGAGATGTCGGCGACCTCGATACGACCTCCCTCGCGTCACTCACAGCGGGTACCATCGCGGCAACGGGAGGTATCGCGCAGCTACTGCGGGAGCAGGAGTTCGCGACCCAGTACCACGAGGGGGTCCGGCAGAACGTTCACATTCAGGTGGTCAGTGGCCGCGTGATTCTTGTGGTCATCTTCGACAATCGGACAAGCTTGGGCCTGGTTCGCTTGCGCGTGAAGCGAGCAACTGAGAACCTGACCCGCATCTTCGAGATGGTGATGGCCAAAGCGCAGGATCCTTTTCGAAGTTCGCCGTTCGCCGAAATAACCGATGACGACATCGACAACTTGTTCAATGACTGACCAATTAAGTGACTAGGAGAGGCTTGGGGGGATGTCTTTCATCAACTACTTATCGCGCGAGATCAACTGCAAGATCGTGTACTACGGTCCGGGGCTGTGCGGTAAAACGACCAACCTGCAGTACATCTACAATCGCACCAATCCGGATGCGAAAGGCAAGATGATCTCGCTCGCGACCGAAACCGAGCGAACGCTGTTCTTCGACTTCCTGCCGCTCGAGATCGGCGAGATTCGCGGCTTCAAGACGCGCTTCCATCTCTACACGGTCCCCGGCCAGGTGTTCTACGACGCCAGCCGTAAGCTGATTCTGAAGGGCGTCGATGGAGTCGTCTTCGTCGCGGATTCGCAAATGCTTCGCGCCGAGGCAAACAGCGAGTCGATGGACAACCTCCGCACGAACCTTGCGGAACAGGGCTACAACCTCGACACCATCCCGTACGTCATCCAGTACAACAAGCGCGACATGCCAGCCATCTCGCCTGTCGAAGAGCTCCGCCAAATGCTCAACACCGGCAACGTCCCCGACTTCGGCGCCACAGCCACAACCGGCGAAGGCGTCTTCGAAACCCTAAAATCGATAGCCAAGCTAGTCCTAACCGAACTAAAACGAGGCGCCGCCCGCTAACAGGGGACACTCTCTACCCTCCTAACCCCGTGAAACCACGGGGTATCTCCCACAAAGATCGCAGCGCCGCCGCGTCAGAGGAACCCACGGCGAAGAACGCCCGAGAACGGGGCATGCCCAGGGGGTCTAGGCAAGTTCTCGAAGGGGTTCCGCATCACGTCGTTTTGCGAGGCAACAATCGGCGGCGGCTGTTCTCCTATCCGCGCGACTACCTCTTCTTCATCGGTCTGATGGACCGCCATCTGTCGAGCTCGGAGCTTGGTCTTCACGCCCTCTGCCTGATGCCGAATCACGTTCATCTGTTGTTGACGCCCTTGCAGGAGAGGGCCCTCGCAGCGTTCATCAAGAAGGTCGCGCAGCGGTACGCACAGGTGCGAAACAAGCGCTACGGGGGGACAGGGAAGCTGTTCGAGCAACGCTACCACTCCCGGCCCACGCAATCAGAGAAGCACCTGGCCATCGCCACGGCGTACATCGATCTGAACCCCGTGCGCGCTCACCTGGTGGAGGATGGCAACGAATACCAGTGGTCCACACACCGGATTCACTGCGGCATGGCCTGCAGAACACGAAGCCTCGACAGCCTATGGTCGCCGAGCGACTGGTACCGACGCCTCGCCGACGACCCCGACGGACAGGCCATCGCGTACCGCGATTGGATCGCCGACTGCCGCGCTCGCGACGAGTGGGACGAGGTGCGTAGGGATCCCAACTCTCCGCGGGGCGGCTCTCCGACCCGGCCAAACCGGTCACGCGCTGCCGGATGAGCGGCACGTGAATGGCGCTGCGATCTTTGGCTGGGGAGCGGCGTGATTTCAGGGGGTTGGGGGGGTGGAGAGTGTCCCCTAGAGGATTAGGTTGAGGATTTTGTTGGGGACCCAGATTGTTTTGCGGAGTGTTTTGCCCTCTAGCTGGGTCGGTAGGGCTTCTCGGGCGGCCGCTAGGGCTTGGTCTTCGGCGGCGTTTTTCGGGAGGGTGATTCGGCCTCGGACTTTGCCGTTGATTTGGACGGGGACTTCGACTTCGTCTTCCTCGCAGAGGGCCGGATCGTGCGCGGGCCATTGCTCGTTTTGGATGCTTGGCGCTTGGCCGAGCATTTCCCATGCTTCTTCACCGAGGTGGGGGGCGAAGGGGTGGAGGAGCTTTGCGAGGATGGCGAGCGCCTCCGTCGGCACCTGCTCGAGCTTCATCAGTTCGTTGGTGAGGACCATCATGGCGCTGATCGCGGTGTTGAACCGCATCGCCTCGATGTCCTCGGTGACCTTGCGAATCGTTCGGTGGAGCAGCCGCGTGAGTGCGTCGTCCGGCTTCGTGTCCGCGTCCGCCCGTTGGGTCACGGTGAACACGCGGTCGAGAAAGCGGCGCACGCCGGCGATCGAGCTTGTGCTCCAAGGCTTTGTCGCCTCGAGTGGCCCCATGAACATCTCGTAGATGCGCATCGAGTCGGCCCCAAACTCGGCCACGATGTCGTCGGGGTTCACCACGTTCCCGCGCGACTTACTCATCTTCTGTCCGCCGTCCCCAAGGATCATTCCTTGGTGGACGAGCTTCTTGAAGGGCTCCTTGGTGGGGACGACGCCCTCGTCGTAGAGGACCTTGTGCCAGAAGCGCGCATACAGAAGATGCAGGACGGCGTGCTCTGCCCCGCCCACGTAGAGGTCCACGGGAAGCCACTGTTTGGCGAGCTCGGGCGAACACAGTGCATTGGGATTGCCTGGATCGATGAAGCGAAGGTAGTACCAGCAGGAGCCCGCCCACTGGGGCATGGTGTTCGTCTCGCGCGCGAACCACTGGCCGTCCTTCTCGAAGAAGCGCCAGTCCTGCGCCCTCGCCAAAACCCCTGCTGGGTCTGCACCGGGCTTGTAGTCCTCGAGCTCCGGGAGCCGAAGCGGGAGCTCACTTTCCTCGACCGCGATCGGTTGGTCATATCGAATCGCGTAGTCCGCACCGGCGCGCGGGTCGCCGTCTGTCTCGACGGGGAAGTAGATCGGGATGGGCTCGCCCCAATATCGTTGCCGCGAGAAGACCCAATCGCGGAGCTTGTACTCGACGCGCGCCACGCCTTTGCCCGCTGCTTCGAGGTCGGCGGTGACACGGTTCTTGAACTCCGCCGTCCCGAGGCCGTCGTACTTCCCGGAATTTACAGCCACGCCCTGCTCGGTCATCGCCGCCTGCAACGGAGCGTCGGCGGGCGCTCCCGTCTTACTGACGACCTCGATGATCGGAATGCCGAGGGTGGTCGCGAACTCGAAGTCACGCTCGTCGTGTGCGGGCACGGCCATGATCGCGCCCGTGCCGTACCCCCACAGTACGTAGTCGGCGATGTAGATCGGAACCTCGGCCCCGTTCACAGGATTGATCGCGTGGCCGCCTGTGAAGACGCCGGTCTTCTCCTTGTTCGCTTGTCGGTCGCGCTCGCTCTTGTTCTTGGCTTGTTCGACGTAGCCCCTGACTTCGTCACGTCGTTCGTCTGTAGTCACCACCTCGACCAGCGGGTGTTCGGGCGCGAGGACCATAAACGTCGCACCGAACAATGTGTCGGGCCGCGTGGTGAACACCTCGATCACTTCGTCGTGGCCGGCGACGTCGAACTTCACCTCGGCGCCGTCGGAGCGGCCGATCCACTCCTGCTGCATGATGCGGGTGCTGTTCGGCCACTCGACCCCCGCGAGGTCTTCGAGGAGCCGATCGGCGTAGGCGGTGATCTTCAACACCCACTGCCTCAATGGAACGCGCTCGACGGGATGCCCTCCCCGTTCGCTCAGTCCGTTGATGACCTCTTCGTTGGCTAGCACCGTGCCGAGCTCCGCACACCAGTTGACCGCCACCTCACTCTGATACGCAAGACCGCGTTTGAAGAGCTTGAGGAAAATCCACTGCGTCCATTTCACGTAGTCGGGCGACGTCGTGTCGATCTCGCGGGCCCAGTCGTAGCTGAACCCGAGCATCTTGAGCTGCCGCTTGAAGGTCGCGATGTTCCGCGTCGTCGTGTCCCGAGGATGTGTGCCGGTGACGATCGCGTGTTGCTCGGCGGGAAGACCAAAGGCGTCCCAGCCCATGGGGTGCAGCACGTCGCAGCCCGTCGCGCGACGGTAGCGCGCCACGATGTCGGTTGCGGTGTACCCCTCGGGATGCCCCACGTGCAGCCCGGAGCCGGACGGGTATGGGAACATGTCGAGGATGTATGTCTTCGGACGGTCCGTCCCCTCAGGGGTGCGGAACGTGTCGTCCTTGTCCCAGTAGGCCTGCCATTTGGGCTCAATCGTCGCGGGATCGTAGCGCGTCATCGCGCCTGCCATAGCATGCCGGCGCGTGGGCCGCGATCTATGGACAGGTCGCGCGCCGAGCGATCCAGTCGCGCAGCAGCGCGAGGCCGAACGGGTCGACGACGGACGTACCGGTCGATGGCATCCGCAAGACACCTTCCACGACGAAGCGCTGCACGACTCCGGAACCATCTGGGTCGCCCGGCGCCACCCGAGGCAACCCCTCCCACTGCGTGAAGTACCTCATCGGGTCGCAGAGGCCGGTCTCGTCGAGTGAGACCTCGTACCGAAGGTCGAGACCGTGGTCGCCGGTGCTCGCATAACCGTCGGGACGGTGACAATGCGCGCAGTTCGCGTCGAGATACGCGCGTGCCCGCGCTTCGAGGGTTCCCTCGCCCATCTTTGGGTTCGCCATGCGAGGCTCGGCGTCGGGGTCGAGCTCTTCATCGTCGCCGAGTGCGAAGAGGTCGATCTCCGCCATCGCGACCAGCTGGTTGGCGACCACGAGGTCGTACTGACGGTCGCGGTTCAGCTGGCCCGTCTTGGGCCCCAGCACGTCGTCGATCGCGGCGCCATGGCACGTCACGCAGTCGTCGTACTCCGGGAACAGATACTCGAGGGCCTCGCCGTCGACGGTGAGCTCGACGGTCTTTCGTTCTTCGAGGAGCGCGCCTTCGGTGCCTTCGTCGTTCCATTCATAGGTCGCGTACTCCCAGCTCCCCTCGCGACGAACCATGAAGCGGGTCTCCACGGCGCGGCGGCTCTGCGGGTCGCCCTTCTCGAACTCGAAGCCGAACACCTTGATCAGCACCGAGCCGTCGGGAAACCCCCAGGAGTCATCCTCTCGAATGGTGATCCTCTCGGCGCTCGGCACGACCATGTAACGTGGCTTGAAGGCGCCGTCGGTCCACAACGCTGAGTTCACTTCGTATGGAATCAGATCCGGCCCTGGCTCGAGCGCTTTCAAATCATCGAAGCAACCGGTGTCCGACAACCGCACGGGCATCCCCTCCGAGATGTCGACCAGACAGGTCTGCTCCTCTGGGCGCGGCTCGAGCGCAGGACCCGGCGGAGTCGAACCGTCGCTTCCACAGCAAACGAAGAGGAGCGCCATCAGGCAGCTCGCTGCGCGCGCGCGCCACATGCCTTCTCTCTAACGGAATCGCCCCCGCCTTCCAAACTCCAGGAGGCGCTTAATTTGCGCGCCCGGACTCCTCGATCTCGTTCCAACGAAATGGTGACCGCAGGTGCGACCAGTAGCCCCCCGGAAAGTTTGGCAAAGCGTCGATCCCAATCTCGGTGGGTGGCTCCCGATCGCTGGGCAAGAACCGTGAACGGAACACAATGTCCCAGAAGGCGATGTTCGCCCCGTAGTTCGTATTGGCCTCTTCGAGGTGTTTCGAGTGATGCCAACGGTGGAGCTCCGCCATGCTGAAGATCCAGTTGAGGGGGCCCAAGCGGATGTCTACGTTGCAGTGTTGGAACATGCCGTGAGTGGCGGTGAACAGCGTGTGCAGCGCGATGACACGCGCGTCAGCGCCAAGCAGCACCAACGGCGTCACCCCAAAAAACTGTTGCGCGAACAGATCGATCGGATGGAAGCGCCCCGCGTTGAGCCAGTAGAGCCTCGGAGCGCTGTGGTGCACCGCATGAAAGCGCCACAGGAACGCGCTGACATGCATTAGACGGTGAGCCCAGTAAGTCCCGAACTCGCCAACGACGAGCGCGAGCAACAGTTGGGCCAGTAGGGGCCAGGCTGTGGGCCAAAGGGTCGCGCCGATCGCGTTGGAGAGCCAGGCACCGCCCGCGGCGAATCCTCCGACGAAGAGCACGGTGTACACCTCGGGGATCCAGAAGTTCACCATGTTGTGAATGAGGTCGGTCCGAATGTCGCCATGGCTGCGGAGCCATTCCCGATGGTACGGGTGGATTCGTTCGAGCCCCAGCAACAATAGAACCACCACCGCGGTCAAAGACATGGCAGTGATGACAGGATCCCATCCCCGCGCCATGCCGTAGACGGCGATGGTCATCGCGCCGCCGAAGACAAACGGGAACGTGCCGTACGTGAGGACGGCGTCGATGAGCTTGGGCTTGCGTGTCGGGGTTTCTGCGAGGCTAGGCAACCGAGAAGCCTCCGTCGACGAGGACCGTCTGGCCGGTCATGAAGCGCGCGGACGAGCTAGCAAGGAAGAGAACCACGGGCGCGATGTCGTCTGGAGCGCCCCACCGTCCGAGCGGAGTTCGGTCCATGAATGGTTTCTCGAGGGCCTCCACGCCCTTCATGATCGCCGTCATGTTGCTTTCGACGAGGCCTGGCGCGACCGCGTTGACCCGGATGCCGTCGCCAGCCCAGCCCACCGCCAGGTTCTTGGTCATCTGGACGGTAGCGGCTTTCCCCGCGCAGTAGCCCGGGACAATGGGGACAGCGAAAAAAGCGCCCATCGACGCCAGGTTGATCACGCTGGCCCCGCCCTCGAGGCTGCTAGCCGCCAACTTGTCTCTGCACCCGACAGTAAGCCGGTACGCACCAAAGAGGTTGATCGCAACCGACTCTTCGAAGACATCGGGGACGGCCTCGTGCTTGCCGCCAGGAAAGTTGCAGCCGGCGTTGTTGACGAGCACGTCGAGGCGATCAAGCGATGCCGCAAGGCCCTCGATCGCCTCTTTGTCGGTGAGCTGGAGCGGATGGTACTCGTAGGCCGAGAGGTCCCCGTCGTACTCGCTCGCGGACGCGCGCGTGCCAGTGATCACCACTTCGGCGCCCGCGGCAGCAAACGCCTTGGCGATGGCTGCGCCGATCCCGTTGGACCCACCGGTCACCAAGACTCGCGCTCCTGAGAAATCAAAGCTCGCTGCGTTGCTCACTAGTTCACCTCTTTGTCGATATCGACCATGACCTTGCCGCCTGCGTTTGGATCCGTCGCGACCTCGATCGCTTCACTGATCCGCTCGAGCGGAAACCGGTGCGTAATCATCGGCGACAAGTCCCAACGGGACAGGAGTTCGATCGCGTCGGTATAGTCGGCGGGGTACTCCATCGCCCCGCGGATCGTCATCTGCTTCATCATCACCCAAAGGAAGCTGACGTTCACCGATTGCTCATGGAGCGCGACCACCGTGAGCCTCGATTCGGCTTTGCCGCTCTGCAGCACGTCGGTGATGACCTTGCCGGCCCCAGATGCTTCGATGAATACATCGGTCGCCGCCATTGGCATACCCATCAGGGGTTCCTCGCCGTGAAGCCGCTTGAGTTCGACCCACGGATCTTGCTCCGAGGCGTTGATCGTCGCTCGCGCGCCGAGCGCGGTCGCCAATTCGAGACGCCGCGGTGAAAGGTCGATCGCCACGACGTCCGAAACCCCTCGGTCGCGCAGCGTTGCGATGGCTGAAAGTCCAATCGGGCCGGCGCCGAACACCGCAACCTTGTCATCCGGCGTCACCTCGGAACGGTCGACTGCGTTCATCCCCACGCCCAGCGGCTCGCTGAGCGCAGCCAAGTGCATCGGCAGGTCGTCGGGAATGGGGAAAAGGCACCCACCGTCCGCCGCGTTGCGAACCAGGAGCTGCTGCGTGAAGCCGCCTTCGGGTCCACCGTTGCCGATCATGTTCGCCGACGCGGTGGGGTTGAGAACCACTCGGGTGCCGGGGGCCAAGTCGGACACCTCCGCACCAGTCGATTCGATGACTCCCGAGAGCTCGTGCCCGATCGGCATCGGGCGCGTGAGCCCACCCATCCGAACATAACGGACATCTGTTCCGCACACGCCACACGCGGCAACGCGCACAACCGCATCGCGCGGCCCTGGCTCGCGCTTCTCGGCGTCGTCGAGCTGAACCTTGCCTGGACCGTGAATGTTGACCTGCTTCATCATGCTTCCATCTGAATGGGGAATCGTTCGTAGTAGAAGGCGAACCGTTCACGAAGTGCTTCGGGGTCGACTCCGAAATCGCCAAGGAGGTCGTATCGGATGCGCCCGTGTTTGCCGCGCGGGTTGTCGGCCATGTGCCGATCGAGCGACGCCCTCGCCTCGGCGGTCATCTCGAGGCCGGCCACCTCATAGATGCGTTCTACCATCGCGACGTCGTCCGCCATGAACTCGTGGAAGAGCACGTCGATGCTCTGAGACGCGGGCAGCGCGTCGCGGTCCTTCACGCACGAGCGCAGCAATTGCTCGACCCGGTCGCTCCAGTATGCGGCCACCGCGGGTGGATCGACCTTCGTGCGTCGCATTCGGTCGCCGTACGTCAACATCGTGATGGCGGAAGCGACCACCGACACGGGGTCGCGATGCGTGAGCGCCACCGTGGCATCCGGGAAGGTGTCGATGAGAGGCCCGATCTGCTCGAGGTGCTGAGGAGATTTCAGAATCCAGCGGTCCGGTCCGCGCAACCATTGCAACGCCTTGAGCACGTTCTTCATGTACGCGTAGTGCGGACGCTGATCGTGGGCGAAGTAGTAGTCGCGCCACCGGGGCACCACCGCGAGCCATTCCGGCAGGAAGGTCGAAAAATCGAGGGCACCGACTTCGATCTCCTCGTGGACGTGGTCCGGCGCCATGTCGTGCATGTTCTTGAGCAACGGCGCGATCTGGCCGAACATCTGGTACTCACCGGCGCACTTCACGTAACGCGGATCCTGCTCCTTAGGCCCTGGCGCGACGCTCGCGTCTGGGATTGGTTCGAGGCTCTCCCAGTACGGCAAGGAGCGGAGCCGCGTGTCCGCTGCGATCAGATTCAACAGGTGGGTAGTTCCCGAACGGGGAAGCCCGGCAATGATGATCGGCTTTCGGATCTCGACGTCGAGGATCTCTGGGTGCCGTTTGAGTAGATCATGAAAGCGGAGCCGGTTCGAAGCGTACCGCACCATGTCGCCCAACAAGCGCGTCTGCCCCATCGGACCGAGTTCGACATCCTCGTCGGCCGCCTGACACCAGACCGCGAGGCGCTCGCGAAAATCGTCGGGACCGAAATCCGACAGCCCGGTGCGCTCCCGTGCCGCGCCGAGGACCGCGTCCTCGGTGAACTCGACCTCGACGCCGGCGAATCCGTCGATGACCATCTTCTGCATCGGTGTGAGGACCGGTGCCTTGAGGTCGTCGATTCGGATATCGTTTGGTCCGTCGGTCACGACTGCTTCTCCTTGGGTCGCGCCGCGTCGAGCGTAGCGCGCAGATTGGTCAGCTGCTTTCGTAGCCACTGCGTCAGCCAGAAGTTCTCGCTCTCGCCTTCGAGCTGCTCGTGCGACGCGATCATCGCCTCGAGCGCTCCCACGTTCGTCGGTGCGGCGGTGAGCGCCACCTCGGCCAAGTAAATTGCTTGCAGTGGCTCACCGGAAGCCAGTTTCTCCTTCGCCCGACGCGCGACAGCGTCTACTCCACCGGCAAGCTCCACCAAGTCTTCATGCACGCTCTTGGGCGGCACCGAGTAGAGTTCCGTCGTCGAGCTGTGGTGGAACCACCCAGCATAGTTCTCCCAAATCGCACGCACGCTCCACGACACCTTGCCGTAGCCCTCCCCCACCTCGAGTTCGGGCGGGAGTTCGATCTCCCGCATCAAGGTGTGGATGTCCTTGCCGTGGTTCATGCCGCGCACCGTCGCATCGTGCACGTAGCGAACGGCGTCGCGCAGTCGCGTGAGCTCTTCGCGAATCGTCTCCTTCCCGGAGATCGGCCCATGATGTCCGGTCAGCAGTAGCTTCGGCTCGAGCTCGAGGACCCGATCGACGCACTCGATGAAGAGCAGCGCCTCGCGATACCTGTCGCCTCGCACCGTCACGAGGTTCGGAAAGTGCCCGAAGAGTGCGCTGAATAGGTTGCCGCAGATGCACACTTCCTGGTCAGGCAACCATATGACCATCGAGTCGGTCGTCTCGCCACCGGGCGTCGACAAGAGCTCCATTCGCACGCCGCCGAGCTCGAGCTCGTAGCGGTCGTCGAAGGTGATATCAGGAGTCGGCCGGGACTGTGCGGGGATGCCGCCTCCCACGTGCTCTTGGATGTAGGTCCAAGCCCGCACGATGGCGTCGGCAAACGCGAAGGCGCTGCGTGATGCCCGGAACGCGGCGATGCGCCCATCGTCGGCCTGATGGGGCTGGTTGTTCGCTTGCGCGACGAGCTGCGTGCCCTCTTCCCGCAGCAGGTCGACACCGCCGACGTGGTCCAC